>NZ_JBEPLA010000007.1:0-340141 GCF_040545035.1 Methylobacterium sp. 1973
AGAACAGGTCCGCCATCGCTACCTCCAGGCCGCAAAACGGCCGCCTGGAATCACAAAACGACAAACCCTGCAACGCCTTGGTTCGGTTCACACCCTAAGGCCGTCTCCTCTTCCAACTTGCGGGCTCGGACGAGATTGTCCTTGAACACCTGTACAGCGGCAGCCATCACACCGATTTCGTCGGTGCGCTGCGTGCCGACGACCGTAACCGCCAAATTGCCCTCGGACAGATGGCCCATGACCACGCGCAGGCTCGTCAACGGAGCCAGGGCACGACGCAACGCCAGCCAGAGGAGACCGACGGCGGCGAGTGTCACCAGAAGCCCTATGAGGACCGTCTGCCGGAGGGCCGCATCGACGCCGGCCAGGAAGTCAGACAGCTTCACGCCCACGTAGAGTATCCCGATGACGGTTCCGGCGGCGTCTCGGATCGGCTCATAATGCGCCAAGTAGGGCGTCCCCAGTACATCCACCTCCCCGCGGTACGGGACCCCTCGGCTTAGCACGGCCTCGTAGGCCGGGCCCGGCGCCAGCTTGGTGCCGACGGCGCGCGTGCCATCTGGCTTGATCACGTTGGTCGCCACGCGCGTGTCACCTCGAAAGATAGTCGCGGTGCCACCGATGATTCTTCGTACCCGGTCCACGGCGCTGTCGGCGGTGTCGATAGCGTGCGAGCCAACATACAAGCGGTCATCCCGGACGCTGAACGATCCAGCGGTGCCCTCATCCGAGAGAAGTTGCTGAAGAAGTCGCAGATTGTTGTCGAGCGAGGCCTCCGCGCGAGTAAGCAATTCACCACGCATTTGGACGATCAGCAGAGTGGCGAGACATGTTGTGGCGAAGATGAGTAACAGCGTGCCGAGTAAGCTGATTTTGATCGCTAGCGTGAGCTTTCGGCGCCGCTGCGGGATTGATGTCGTAGAGTTATTGCCCATCGCGCGGATGTCGGCCCTTCCTGCGAGTGCGCAGAACGTGCGTTAGGCCTACATTGATGCAGGTTGAATTCCTCAAGCGTTATCAGAGTAAATATTCGATTTAGATTGCATTAATGACTCTTTAATTTGCTTTTATAGAGCGTTCAACGCAACCTGGAGCGTCCGCTTTTGTAACATTTGCATCATCAGCTGAGCGGCTGGGTGGGGTTGGCGGCCGCATGGCAGCGCTGGGTACCAGCCCGATTGCGGTGATCTGCCCCTAGATCAAAGCCATAGCGATGGCCGCACTTAGGCAGCCGATCCCTAGGGCCATGAAGATCGTCGATACGGTTAGGGGTGATCGGTCGGGTCAGCTGGACAGTTGGGTCATGGGCTCGCAAACAGCGCTCATGATCGGCGGTTCCCGCTCAAAGTGCGTGTTCACTCCGCTGTGGCTGCTGAGTCACTATCCCCTTTTTCAACGACCGCTTCGGATGAGTTCCGAGGGCAACCTGGACGACCGACTTGGATCGGAACCGGCCGCCGCTCCGGTCGAACGGACCGAGCTTTGAGCCGAAAACAGATCAGTCGGCGGTCTGGACCGACCACGTGGCGTGACGAATACCCGGGGCGCGGGCCAGTTCGGCCGTGACGGCGTCGAGCTCCTCGGCCTTCACGGCGCTGGCCGTCAGGGTCGCCACCACATCCACCGCGGTCTCGCCCCGCTCCTCCACCTCGACGCTGCCGACCGGGTAGTTCGCCGCCTCCAGGCGCTCCACCAGCAGATCCTGCGCCGGACCGGCCTCGCCGGGCGCCGTGGTGACCTGGACCTCGTAGGTCGCCTCGGTGGCGGATTCGCGAATCGGCGCGCGGTTGATGGCATTCACCAGCGGCCGGAGCGCGGTGTTGCAGGCTAGAACCGTCACCATCACGAACACGGCCTCCAGGGGCAGGTCCGCACCGCAGAACGCCCCGACGGCCGCCGAGCACCACAGGGTCGCGGCCGTGTTGAGGCCGCGGACGTTCATGCCCTCCTTCATGATCACGCCGGCGCCGAGGAAGCCGATGCCGGAGATCACATAGGCCACCGTGCGGACGCCCCCGTCCGGGCCGGTGAGCCGCATGCCGAGATCCACGAAGGCGCTCGCTCCCACCGCGACCAGCACGGCCGTCCGCAGGCCCGCGGTGCGTTGCCGGTACTGGCGTTCGGCCCCGATGATCGTGCCGAGCACGAAGGCCACGAGCAGGCCGATGGCGGATTTCAGTTCTTCGGGGAGGGCGGTGTAGCTGATCATCCGCGGTCTCATGGGAGCGGGGAGGTGACGAAACCGTGACACCATGGCCCGGCCCGGATCCGTAAGCGTATCCGAACCGGGATTGACGGCCGCACCGGGCAGCGGGCACACCGGCAAGAGCCTGAGGATCCCTTAAGAATTCGGGACCCGGTCGAGGAGACGTGCAGGATGCAGCACACGGCCCGAGCGGCGGACGGGGTCCGCGCAAGATCCCGCAGCGCAAGATCCTGCCGCACAGGATGCGTCCGCGTATGAGCGGCGCCCTCGCCGAGCGTCGGCCCGACACCGTTCCCGACGACGCCCTGCACGGCCGCGTCATGGCGCTCCGCGAGGGGCTGGAGCGCGGCCTGATCGGCAGCGCCGGCCTCGTCGAGCGCCTGCTGATCGGGCTGCTCACCGGCGGCCACCTGCTGATCGAGGGCGCGCCGGGGCTGGCCAAGACCCGCGCGGTCAAGCGGCTCGCCGACGGGCTCGACGGCTCCTTCGCGCGCATCCAGTGCACCCCGGACCTGATGCCGGCCGATCTCACCGGCACCACCGTCTGGCGCCAGGACAGCGGCACGTTCGAGTTCCTGCCGGGGCCCCTGTTCCACGCCCTCGTGCTGGTGGACGAGGTCAACCGCGCGCCGCCGAAGGTGCAGTCGGCGCTCCTCGAGTCCATGGCCGAGGGGCAGGTGACGGTCTCAGGGACCACCCACCGCCTGTCCGATCCGTTCATGGTCGTGGCGACCCAGAACCCGATCGAGCATGCCGGCACCTTCCCGCTGCCGGAGGCGCAGCTCGACCGCTTCCTGCTGCACGTCGTGGTCGACATGCCCGACGAGACCACGGAGCGGGCGATCCTCGACCTCGTGGAGGGCGAGATCACCCACCACGTCGACACCATGACCATGCGGTTGTCGCTGGCGGATGTGCGCGCGGCCCGGGAGGCGGCGCTCTCCACCTACGTGTCGCCGGCCCTCAAGGACTATCTCGTGCGGCTGGTGGCGGCGACCCGCACCGATGCGGCGGCCCCGGACCTGCGCGCCATGATCGAGCACCCGGCCTCGCCGCGGGGCACCCTGGCGCTGATGATGGCCGGCAAGGCCCGGGCCTGGCTGCGGGGCCGCGACCACGTCATCCCCGAGGACGTCACGGACCTCGCCCGGGACGCCCTGTCCCACCGCATCGGCCTGACCTGGCGGGCGGCCGCCGAGGGCAAGACGGCGCGCGGCCTCGTCGGCGAGCTGGTGCAGCGGGTGCGGGCGCTCTGACGGTGTTCGGGCTCCGGATTCCGGGACGTGCTTCCCCGCCCCCCTCTGCGGGGGAGGAGACCCTGCGCGGCAGCGGGGAAGCGGGGCAGCGCGACGGGTCGGGAAATGGCGCCCGTCGCGACCCGTCCGGAAGCGTCGCTCCCCTCGCCCGACCCGGCCTGACGGCCGGGGCCCCCGCAAAGGGGGGAGGAACGGGAAGCGCCGCGGGCATCCACCTCTCGGGCGAGGCGCTGATGGGCCTGCGCCACCTCGCCCGGCGGGGTTCCGCGCCCGCCACCCGGACCCTGGCAGGGCTGCCCGGCGGCATCGTCACCCGGCGCCGCGGCCGCGGCTCCGAGCCGGAGGATGTCCGCCTCTGGTCCGAGGGCGACGACCGCCGCTTCATCGACCGCAACGCCACGGCCCGCACCGGGCAGCTGCATGTCCGCACCCACCACGACGAGCGCGACCGCGCCGTGGTGCTGCTCGCCGATTTCCGGCCCTCCATGCTGTTCGGCACCCGCCGGGCCCTGCGCTCGGTGGCGGCCGCCGAGGCCCTGGCGCTGCTCGGCTGGCGGGTCGCGGCCGATGGCGGCCGGGTCGGCCTCGCGGTGGCCTCGGCCGGCGCGCCGACCGTGCTGCGGCCGGCGGGCGGCGAGCGCGCCATGATCGCGGTGACCGGCGCCCTCGCCCAGGCCCATGCCGACGCCCTCGGGACCGAGTCCGGTTCGCGGGCCCACGCGGAGCCGCCGCTCGAGGCGACCCTCGCCCTCGCCCGCAGCCTGCTGCCGGCCGGCGGCCACCTCGTCATCGCCAGCGCCCTCGACGATCCCGGCCCGGGCTTCGACGAGCTCCTGACGCTGCTCGCCGAGCGGATCGCCATCCGGCTGATCCTGGTGAGCGACGCCTTCGAGCGCGCCCGGCCACCGGGATACTACCCCTTCGCCCTCGCGGATGGCCGCCGCGGGACCGCGCTGCCGACGGCGGCCGGGCCGGCGGGCGAATCCGCCGAGGCCCGGCTCGCCGACTATGCCCGGCGCGGCATCGCGGGCGTGCGCCTCGACGTCGAGACCGGCCCGGAGGCCTATGCGCCGCTCATGGAGCGCCTCGATGCGGTGCTGTGAGGTCCGACACGGCGGTCCGATCCGATGAACCCCGTCACTCCCGCCGAGATTCCCCTGTCCCTCGAACAGCTTCGGGGCCTGCATCTGCCCGGCGGCGCCGCCGGCGCCCTGCAGGGCGAGGTCGTCGCCGCGGCGGCTCTGGGCTTCCTCGCCGCCCTGCTGGTGGGGCTCGTCCGCTACGGGCGCGGCCGGGCGCGGGCCGGCATCCGCCGGGCGGCGCTGGCCGAACTCGCCCGGAGCCGGAACCTCGATCCGGAGGCGCGCCTCGTCGCCCAGGCCCGGCTCCTGCGCCGTCTCGGCCGGACCCTCGGCGGCGAGACCGAGGCCCGGGCGACGGGCGCCGACTGGGCCGCCCGCCTGGACGCGCTGTTCAGGACCGATTTCTTCACCCGGGGCGCCGGCCGGGTGCTCGCCGACGGGCTGTACCGGCGGCAGGATCCCGACCTCGACGCCCTGGACGCCGAACTCGGCCGCCTGATCGGACGGCTGCGGGCATGAGCGCGTTCCTGCCCGCATGGCTCAGCGCCCTCCTGTCGGCCTTCGACTGCGCCGCGCCCTGGGCGCTCCTGGCCCTCCCCCTGCCCCTGCTGGCCGCCCGCCTGATCCCGGCCGAGCCCGAGGGCGGCAGCGGCGCCCTGCGCGTGCCCGGCACGCTGGTGGGCGGGGCGCGCTCCGGCGCCGACCTCGCGGCCCGGGGGCGGCGGCGGGCCCTGCTGACCTGGACGCTCTGGATCGCCCTGGTGGCGGCCCTGTCGGGTCCGCGCCTCGTCATGCCGGCGGCCGCGCTCCCGGCCTCGGGCCGCGAGATCATGATCGCCATGGACCTGTCGGGCTCGATGGAGCGGCGCGACTTCGCCCTCGACGGCGAGACCGTGAACCGGCTCACCGCGGTCAAGCGCGTCGGCACCGACTTCATCCGCCGCCGGGCCGGGGACCGGATCGGCCTCGTGATCTTCGCCGACCAGGCCTACGTGGCGGCGGCCCTGAGCTTCGACACTGCCGCGGTCGCCCGCGCCCTCGACGAGGCGACGATCGGCATCAGCGGCCGCTCCACCGGGATCGGCGACGGCCTCGGCCTCGCCCTGCGCCGCCTGGACCCGCGGGATGCGGACGGCGAGGCCGCCTCCGGGAGGCAGTCCGGCGCCAAGGCCGCGAAAGCCGTGATCCTGCTCTCGGACGGCGCCAACAATGCCGGCCAGACCGCCCCCAAGGACGTGGCGGACCTCGCCAAGACGCTGGGCATCAAGATCTACACCATCGCGCTGGGGCCCCGCGACATGGCCGATGCCGATGGCGAGCAGGACGTGGTCGACACCGAGACCCTGCGCGACATGGCGCAGGCGAGCGGCGGCGAGGCGTTCCGGGTGCGCACCACCGAGGATCTGGTCCGCGTCGCCGACGCCATCGACCGGCTGGAGGGTGGCCGCGCCCTGGCTCCGCCCCTGCCCCTGCGCCGGGACCTCTGGCCCTGGCCGGCCGCCCTGGCGCTGCTGGCCGCCGCCGCCCTGCTGGCCAGCCGGAGGGGGGCGTGAGGGATCCACGTTTCGCCGCCTGTCCGGCACACGCCCTCATCCTGAGGTGCCCGAGCGCAGCGGAGGCCTCGAAGGAGCCCTCCCGCCGGCCGCGCGATCCCTGGAGCCCTCCTTCGAGGCCCGCTGCGCGGTCACCTCGGGATGAGGGGATCCGGGTGGGAGACGCCGCCCGATGAGCTTCCTCGACGCCTTCGCGCTGCTGCGCCCCTGGTGGTTCCTGGCGATCCCGGTGGTCGTCCTGCTGGCGCTCCGCGCCGCGTGGCGCTCGGCGCCGTTGGGCGACTGGGCCCGGGCGGTGGATCCGGCGCTGATGGCCCATCTCGCCCGCACCGGCGCGGTGCTGGGCGGCCGGCGGCAGGCGAACCTCGCCGCCGCCCTGGCGGCCGGGCTGATCGCCCTCGCGCTCACCGGCCCCGCGGTGGAGCGGGCGGACGGGCGGACCTTCCGCAACCTCGACGAGACCGTGATCGTCGTCGACCTGTCCCGCTCGGTCACGGAGGGCGGCAACCTCCAGGGCGTCCGGCAGGCCGCCGCCGCCGTCGCCGAGGCCGCCGGCACCCGGGCGGTCGCCCTCGTGGTCTACGCGGGCGACGCCTACCTCGCCGCCTCCCCCACCACCGACCGCGACAGCCTCGGCACCACCCTGTTCGCCCTCGATGCCGACACGGTGCCGGACCGCGGCACCCATCCCGAGCGTGGGCTGGCGCTGGCCCGCCGCACCCTGGCGGAGGCCAACGTCGTGGCTGCCGACGTGGTGCTGATCAGCGACGGCGACGGCATCGGCGAGGCCGCCACCCGCGAGGCCCGCGCCATCGCCGAGCACGGCTGGCGGCTCCAGGCGCTGTTCGTCCCCGCCGACAAGCCGCTGCCGCCCGGCGCACCGAAGCCCGACCGGGCCGCCCTCGACGCCCTCGTCCGGGCCGGCGGCGGCACCGTCGCCGACATCGCGACCCCCGGCCCGGTGCTCGACGTGGTCGGCGCCGGGCTCAGTCAGCACCTCGCGGCGGGCGGCTACGGCGTCCTGGCCTATGCGGATCTCGGGCGCTGGCTGCTGCTGCTGGCAGCCCTGCCGGTCCTGGTCCTGTTCCGCAGGAGCGCCTGATGCGGCTCACCCTCCCCGACACGGGCTTCGCCGTCCCGCTCCGCGCCGGCCTGCCGCCGCGCTGGCGCCGCCGCGCCCGGATCGCCGGCCTGGCACTGGCGGGGATCGGCCTCCTGGCGCTGCTCGCCGTCTCGCAGCCCCGGACCGGCTTCGGGCGCCTGCTGATGGGCCTCGGCCTGCCGGGGCTGGCCGCGGACGTCTTCGTCGATCCGGCCTGGCGCGCCGCCGCGCTCTACGAGGCCGGCCGCTACGCGGACGCGATCGCGCTGTTCCGCACCGGCGGGCGGCGCGCGAGCTACAATCTCGGCAACGCGCTCGCGAAGGCGGGCGACCTCGAGGGCGCGCTGGCGGCCTACGACGAGGCCCTGCGCTTCAACCCCCGCGACGCCGACGCCCAGGCCAACCGCTCGCTGATCGCCCGGATGCGGGCCGAGGTGATCGATCGCGGGCCCGGCGGCGGCATCGCCAACGGCACAGCCCAGTACGGTGCCCGCTACAACAACACCGCCAACCAGGACCAGAACAACGACATCAACGCCGCCTCCAGCGGCGAGGGGCTCGCCGGCAACAAGGAATCGAACGCCAGCGCGTCGCTGCCCGGCAACAGCAAGGTGTCCCGCCGGGGCAAGGCCGAGCAGCAATCGATCGACACCGGCAAGGGCCAGGCCCGGGGCTCGGCCGGCGACGCGGCGGGCCGGGGCCGGACCGGGGGCGGTTCCGCCATGGTGGCCGAGGCGCCCGAGCGCGAGGTCCGCCGGGTGACCAAGAGCTTCGAGGCCCACGAGATCCGACCGGACCGGCTCTGGCTCCAGACCCTGCCGGACGATCCCGGCCGCTATCTCAAGCTGCGCCTGCGCGCCGAGCAGACCCGCCGGGTCGAGGCCGGCACCGCGATTCCCGCCGGGAGCAACCCGTGGTGAGTTTTTCTGGGGTCTTCGAGAGGCGCGCCCGCGCGCTCCTCCTCCTCGCCTCCCTCCTCGCTCCCCTCCCCGCCCGCGCGGAGATCGAGCCGGGCGACCTCACCCTGACGGTGACCGCCGAACTGAACGGCAACAGCGCGCCTTTCTCCCGCGAGATGGTGCTCTTGAAGATCCACGGGGTCTACAAGCAGCCGATCCTGCTCGAGGAGGTGGTGCAGCCCTCCCTCGCCAACTTCTCCTGGACGCAGCTCGGCCGGGATCACTGGAGCAAGACCAAGCTTCCCGACGGCCAGAGCGCCATCGCGTTCGACCGCACCGTGGCGGTCTTCCCGCACCATGCCGGGCAGTTCACCATCGAGCCGTTCACCCACAAGCTCACCGTCAACGATGTCGGCGAGCGGCGGGTGGTCGAGGTACGCTCGAAGCCGATCCCCTTCCCGGTCGCACAATGGACCGAGCCCAGCGGCGGCCCCGACGCCAAGGAGCCCTGGTGGCTGCCGGCCAAGGACGTGGCGATCACCGATTCCTGGAGCCCGGATCCCGAGACCATCAAGGTCGGCGAGACCACCCGCCGGATCGTCACCCTGGAGGCGCAGGGCATGGTGGCGGAGGGCCTGCCGCCCCGGCCGGTCATGCGCACCCGCGGCATCATCACCTTCGCGGGGCCCGTCACCCGCGAGACCCTGCTGACCCCCTCGGGCCCCGTGGCGCGGGCCACCTACCAGTGGGACGTGAAGCCCGGCGTGCCGGAGATCATCCCCCTCGACGCCATCGCGATCCCGTGGTTCGACACCAACACCCGCACCATGCGCGAGACCGAGATCCCGGCCCGGCAGATCGGCGGCGGCCTGCCCGACCGGGAGACCGACCGGGCGCCCCCCGCGATCCCCTCGCCGCTCGTGGTCGCCGCCTCGGCGCTGGCCGCCTTCGGGCTGGGCTTGGCGCTGATCGGCTTCGGCCTTGGCCGGCCCTCCTTGCGCCTGTCTCGCCCGACCCGGCGCGCGCTGCAGGCGGCGGCCCGTTCCGGAGATCCCGCCGGGTTCCGCGCGGTCCTGGATACGGCGATGCGGGAAGCGCCGGATCTGGCTCGCATCTGGCAGGCGCGGCCCGGTCTTGTCGCATCCTTCGCGGCTCTCGACCGGTCGGTGTTCGGCGCATCGGGCGCGCCGGTCCCGGACCTGAGGGCATTGGCCAACGCCCTGTCCCGGTCCGAACCGGTCGCCGCTGCTGCGCGGGAACCGGACCGGCTCGCCCCCCTCGACGGTCCGGCCCGCTGACTGATCGTCGGCTTGTGAACGCGCCTCCGGGAACGGCGCGCCGCATGGCGGCTTGGGCTGCCGGCGCTGATCGCCACCGGAGATTTCGTTCATGCCCGCGATCCTGAACAGACCCGCATGTGCGCTGGCCGCGATGCTCGTCCTCGGCCTGGTCGTCCCCACCGCGCTGCCGTCGGCGGCCTTCGCCCGGTCCTCCGGCACCGAGCGCACGCTGAAGATGGTCGACACCGACAAGGACGGCACGATCGATCTGGCCGAGGCCCAGGCCGCGGCCGGCAAGGTCTTCGACGCCGCCGAGACCGACAAGGACGGGACCGTCGACGCCAAGGAGCTGAAGGGCCGGGTCAGCAAGACGGACCTGAAGGCCGCCGACACCGACAACGACGGCACCCTCGACCGCAAGGAATACCTCGCCCTGGTCGAGCAGCGCTTCAAGGCGGCCGATCCCGACAAGGACGGCACGCTCGACGCCAAGGAACTCAAGACCCCGGCCGGACGCAGCCTGCTGCAGCTCCTGAAATAGGCGCGGATCCCGGAGACCCGCCGTTGCACAGTCCATGAGCAAGTATTATTCCTGTGCAACGGCTCAAGTTCTGGGCAGGCATCAATATTTTGCACTATCTTGCTTCATCTGAATTGGCCTCGTAGGTTTCGGTCATCCGGGCGGCAAAGCATCGGATGAACCACCAGGGAGGAGCGCGATGGCACGCGCCAACGAGGTCAAGGACAGGTTCCGCGCGCGGCTGCAGGAGGCGGATGCCCGCAGCAACGACTTCCGCAAGAAACTCCTGGAGGAAGGCGCCCGGGCGCTGGAGCCGGTGGTCGGCGTCCTGAACCTCATGGCCGAGGTGCTCAACGAGGAGGACAACGTCCACGGCAGCATCACCGGCCTCGAGGCCAAGATCGATCAGGACAACTTCATCAGCCTCTGCGCGCGGCTGCGCGGGACCGACACCGAGCAGAAGATCAAGATCAAGTACGGTCCGGAACTCGGCGGCAGCAACTACATCTCGGTCTCGGGCCTGAACCAGCGCTACAACGAGCGCCTCGTGCCGGGGGCTGCGAGCTGCGCCATCGGCCGGACCGTCGGCAGCGACATCCAGCTCGACGAGCACCGGGGCGACGAGCTGGCCGAGGTGGTCCGCGAGGTGGTCGAGGATTTCTATGCCGCCCAGATCGAGCAGCGCAGCCACTTCGCCTACGCTCGCTGAGCCTTGCGGCTTCGCCGATCGATCCAGCACGGTGGGTTCATGACAGGGCGCGGGTCCGCTCTCGCACGGGAGGGGACCCGCGCCGATCCGAACCGATCTGTGAACCCGCCGCGCCCCCCCGACCCACCAGCGCGGGAGCCGGAAAACCGGATTCCCCTTCCCGGCATCCTGCGCTAAGCCTGTCCCGATGGGGATGGAGCGCCCCGACAACCGCCCGACTCGGAGGCCGGGCTGATGGCTCCTACCGCACGGGCGCGCCTCAGCCGTCCGCGGTGGGGCCGTGCGCCGAAGCCGCGACAGGACGTGGCTGCCCGACCGAACAGGAAGGGCCGGCATGATCAACACCCTCATCGTCGTTGTCGGAGCCGGGCTCGGGGGCGGGTGCCGCCACGGGATCAACGTGGCGGTCGCCCGGCTGCTGCCGGGCCTCGGCTTCCCACTGGCCACGCTGATCATCAACGTGCTGGGCTCGTTCCTGATGGGCGTGCTCGCCGAGGGCTTCGCCCTGCGCGGCGCGGCGGGTCACCCGGCACGGCTGTTCCTGACCACGGGCGTGCTCGGCGGCTTCACCACCTTCTCGACCTTCTCCCTCGACGCGATCAGCCTGTACCACCGGGGCGAGACCGCCGCCGCCGCCCTCTACGTTGGGGCCTCGGTGGCGACCGGTCTGATCGGGCTGGTGGCGGGCCTCACCCTGGTGCGGGCGGTCCTGAGCGGCAGCTGAGGCCGTCCCGGCTTCAAAAGGGCTGCGACCTCTTGCGGATCCGGGGCGGAGCCCGGGTCGTTCAGGGGCTCCGCCCCCGGACCCCGCCAAAGGGCTGAGCCCTTCGGAAACCCCTCTCAATCCGCGATGAACTTCAGCCGGTGGTCGCGGTAGAGGTCGACGATCGCCGCCGCGGTCTCCTCGATGGAGCGGCGCGTCACGTCGATGGTCGGCCAGCGGTTCCGGGTGAACAGCCGGCGGGAGGCGGTGATCTCGTCCGCCACCGCCGAGCGGTCGACGTAGAGGGACGATTCGTCGGCGTTGAGGCTGGAGAGCCGGTTCTGGCGGATCTGCACGATCCGCTCCGGCGAGGCGAACAGCCCGACCACCAGGGGCTTGCGGGCGCGCTCGATCGCCGGCGGCAGCGGCATGCCCGGCACCAGCGGCAGGTTGGTGGTCTTGAGGCCGCGATTGGCGAGGTAGATCGAGGTCGGCGTCTTCGAGGTCCGGCTGACGCCGAGCAGGATGACGTCCGCGTCCTCGAGATCCTCCGGCAGGTTGCCGTCGTCGTGGGCCAGGGTGAAGTTCATCGCGTCGATGCGCTTGAAGTACTCGGCGTTCAGCATGTGCTGGGCGCCGGGCCGGGCTGTGGTCTCGGCGCCGAGATAGGCGCGCAGCAGGTCGTGGACCGGCCGCAGCACCGACAGGCAGGGCGAGCCGGTCTCCCGGGCGACCTCCTCCAGCCGCTCGCCGAGGTCGCCCCCCACCAGGGTGTAGAGGACGAGACCCGGCGCCGCCCGGATCTCCGAGATCACCCGGTCGAGCTGCGCGGCCGAGCGCACCAGCGGATAGACGTGCTCGATCGCCGACACGCCCTCGTACTGCGCGGCCGCCGCGCGCCCGACATTGATCAGCGTCTCGCCGGTGGAGTCGGAGACGAGGTGGAGGTGGAAGTAGCTGCGGCCCATTCCGATCGCCTCTGCGGTCGCCTTTCGCGGCGCCCACGTTGTCCACCGCCGGCCGCCAGGGGAGTCGATGAGTGTGGATAGGATGCCCCGCCGGGCCGGTCCAGGGCGATACCGGTGCGCGCTATCGACTCCGCCGTTCACAGGCAGACGATCGGGGCGCATGGATTCCGCCTCACTGGGAGAATCCGGGACGCGTCCGGGGTCCGCACACGACTCGGCGTTGCCAAGGCGCTGTCGGATCTGGTCGTTCTCGCAAGATGGAGCAAATCCTTTAAAGCCTCGTTAACGGCGCGGCGCCGGGGACCGCCTGTGGACGCTTTTGTGCCCCCGTGATTCGGCCCCCCAAGAGAAAAAACAGAGTCCTAGATTCTCTCTTTTCTTTTCGAAGGGGCCTGTGTGGGGATCGGCGCGCCTCGACTCGACAGGAGGCCCGCCGACGGGCATGCGGGATGACGGATACGGGATGGGAACGACGATGACGGGGACGGAGCGCAAGTCCGAGCGGAAGGTGCTGCGCGTCCTCGACGGGGAGGCGATCGGTCCGCCCCCCGCCTGGATGATGCGGCAGGCCGGCCGCTACCTGCCGGAATACCGGGCGACCCGGGCCGAGGCCGGCTCGTTCCTCGACCTCTGCTACAGCCCCGACTTCGCCGTCGAGGTGACGCTCCAGCCGATCCGGCGGTTCGGCTTCGATGCCGCGATCCTGTTCTCGGACATCCTGGTCGTGCCCCATGCGCTCGGTCAGGACGTGCGCTTCGTGGAGGGCGAGGGGCCGCGCCTCGATCCCCTCGACGGCCGGGAGGCCTTTTCGAAGCTGCGCGAGGCCGGCGACCCGGCGGTGATGACCCATCTCGCACCGGTCTTCGAGACGGTGACCCGGCTGCGCGCGGAACTGCCCGGCGAGACCACGCTGCTCGGCTTCTGCGGCGCCCCCTGGACGGTGGCGAGCTACATGATCGGCGGTCGCGGCACCCCGGACCTCGCCCCCGCGCGGGCGCTGGCCGAGGGCGACACGACGCTGGTGGACGCGCTGATCGACCGCCTCGTCACGGTGCAGACCGATTACCTCGTGCGCCAGCTCGAGGCCGGCGCCGACGCCGTGCAGATCTTCGAGTCCCATGCCGGCACGCTGCCCCTCGCCGTGCCGACCTCCGACGGCACCGTCGAGCCCGTCGGCGACGTGGCGGAGAGCGCCCTGCCGGGCGCGCCCGCGGCGGACGCCCTCACCCGCTGGTCCCTGCAGCCGATCGCCCGGATGGTGGCGGGCGTCCGCGCCCGGGTGCCGGGCGCCAAGATCATCGTGTTCGCCCGCGGCTCGGGCCTCGACGGCCATGCCCGGGTGGTGCCGGAGACCGGCGCCGATGCCGTCGGCGTCGACTGGGGGGTGGACCTGAAGGCCCTGCGGGCGACGGTGCCGGCCACCACGGTGACGCAGGGCAACCTCCATCCCGAGACGCTGATCGAGGGCGGCGCGGCCCTCGACGCGGCGGTGGATGCCGTCCTGGAGGCGACCGCCGGCCGGCCGCACATCTTCAACCTCGGCCACGGCATCACGCCCCAGACGCCGGTGGCCCATGTCGAGCGGATGCTCGCCCGGCTGCGCGGCCAGGGTTGAGGCTGCGCCCGTGCTGTACGACTGGATCAAGGCCGGCCACGTCATCAGCCTGATCGCCTGGATGGCGGGCATGCTCTACCTGCCGCGGCTGTTCGTCTACCATGCGAGCCTGCCGCCGGGTTCGGAGGCGCAGAGCGCGACCTTCAAGGTGATGGAGCGCCGCCTGCTCAAGGCGATCATGAACCCGGCCCTGATCGCCACCTGGCTGTTCGGGGTGGCGCTCGCCTGGATGAGCGGCTTCTATGCGAGCCCCTGGCTCCAGGCGAAGTTCGCGCTGGTGCTGGCGATGACCGGTATCCATGGCTGGCTCGCCCGGATGGTCAAGGATTTCGCCGCCGACCGGAACACCCGCGGTCATCGGTTCTACCGGGTGCTCAACGAGGTGCCGACGCTTCTCATGATCGGCATCGTCATCCTGGCGATCGTCAAGCCGGGCTTCTGATCCCGGGTCGATTCACCCGGCTGCCGCGCTGCGCGGAGCCTTTCCGCCGCCGGGCCGTTTCCTGGCCATGCCGAAGCCGCTCGTCCTCGCCCTGGCCCTCGCCGCCCTCGCGGCTCCGATCGCCGCCCCGGCTGCCCGGGCCGCGAGCTTTCCGTGCGACAGGGCCGAGGCTCCGGACGAGAAGGCGATCTGTGCCCATCTCCCCCTCAACGACCGGGACGTCGAGATGGCGACCCGGTTCGAGATCCTGAAGAGCGTGCTGCCCATGGGCGGCCAAGCCAAGCTGCGCGACGATCAGGAGGCGTGGCTGACGGAGCGGCGCGCCTGCAGCGGCGACGTCGCCTGCCTGACAGCCGCCTACGACGGGCGGCTCAAGGTGCTGCGCGGGGTACTGTCCGAATTCGCCAAGCAGGGCCCGTAGCCGTCGCGGTGCTCCGCAAGGACACCACCACGACGGTCCGGCCTCCTCAGAGCCGCGCCAGCAGCCGCTCCGCCAGCGGGTTCTCGGCCGCGAAGGCATAGTCGACCCGCCGCACCGTCACGGCCCGCGCCCCCGCCTCGACCAGGGCGCCGGCGAGGTCGAACACCGCGCCCTCAGGGCAGCGCAGGACGATCTCGCCCTCCGGGCCCTTCGGGGCGCCGTAGGGCAGCTCGGCCTCGTGCAGGCCCGCCAGGGTGGCGAGGTCGATGGTGCCGCTCTCCGGCAGGGCGCCCCGCACCTCCCGGGTGGTCCGGGCGCGTTCCTCGGCGGCGATGCGGCCGAGCACGGTGCGGAGCGCCGCCCGCTGGCCCTCGCCCCAGGGCGCCTTCAGCGAGGCGACGAGGTTCGCCTCCGAGCGCAGGATGATGCCGTCGTCCAGCACCTTCAGGGCGTTGGCGGAGAGTGTCGCCCCCGTCGTGGTGATGTCGACCACGATCTCGGCCGAGCCCGCCGCCGGCGCCCCCTCGGTGGCGCCGAGGCTCTCGACGATCCGGTAATCGGCGACGCCCTTCTCGGCGAAGAACCGGCGGGTCAGGTTCACGTATTTGGTGGCGACTCGCAGGCGCCGCCCGTGGCGGGTGCGCATGCCGGCGGCGACCTCGTCGAGGTCGGACATGTCGCGCACGTCGATCCAGGCCTGGGGTACGGCGACCACCACGGTGGCGTTGCCGAAGCCCAGCGGCGTCAGCAGCTCCACTTGGCCGCGCACGTCCGGCAGGGTCTCGCGGATCAGGTCCTCGCCGGTGACGCCGAGATGGGCGGCGCCCGAGGCGAGCTGCGCGGCGATCTCGGAGGCCGAGAGGTAGCGCACCTCGACGTCGGGGACGCCGAGCAGCTTGCCCCGGTAGTCGCGGGCGCCGGCGCCCTGGGCGAGCTTCAGACCGGCCCGGCCGAAGAACGCGCTGGCGTTCTCCTGCAGGCGGCCCTTGGATGGCACGGCGAGGATCAGCGGCATGGCGGTCGCGTCCGAAGCACTCATCGGCCGGCTCCCGCCACGCGCGCGATCCAGAAGGTGCAGCCCACCGCGGGCAGGGGCGCCGGGCTGCCGAGATGGCCGAGCAGGCCGTCGTAACGGCCGCCGCCGACCAGGATCGGGCCCTGCCCTTCGGTCACCTCGAAGATGAAGCCGGTATAATAGTCGAGGTTGCGGGCGAAGCCGCCCTGGAAGCGGAACCGCTCGATCGGCAGCCCGCGGGCCGCGATGAAGCCGGTGCGCTCCTCGAACAGGTCGAGAGCGGCCGCGAGGGCGTCGTGGCGGATGCCCGCGTCGGCCACCAGCGCCCGCAGGTCGCGGGCGGCGGCATCCGGATGGCCGGCGATGGCCCGGTAGCGGTCGAGGAGCGCACGGTTCTCGGCGTTGAGCCCGGCCCCGCCATGGGCCTGCGCGGAGGCCTTGGCGAGGAAGCGCTCGGCGATCTCGCCGGCGCTGCGCCCGCCCACCGCCGAGATCCCGGCGATCGCCAGCACGTCCTCCACGAAGGCGCGCACGCCCCGCGGGTCCTGGCCCTGGATCGCCGCCAGCAGGCCCGCATGGGGATCCTCCGGGCGGGTCCCCTCGGCGCCGTTGGTGACCACGTCCAGCGAGCGCCCGGCGGCCAGCGCCCGGAGCGTCCGGCGCTTGGCGGCGGGCGGGACCGCGAGGCCGTCGAGGAGCGCCACGGTCAGCCCCATGTCGCCGAGCCGCACCGCCGGATCGGTCCGGCCGAACAGGGCGAGGCCCTCGAGGGCGAGACCCAGCACCTCGGCGTCGGCGGCCGGCGTGTCGGTGCGCCCGATCGACTCGATGCCGGCCTGGAAGAACTCGTCGGGCTCGTCGGCGGCGAGGCGGAAGACCGGACCGCAATAGCTGTAATCGGCCACCTGCCCGTCGGCCTCCGCCCGGTGGAGGCGACAGACGGGAATCGTGAATTCCGGCCGCAGGCACAGCTCGGCGCCGCCCGCATCCTGCGTGACGAAGATCCGCCGGCGGATGTCCTCGCCCGACAATTCGAGGAACGGCTCCAGCGGCTGCAGCACCGGCGGCGTCACGGGCCGATAGCCCGCCGCCGCCAAATGCGCGAGCAGCCGCGTGCGCGCCGCATCCCCCGCCCCCGTCTCGCCTGCCTCCGGTCGTGTCATCGGATCCATCCTCGCGGGCGCTCTGTAGCAACCGTGGCCGGACTTGGCGACACGTCGCAGGGCGGTGCGGTGCGCAGGACTGCGCAGGTCCCCGTACCGCGGACCGATACGCGCTACGGCGCCACAGACTTCACCCGCTCGGAGCAGCCGCTCAGAGCGGCCGGCCGCCGCCGAGACGCGCCCCGCGGGGGCGTCGGACCGGCTTGCGGCGGGCGATCACGGTCAGGGCCGGCGCTCCGGCGATCCCGGCGCTCAGGACGGGGGCGCTGCCGGTCCCGGGGGTGGCCTGGGCGACGGCGCTCGGCAACCGGTCGAGGACCGGCCGGGCGGCCCAGACGGGGCCTGTCCCGGCGCAGATCAGGCCGGCCGACAGGATGAGGATCTTCGCGCGCATCCCGACATCTCCCCCGACCCCTCCACGGAACCGACCGAGGATAACGCCGCCGGAGCCGCCGCGTTCGACCTGCGCGCCTCAGGCCTCCGAAGCCGTGAAATGCCGGGCCAGCACGGCGCGGACCTGCGCCACCAGATCGGCCTCCGGACACGAGATCTGCGCGGGCCGCGCCGCCTTCCACTCGGCGTTGCTGGCGATGGATTCGGCCGCCTGGGCACCCGCGATCAGGTCCTTGATCTGGACCTCGCCGGCCAGACGCTCGTTCGAGCCCTGGATCACCGCCACGGGTGCGCGCCGGCGGTCGGCGTATTTCATCTGCGCCTTCATGCCGGCGGCGCCGAGGTAGAGCTCCGCCCGGATGCCGTCGGCGCGCAGGAGCGCCACCAGCCGCTGGTAATCGGCCATGTTCTCCCGGTCGAGGACCAGCACCACCACCGGCCCGGGCGCCTCGGCGCCGGCGAGCAGGGGGCTGCCCACGAGCTGCAGGGCCGAGAACAGCCGCGAGACGCCGATCGAGAAGCCGGTGGCCGGGACCGGCTCGGACCGGAACCGCCCGACGAGCCCGTCGTAGCGCCCGCCGCCCGCCACCGAGCCGAAGCGCACGGTCTGGCCGTCCTCGTTAGTGACCGGAAACGTCAGCTCGGCCTCGTAGACCGGGCCGGTATAGTATTCGAGGCCGCGCACCACGCTCGGATCGGCGCGGATCACGTCGTGACCGTAGCCGGCGGCGGCGCAGAGGCGCATGATCGCGTGCAATTCGGCGATGCCCTCCCGGCCGGTCTCGGACGCGCCGACCGCGTCGTGCCAGCCGGCGAAGAAGTTCTCCCAGAACGCCATCTTGTCGGCGCCGTCCCCGGCATCGGCCTGGAACGACACGTAGGCGAGGATCCGGCCGATCGCCGCCGCGTCGAGGCCCGCGCCCTTGGTGAAGTCGCCGCTCTCGTCCTTGCGGCCGGCGCCGAGGAGGTCGCGCACCCCGTCGACGCCCAGCCGGTCGAGCTTGTCGATCGCCCGCAGGACCGTCAGGCGCTGGCCGGCCTTGTCGGGACCGGCGAGCCCGATCGCCTCCATGACGCCGTCGAGCACCTTCCGGTTGTTGACCTTGACCACGTACTGGCCGCCGAGCCCGAGGCGGTTCAGCGTGTCGGCCATCAGCATGCAGGTCTCGGCATCGGCCGCGACGCTGCCGGCGCCCACGATGTCGGCGTCGAACTGCATGAACTGGCGGAAACGGCCCGGCCCCGGCTTCTCGTTGCGGAACACGTAGCCGGCCCGGTAGCTGCGATACGGCTTGGGCAGGGCGTCGTAGTTCTCGGCGACGAAGCGCGCGAGCGGCGCCGTCAGGTCGTAGCGGAGCGACAGCCACGCCTCGTCGTCGTCCTGGAACGAGAACACGCCCGCGTTCGGACGGTCGAGGTCGGGCAGGAACTTGCCGAGCGCCTCGGTGTACTCGACGAAGGGCGTCTCCAGGGCCTCGAAGCCGTAGAGCTCGAAGCTCTTGCGGATCGTCTCCAGCATCCGCCCCTGCGCGGCGATCTCACCGGCGCGCCGGTCGACGAAGCCGCGCGGCAGGCGGGGCTTCAAGGTCTCGGCCTTCTCGGCCTTGGGGGTGTCGGCCTTGGACATGTGCGCGCGTTCGCTTCTCGCGGACCCGGAGCCCGGGTCCGGCATCGGATCTTGAATCGTCTCCGCCGGGCGGAGAACCCTTGGCCGGGCTCTAAAGCATGCCGCGCGAAAGGGGAATTCGGTTGGCGGGGCTTCGATTGGCGGGACTCAGTACGGCGCCGTCAGCTTGAGCCAGAGCAGGGCCGCGAGGCTCACCACGGCGATCGGCATCTGCAGCGGACGCAGGCGGGCATGCGCCAGCGGCACCTCGCCGGCGCGCGCCGCGATCGGGTCGAGGATCCCGATGGCGGCGTAGCCGAGGATCAGCATCGCCAGCGCCGGCACGGCCTTGCCCATCACCGCCGTGAACAGGCTGGCCAGCCCGAGACCGTACAGGATCAGCATCGTCACGAGCTGCGACACCTGCGGGCCGCCCTCGGTCCGGAAGCTGACGCCCCGGCGCACCCCGGCCAGGAACAGCAGGATCGAGGCCGCATAGAGCAGGGTGAACAGCGCCACCAGATAATCGAGAGGCTGGCCGTTCAGCCACCACGCCACCGCGGCCCCGACGGCGATCGGCACCATGGGGCCGAAGCCGAAGACGAGGTCGAGCCAGGGGATCCGGCGCGGCTCGCGCGTGGTGAGGGTGCGTCCGGTAGCGTCGTCGCGCATGGCGGTCAGGGGGGACTCTCGGTTGGACGGTCTGCTGCGCTGCAGCACCGGGACGGGGAACGGCCGCGCGCCGGCCCGGTTCCGATGACCCCGTCTGCGGGCTTGCCTCTCTAGCGCCGGCTCGGCGCCCCGGCGAGGCCCTTGCGGCCGGGCCTTTGCGGTCCCCGCGCCGGCATCCCGCGCCGGGCCCTTGAGTGCGGGCGAAAAAGGCGTTATCTCTACTGCGCCCTCATCACAAGGTCTGCGCCGCAGCGCGCCCGTGAGCCGCGAGGGTCCTGCCTCATCGGTTTCGCCAATCTGACCCCGGGCCCCTCGCCGCAGCGCGGCCCGCTCTTCGGCGCCCATCCCCCGGGTGCCTGGCACTGAACCGGCCCTCCCACCTCTTCCGTCGGTTGCAAGACACCCCATGACGCCAAACCCCGACGCCCTCGCCGACATCGAGACCGCGGAGCCGGCCGATGCGCCCACCATGCCCGCCGCCCTCGAGGGCGTCCGCGAGGTCAAGCTCCAGGACCTCAAGTCGAAGACGCCCACCGACCTGACGGCCTTCGCCGAGGAGGTCGAGGTCGAGAACGCCTCGACCATGCGCAAGCAGGAGCTGATGTTCGCCATCCTGAAGCAGCTCGCTGCCAAGGAGGTCGAGATCATCGGCTCGGGCACCGTCGAGGTGCTGCAGGACGGCTTCGGCTTCCTGCGCTCCTCCGACTCGAACTACCTGCCCGGCCCCGACGACATCTACATCTCGCCGACCCAGATCCGCCGCTTCGGCCTGCGCACCGGCGACACCGTCGAGGGCCCGATCCGCGGCCCCAAGGACGGCGAGCGCTACTTCGCGCTCCTCAAGGTCAACACGATCAACTTCGAGAACCCGGAGAAGATCAAGCACAAGGTCCACTTCGACAACCTGACGCCGCTCTTCCCGACCAAGCGGTTCAAGCTCGAGCTGGACAACCCGACCAAGAAGGATTTCTCCCCGCGGATCATCGACATCGTGGCGCCGATCGGAAAGGGCCAGCGCGCCCTGATCGTGGCGCCGCCGCGCACGGGTAAGACCGTGCTGATGCAGAACATCGCGCAGTCGATCACCCTCAATCACCCCGAGTGCTACCTGATCGTGCTGCTCATCGACGAGCGGCCCGAGGAGGTCACCGACATGCAGCGCTCGGTGAAGGGCGAGGTCATCGCCTCGACCTTCGACGAGCCGGCCACCCGCCACGTGCAGGTCGCCGAGATGGTGATCGAGAAGGCCAAGCGCCTCGTGGAGCACGGGCGCGACGTGGTGATCCTCCTGGATTCCATCACCCGCCTCGGCCGCGCCTACAACACCGTGGTGCCGTCCTCCGGCAAGGTGCTGACCGGCGGTGTCGACGCCAACGCTCTGCAGCGGCCCAAGCGCTTCTTCGGCGCGGCCCGCAACATCGAGGAGGGCGGCTCGCTCTCGATCATCGCCACCGCGCTCATCGACACCGGCTCGCGCATGGACGAGGTGATCTTCGAGGAGTTCAAGGGCACCGGCAACTCCGAGATCATCCTGGACCGCAAGGTCTCCGACAAGCGCATCTTCCCGGCGATCGACATCACCCGCTCGGGCACCCGCAAGGAGGAGCTGCTGGTCCCGCCGGATTCGCTCAAGAAGACCTACGTGCTGCGCCGCATCCTCAACCCGATGGGCGTCACCGACGCGATCGAGTTCCTGCTCGACAAGCTGCGCCAGACCAAGAGCAACAGCGACTTCTTCGACTCGATGAATACCTGAGGCGCCGGTTCAACGGGCATCCCAACCCGTCGCCTCCTCCTCGGGTGCGGCGCAGTCGCCTCGGAGGAGGGCTCCAGGGATCGCAGGGCATCCGGAGGCCTCCTTCGAGGCCTCCGCTGCGCTACGGCACCTCAGGATGAGGGGGAGGGTTGGAGGGCCGGTGTGCCTCTGTCCCGCCGCGGCACGGAAGCGACCGGCTCCGCGATGCGGCCGTTGACTGTCTCCTAACCCCTCCCTGCCAAGGTCCTCTTCGGGCGCCAGGTTGCGTATCGGCGCCGCGACAGCCCCGCCGGCCGGTCCATCCCGGCGGCGGGGCTCGTCGCAGCCCGCGCGATCCCCGGCTTGCACCGATCCCCGGATCCGTGACACTGGCGCGATGCTCCGCTCGCCCTGGACCGGTCCGGATCCGCTCCTCCTCGCCTCGACCAGCCCGACCCGGCGCCTCCTCCTGGAGAGCGCCGCCCTGCCGGTCGAGACCGCCGCCCCGGATGTCGACGAGCGCGCCCTGGAAGCGGGGTGCGCCGGCCTGTCCCCGCCCGACCTCGCCCTGGTGCTCGCCCGCGCCAAGGCGGAATCGGTGGCGGCGCGCCATCCCGGCCGGATCGTCATCGGCGCCGATCAGGTGCTCGATCTCGACGGCACCGTATTCCACAAGCCGGCCGATGCGCAGGCCGCCCGGGCCCAGCTCGCCCGTCTGTCCGGCCGCACCCACGCCCTGCATTCCGCCGTGGTCCTGGCCGGGGCGGTGCAGGACGCCTTCGTGGAGACCGCCCGGCTGACCCTGCGCCCCCTCGATGAAAGGGCCATCGCGGCCTATGTGGGCTGTGCCGGCGAGGCACGGGTGCGGTCGAGCGTCGGCGGCTACCAGCTCGAAGGGCCTGGGATCCACCTGTTCGAATCGGTCGTGGGCGACCACAGCACCGTGCTGGGCCTGCCGCTGCTGCCGCTCCTCGCCCGCCTGCGCGGGGCCGGGGTTCTGGATTTT
This sequence comes from Methylobacterium sp. 1973, assembly GCF_040545035.1. Classification (NCBI taxonomy): domain Bacteria; kingdom Pseudomonadati; phylum Pseudomonadota; class Alphaproteobacteria; order Hyphomicrobiales; family Methylobacteriaceae; genus Methylobacterium; species Methylobacterium sp. 1973. The sequence goes on from NZ_JBEPLA010000007.1 coordinate 22,347, forward strand.
TGAGGGAGCCTCCCCTTGGCCGGGCATGACCATTCCCACGACGGCCATTCCCACGAAGGCCACGCTCACGGAGGCCATTCTCACGGAGGCCATGCCCATGGCGGCCACGGCGGCCACGCGCACGCGCCGAAGGATTTCGGCACGGCCTTCGCCATCGGCATCGTCCTCAACACCGCCTTCGTGGTGATCGAGGCGGCCTACGGCTATCTCAGCAACTCCATGTCCCTGGTGGCCGATGCCGGCCACAACCTCTCGGACGTTCTGGGCCTCGCGGCGGCCTGGATCGCCGCCCTGCTGGTGCGCCGCCGCGCCACCGCGCGCTTCACCTACGGCTATCGCGGCTCCTCGATCCTGGCCGCCCTGTTCAACGCCGTGGTCCTGCTGATCGCCATGGGGGCGGTGATCTGGGAGGCGCTGGTCCGGCTGGTCCATCCGGAGCCGGTCGCGGGCACGACCGTGATGGTGGTGGCCGCGGTGGGAATCCTGGTCAACGGCCTCACCGCGTGGCTCTTCGTCAGCGGCGCCAAGGGCGACATCAACGTCCGCGGGGCGTTCCTCCACATGGCGGCCGACGCCGCCGTCTCGGCCGGGGTCGTGATCGCGGGCCTCGTGATCCAGCTCACCGGCTTCGCCTGGCTCGACCCGGCGGTCAGCCTCGTCATCGCGGCTCTGGTCGTCTGGGCGACCTGGGGCCTGCTGCGCGACAGCGTGGCGATGTCCCTCGACGCCGTGCCGCCGCAGATCTCCCCCGATGCCGTGACAGGCTTCCTCCTCGGACGGCCCGGCGTTGCCGGCCTGCACGACCTGCATATCTGGCCCATGAGCACCACCAGCATCGCCCTGACCGTCCATCTCGTGATGGCGGAGGGGCATCAGGCTCACGGCCACCCCGGCAACGGCTTCCTCAACGAGACCGCCGAGGGCCTGCGCACCCGGTTCGGCATCGGCCACGCGACGTTGCAGATCGAGGAGGCCGGCGGCCCGGCCTGCCGCCTCGCGCAGGATTGCGCGGCATGAGCGTCGCGAATCCCCGCGCCTTCGTGGTCGGCCACCCGATCGCCCATTCGCGCTCGCCGCTGATCCACGGGTACTGGCTCGCCGCGCACGGGATCCCGGGCTCCTACGAGCGGCTCGACGTGCCGCCGGCGGCGTTTCCGGACTTCATCCGCGCCCTGCCGGATTCGGGCTTCCGGGGCGGCAACGTCACGATCCCCCACAAGGAGGCGGCCTTCGCGCTGGCCGACACCCTGACGCCGCGGGCCAAGGCGATCGGCGCGGTGAACACCCTGGTGGTCGAGCCCGACGGGCGGATCCGCGGCGACAACACCGACGCGCCGGGCTTCTGCGCCCATCTCGACCACACCTTAGGCGCAGCCTGGCCGGCGCGGGCGGGCGGCACCGCCCTGGTGCTCGGCGCCGGCGGCGCCGCGCGGGCGATCGTGGTCGGGCTGGCCGAGCGGGGCCTGCGGCGCATCTGGGTCGCCAACCGGACCGCGGCCCGGGCCGAGGCGGTGGCGGCGCTCGCGCCGGGCATCGGCGCGGCGCTCGCCTGGGACGACCTGCCGGCGGCGCTCGCCGGGACCGGCCTCCTGGTCAACACCACGTCCCTCGGCATGAAGGGCCAGCCGCCCCTCGCCATCGACCTATCGCCCCTGCCGGCGGAGGCGGCCGTGGCCGACATCGTCTACGCACCCCTGGAGACGGAGCTCCTCGCGGCGGCGCGCCGCCGGGGGCTCGCGGCCGTGGACGGGCTCGGCATGCTGCTGCACCAGGCGGTGCCGGGCTTCGAGGCGTGGTTCGGCCCGCGCCCCGCCGTCACCCCGGCGCTGCGCGACCGGATCGTGGCGGATCTCGCCGGATGACCCCGAAGGCCGGATCCGGACCCGTCATCCTCGGGCTCACCGGCTCGATCGGCATGGGCAAGTCCGCCACCGCCCGGATGTTCGCCGACCGCGGCATCCCGGTTCACGACGCCGACGCCGCGGTCCACGCCCTCTACGGGCCCGGAGGCGCGGCCGCCGCGGCGATCGGCGCGGCCTTTCCCGGCGTGCTCGACGGCGACGGCGGCGTCGACCGGACGCGGCTGCGCGCCGCGGTGCTCGACGCGCCCGACCGGATGGCGGCGCTGGAGGCCATCGTCCATCCCCTGGTCCGGGCGGCCAACACGGACTTCCTGGCGCGGCACGCGGCGGCGCCGCTGGTCGTCCTCGACATCCCGCTCCTCTACGAGACCGGCGGCGCGGGCCGCTGCGACGCGGTCGTGGTGGTGAGCGCCCCGCCCGAGATCCAGCGCGCCCGGGTGCTCGCCCGCCCCGGTATGACCGAGGCGGCCTTCGCGGCGATCCTGGCCAAGCAGATGCCCGACGCCGAGAAGCGCGCCCGGGCGGATTTCGTCATCGACACGAGCCGGGGTTTTCCCGCCGCCGAGGCCGAGGTGGCGCGGATCGTCGAGCGCCTCACGGCGCATCGTGCGGAGCCGCACCACGGCACCGGATGACACGCCCGCGCGGATGAATATCTGCGGTTGCGTTCCGGGGGGAACACGAACGGCAGGATGGACGTGATGGCGCGGCACTCCGGCGGGATGGATCCGGTCCGGTCCGGCGGCCTCGGGGCCGCGACCCTTCTCGTGCTGCTGGCGGCCATGCCCGCGCAGGCCCAGTACGCCGCCAGCTGCCCCCCGCCGAAGAAGTTCGCGGCCGGCGCCTGCGTCACCGCCTGTCCGGGCGGCTACGAGGACCGGGGACCCGTCTGCGTCTACCGCAACACGTCCCGCTGAGGCGCACGGGAGCTTAACCCCTCCGCCTTATCCGGCTAGGGTCCGCCCCCACCCCGCGAGTCGCGAGACCCATGCTGCGCGAGATCGTCCTCGACACCGAGACCACCGGCACGGAGGCGAAGGGAGGCGACCGGCTGATCGAGATCGGCGCGGTGGAACTCCTCAACCACATCCCCACCGGCCGGAGCTTCCACCGCTATTGCAACCCGCAGCGGGCGGTCTCCGAGGGGGCGTTCAATGTCCACGGCCTGTCCGACGCGTTCCTGGCCGACAAGCCGGTCTTCGCGGAGATCGTCGGCGAGCTGCTGGCCTTCCTGGCCGACGGACGCCTCGTCATCCACAACGCGCCCTTCGACGTCGGCTTCCTCAACATGGAATACGCCCGGCTCGGCGCGAACGCCCCGCCCCCGATCCGGCTGGAGGACGTGGTCGACACCCTGCCGATGGCCCGGCGCAAGCATCCGGGCGCGGCCAACAACCTCGACGCCCTCTGCAGCCGCTACGGCATCGACAACACCCGGCGCACCAAGCACGGGGCGCTCCTCGACGCGCAGATCCTGGCCGAGGTCTATGTCGAGCTCCTCGGGGGCAAGCAGACCAGCCTCGGGCTCTTGGACGCGGAGCAAGCCGCCCCGGTGGCCGGATCTTCCGCCCAGGCCGTGGCCCCCGTGGCGCCCCGTCCCTACCGGAGCCGTCTTACCGATGCGGAGCGCGCCCGCCACGACGGCTTCCGCGCGAGCCTCGGTCCTGCCGCGATCTGGGCCGACTATATCGGGGCGGACGATCCCGTCTGATCCGGCGGTCTGATCCCTAAGCCTGCTGCGCGGCGCCGACGGTTGTCGCATTGCACAGGGGCGTTTATTGCAATGCACAAAACATCCTCGACACATCATCTCGCAGGATGGTGAGGGTCGGCTCATGCGATGCCCGTGCGGTGGCGCAGGCGCATCGGGTCCGGCCGTGACAGAGACATTGAGGCAGTGAGGCGCGCACGCATGACCGAGAATTTCGGCAGTCGCGACGGACAGCGCGACGACAAGACCGGCCTGTCGCCCTTCGCCGACATGATCGAGGCCACCCGTCTGACCGGCCTCGGTCGGCTCGAGGAGGCGACCGCCCTGATCCAGCGCAGCCTTGCCGGCCAGAGGGCCGCACCCGCTGAACACGCGTCGACAGACTCTTCCCCGCACCACGCCGATCCGTCGGCCGTGCCGCAGATTCCCGCAGCGGAATCCGGGACGCGGATGCGCGAGGTGGTGGGGCAGGTCGTGCGCGGCCTTGCACCGGTGCTGAAGGGCCTGGGCAACCCGCTGCGGCACCCCGCTCCGCCGCCCGCCGACCGGGGGGGCGGGACCGGGGGCCGCTTCGTCGCCCTGACCCATGCCGAGCCCGCCGGCACCCGCGAGTACAAGCTGTTCATCCCGAGCCATCCGGACGCGGCCGCGCCGCTGATCGTGATGCTGCATGGCTGCACGCAGAATCCGGACGATTTCGCCGCCGGCACCGGCATGAACACCCTCGCCGAGCGCGCCGGCGTGTTCGTGGCCTACCCGGCCCAGAGCCGTCAGGCCCATGCCCAGCGCTGCTGGAACTGGTACGAGCCCCGGGACCAGGGCCGGGGCACGGGCGAGCCGGCGATCATCGCGGGCCTCGCCCGCGCCATCATGGCGGAGCACCCGATCGACCGAGCCCGGGTCTACATCGCCGGCCTGTCGGCGGGGGGCGCCGCCGCCCTGAACATCGCCCGCGCCTATCCCGACCTCTTCGCCGCCGTCGGCGTGCATTCCGGCCTCGCGGCCGGCTGCGCCCGGGATCTCGGCTCGGCGCTGATGGCCATGCAGGTCGGCGCCCCGGGCCTCGGCACCGCCACGGCTTTCGGCAGCCCGGCCCCGGCCACCCGCGTGCCGACGATCATCTTCCACGGCGAGGACGACGGCACGGTGAGCGTGCGCAACGCCGATCAGGTTCTGGCCCAGGCGCACGTCGCCGGTCTGATCGCCCGGTCCGAGACCTTCGAGGGCCGCGGCCACCCCTTCACCCGCACCCGCTACCGGGACGAGGCGGGCCGGGTCGTGGTCGAGGATTGGCGGGTGCGCGGCGCCGGCCATGCCTGGTCCGGGGGCCGCCCCGACGGCAGCTACACGGACCCCGAGGGGCCCGACGCGTCCCGGGCGATGCTCGACTTCTTCGCCGAGCACCGGCTGGGACCGGCCCGGCGCCCGTAAGGGGTTTCCCCAAGGGCCGCGCACTCTGGCGGGTTGTCAGGGCGCGGCCCTGCTGTATCGCAGGGCTTTGCCCTGCACCCACAAAAGGTCCCGGACCTTTTGAATCCAGGACCTTCCAGGACCTTCCATGACCGCGACCGCCACCCCCGCGCCGATCCCGACCCTCCAGGGTCTCGCCGAGGTCGCCGACCGGTACGACCTGATCCTCTGCGACGTCTGGGGCGTGCTGCATGACGGCCAGAAGGCCCACGAGGCCGCCGGCGAGGCGCTGATCCGCTTCCGTGGCCGTCCGGGGGCGCGGCCCCGCCGGGTCGTCCTCGTCTCGAACGCACCCCGGCCCGGCGACGGCGTCGGCCGCATCCTCGACCGGTTCGGCGTGCCGCGGGAGGCCTACGACGCGATCCTGACCTCGGGCGACCTCACCCACGACCTGATCGCCGCGCGCCCGGGCGCCCGGATCCGGCATCTCGGACCGGAGCGCGACCTCGGCATCTTCCAGGGGCTCGACCTCAGCCTCGTCCCGGAATCGGAGGCCGACCTCGTCGTCTGCACCGGCCTGTTCGACGACCGCAGCGAGACCCCGGACGATTACCGGCCGGAGCTGGAGCGTCTGGCCGCCCGCGGGCTGACCATGATCTGCGCCAATCCCGACCTCGTCGTGGAGAGCGGCAACCGCCTGATCCCCTGCGCGGGCCTGCTCGCGGCGGCCTATGCGGAGATCGGCGGCCCCGTGGTCTATGCCGGCAAGCCGCACCGCCCGGTCTACGAGGCGGCCCTCGCCAAGGGGGCGGCCCTCACCGGGGCCCCGGTGGATCCGGCGCGGGTCCTGGCGATCGGCGACGCGATCCGCACCGACATCGCGGGCGCCCGCGGCTTCGGCATCGCCAGCGTGCTGGTGGCCCGGGGCATCCACGCGGAGGAACTCGGCGTCACGGCCGCGCATCACCGCCTGGGCGACGTGGCCGAGTGGCTCGGCCGGCAGGCGGTGCATCCGGACGGGGTGATCGAGCGGCTGGTCTGGTAGCGCCCTTCCGGACCTCGGCGTATTGCCGTCAGTCCAACTCTCTGAAATCCGCGACAAGCTTGACACCGCGCGGGAAATTGCGTGGATTTACGGGCGTGAATCGATCCCGCGTCCAACAATCAGCTCCGACATTCGCTTCGCTCGTCATGCGATTCGACCGGGAGACCTGTCCGGCTGCGGTGCTTTCGACGATCGGGGCCGGTGAGACGGCGGGTCTTGCGTGACCCTGGTCTCCGGACTGCCGGACTTCCTGCTCTATCTCGGCACCGCGACCGGACTGATCGGCCTCTACCTGCTGATCTACACCCTCGCCACCGCGCATAACGAGGTCGCGCTGATCCGCCGGGACGTGACGGCTGCGGCCATCGCGCTGGGCGGAAGCCTGCTCGGCTTCACCCTGCCGCTGGCGGTGGCGATCTACAACGCGCGGTCCCTGCTCGACTGCCTGATCTGGGGCCTGATCGCCCTCGTGATCCAGATCGCGATCTACTGGCTCGTGCGCCTTGCGGTGCCGGACCTGTCGCGGCGCATCGAGGAGGATCGCGCCGCCGCCGCGCTCCTCCTCGGCGCGGCCTCGCTGGCGGGCGGCGTCGTGAACGCCGCCGCGATGACCTATTGAGCGGCCGGTGACGGAGACCGCCCCCGCCCCCGCAGCCGTCGGCGCGCCCGAAACCGGTTTCGCCGCCGCCCGCCGCTCCAAGCGCTCGGCCGCCGTGTCGCTGGTTCTGGTCGCGGGCGCCGGCGCGGCCGCCCTGACCCTCGGCGGCCTCGACCCGTCCCAGCGGGAGGAGGAGGCGCTCGTCTACGGGACGCTCGGCGCCTGCATCGCCCAGCAGCTGCGCAGCGCCGAGGCCTGCATCGCCGCCTACAAGACCGCGCAGGAGGCCTATGCGGCGACGGCGCCGCGCTACGAGACCGAGGCCGATTGCCAGCGCCACCACGGGACCGGCGGCTGCACGCCGGGCGGGCCGGTCACGGAGGCCGCGCGCGGCCGCTACCTGCCGGTGATGGCCGCCTTCCTGATGGGGCGGACGGACGCGCAGGACCTGCCGGTCCAGCCGCTCTACCCGCACGCCCCCGAAGAGGAGCGCGACGCGGCGGAGGCGGGGACGGCCGGACATGGGGGCGGCTACTGCACCGGCACGGGCGGCCGGGTCGCCTATGCGGGCGGCGTCTCGCGGGTCCATGTCCCCGCCTCGGTCGCCCGCACCACGAGCACGACCCCGCGCACGATCAGCCGCGGCGGCTTCGGCGGCACCGGGCGGGCGACGGCGTTCTCCGGAGGCTCGGGCGGCCGCACGGGCGGTTTCGGAGGCGGCTGATGCGCCGGGTGGCGATCCCGGAGCGGCCCGACTGGCGGCTGCACGCCGCGCGGGCCGGCTTCGCCTTCCACACGTTCGACGGCGCCCCCTACTGGGACGAGACCGCCTACTACGCCTTCAGCCTCGCCGAGATCGAGGACGCCATCGAGGCGCCGAGCGCCGCGCTGCACGAGCTCTGCCTCGCCTTCGTGGACCGGGCGGTCCGCGACGAAGCGATTCTCGCCGCGCTGCGGATCCCCGAGCATGCCTGGGACGCGATCCGGGCGAGCTGGGAGCGGCGCGACCCCAGCCTGTATGGGCGCTTCGACTTCAGCTACGGGGGAACCGGGCCGGCGAAGCTCCTCGAATACAACGCCGACACGCCCACCGCCCTCTACGAGAGCGCGGTCTTCCAGTGGCTGTGGCTGGAGGACGGGCTGGCCCGGGGACGCCTCCCCGCCGGCGCCGACCAGTTCAACACCCTGCACGAGGCGCTGGTGGCGCGCTTCGCCGCCGTGGCGCCCCCGGAGGGCGTCGCCTTCGCGGGCTTCCCCGACGCGCCGGAGGATCGCGGCACGCTGGCCTATCTCCAGGATTGCGCGCTCCAGGCCGGCCGCGCCGCCCCCTTCCTGCCGGTCGAGGCGATCGGGCTCGCCGTGGACGGGCGCTTCGTGGACGCGGCCGGTGCCCCGATCGGCTGCCTGTTCAAGCTCTACCCGTGGGAATGGATGTTCGCCGACCCGTTCGGCCGCGCGGTCGGCACGGCATCGACCCGATTCCTGGAGCCGCCCTGGAAGGCGGTGCTCTCCAACAAGGGGATGCTGGCGCATCTCTGGGCGATGGCGCCGGGCCATCCCAACCTGCTGCCGACCTACTTCGAGGAGGACCCGGCCAAGGCCGCGCTGGGCCGGAGCTTCGTGAGGAAGCCCCTCTACGGGCGCGAGGGCGCCAACGTGCTGATCGTGCGCGACGGCGCCGTCGCGGCGCGCGACGAGGGTCCCTATGGCGGCGAAGGCTTCGTGCGGCAGGCCCTGGCCGCGTTGCCCGATTTCGAGGGCCGCCGCGCGCTGGTCGGCAGCTGGATGGTCGGCGATCGACCCGCCGGCCTGTGCCTGCGCGAGTCGGACGGCCTCATCACCACCGACCGGGCCCGGTTCGTCCCGCACCTCATCGCGCCGTGACCGGGGCCCGGGTCGCCGGTCACCGGCCCAGCGCCGCGAGTTCCCGCCGCATGTTCGACCGCGCCGGCCCCTCCAGCTCCGCCCGGGCCCGGTCGGTGACGAACAGCGGCCGGCCGGATGCGAGGGCCCCCCGCAGGAAGGCCGCGCGCCCCTGCCGGTAGGCGGCCTCGCCCACGACCGGGACGAATTCCCGCGCCACGCCCGCGGCGTAGCCGTCATAGGCGGCTCGGGCCGCCCCGAGGATCGCCATGTCCAGATCGAGGAAGAGCGCGACGTCCGCGGCGAGCGCGGCCGGGAGACCGTCCGGGACGGCGTGCCGCTCGGTCGCCAGGATCATCGTCTCGGCCGCCGCCAGCGTGGGTGCCGGGACCGCGCCCTCCAGCAGCACCCGCAGGAGCGCGGCGCTGCGGCGCTCGTTGTCCGGGGCGCCCGGCTGGTAGACGGCGTCGTGGAACCAGATCGCCAGTTCCACCGCGTCGGGATTCCGGACGGTCGCGCGGTGGGCGCGAAACGCCTCCAGGAGCGCGTCGATATGCGCCTGGCCGTGATAGACGCGCTGCGGCTCGGCCAGCCGGGCACGCAGGTCAGCCAGGATGCGGGGATGGCCGTCGAGCATCGTCCGATCCTCTATCCGATCCGCCTCCGCGGGACGAGACGGGACCGCACCGATCCGGGTTCGTCGATGGCCCGTCCGCGCGCGGTATGTCGAGCAACGTCCGGCCTGTCGTGGCCCGCCCCGGCGCAAATCCTGACATCCGCATGCGCTGCCCGGTTCAAGCGGCGCTGTGCGTCCGAAGGCTGAATCGGTCGCGTCCGGCGAGACCATCGTCTCCACATCCATGATCAATCATGCAATCTTCGATTTTGCGCAATGCAATGCCGTTGTCCGTGACAGGGTCTCTACTGGACGGATGACACCGGTTATCGCATCTGGTCTTCACGCCGGGCGCCGGCTACACGGGCTGAACGAATCCGGAGGATCCCCCGCGCCCATGAGAACGAGGACCCTGACAGCGACCACGTGGCTGGTTCTGACGACGCTGCTCGCCGCCGCCCCGGCTCGCGCACAGGCCCCTGCCTCCGCCCCCGCCTCCGCCTCCGCCCCGGCGGGTCAGGCGTCCAAGCCCGATGTCGATCCCGCGCAGGAGACGATCCGCAAGCTCAACGCCTATGTCGGGCTCCTCAACCGCACCCTGCGGGCGCAGGAATCGCTCAGCCGCTATCAGAGCTGGGTCAACATGAAGACTGGCCCGACCGGCCGCGAGCGGATCATCTACGGCCTCTACGGGCTCTACGATGTCCGCGGCGAGATCGCGAAGGCGGAGGCCGCGACGGCGCAGCCGCCCGCGATGCCGAACCTCGACGGCGCCATGACGCGCTACATCGCCGCCTACCAGGCCCTCGCGCCGACGATCACCGAGGCGGAGGGCTATTACGAGCGGCAGGATTACCGCGCGGACAAGATGGAGCAGGGCAAGGCGCTCCACGCCAAGCTCGCCGTCGCGGGGCCGGCCTTCCTGGCGGCGCGTGCCCAGGTCGACGCCGCGCTGCGGGTCGAGAAGGAGAAGAGCAACGCGCTGGAACTCGCCGCCATCGAGGCGCGGGAGGGCCGCAAGGCGCGCTGGCACGTCGCGAACGTGATGACCGAGGCGCGCAAGGTCATGGACCTGCTGCCCACCGACGCCAAGCCGGTCGTCGACATGGCGGCCTTCGAGGCCGCGCTCGGGCGCTACGCCGTCGCCGTGAAGGACCTGGACGGGTACAGCGCCGCCAACCCGAACGCCTTCCACGTGTTCGAGAGCCGGCCGCGCGCATTGCTCGGCAAGCTGCGCGAATTCGACGCCAAGCTCGCCAAGGCCAAGGGGGATGCCCGCCGCGGCGCCGGGCGCGACGTGACCTGGATCGTGAACGACTACAACACGATGGTCTCGACCGCGCAGACGGCCACGACCTTCTCGCGGTGATCGGGGGCGCCGTCAGCGGCTGTCCCGGCCCGGTTCCGTCAGCCGCAGCGAGGTCGCGGCCGTGGTGACGGCCGCCTGCCAGCGCGCCCGCTCGGCCACGGGATAGCGGATGCGCAGGGTGACGAAGGCGCCGCCGCTCCCGCCCGCCCGGAGGGTCTTCCGGTACAGGATGCCGTCGGCGGTCGTGCAGGAAAACACGATCCAGCCGGGCTTGCGCGCCCCGTATTCGGGCGGTTGCCGCAGGCAGGTCTTCCGGTCCGCGGCCACGACGGCGTCGAGATCCTGGTCGAGCCCGTCGTTCAGGCCCGACACCGTCAGGTGCAGATGGCCGTCGGCCGAATGGAAGGCCTGCCCGTCGCCGTTGTCGGGCGGCGGCTCCGCGACGAGGTCGGCGGGAACGTCGATGGAGAAGCCGAAACGGGCATTGACCACGTGCCGGAGCGCGGGTGTGTCCGACAGCGCTTCGCTCCAGTCGCGCCGGACCTGCGCGATCCGCGCGGTATAGACCCGCGTCAGGCAGGCGGCATCCGGGCAGGCATCGCGGATCCGCGTGCGCCAGCGTGCGTGGTCCGCACCGAATGTGTCGATCGCCCGGCCGGTCTCTCCGTCGATCCCACGTGTCTCCCCGGCGATCCTGTCGAACAGGCGCCTGAGTTCGTCGTCCAGCCTCGTCAGAGCGGGGTCGGCACAGATCAGCGTCTCGACCCGGCTCCGGCTCCCGGCGCAATCCGGAGCCGCCTGCGCGGCGGACGCGCCCGCGCTCAGGCCGAAGCCGAGCGCCAGCACGGGGCACGCGGCCCGCCATCGCCGCGGCTGGAAGGCCGGGCGCTCCGCGAACGCCGCTCTCGGCGAGGCCTGACCGGAAGCCCGGGCGGGACCGGGCATCGATCCGCCGCCTGCCGGCCGTGATCGCTTCGGCGGAGGCGTCTTCCGTCGCAGCACAACATCCTCCCTCCAGCGCGCCGCCACATCCCGGAACGGGCCGGGAGCCCGGGTCACCGGATCGTCGGCGGACCGAACGAAAGCTTTCGGGCAGAGTTGAGGCCGACCGTGAAGACCGCACAGGGTCGAGGCGGAGTGAAAACGCTGCCGTCGGCGTCGCCTGCGCACCCGTGTGCCCGGCCTGGCGGATGTCGTCTCCCGACCCGGGCGCGCGATACAGGGGTACGCGGCGAAACCACCGGACATTGATTCCCAAAGATCGTTCTCCATGATCTGTCGGACGTTCTCGTTCACAAATCTATTTGCCAAAACAGAAAGGCATCGCTCAACGAGCTGTCGATGATCGAGGGACACGGGCTGCCGCTTCCTGCCGCCCGGTCAAGGCTGCGTCGCGCGATCGTGCCGTCGGCCGGATCTTCGCGGTGACGCATGCCGGCAGCCCCGACGAGCGGGAGCGCCGCACAGCATCCCGCGATCGTCGCACGACGGCATCCCTGCGAGACCGATCCCGGGACCCACGTTTCACCCGGTCTCGATCGGAAGCGGCCGGTCCGGTGCGCGCGGCCGCGATCGATTGCGCTGAGGAGACCGTTCGGTCTATCGCCTGCGCAGGACGGCCGGCGGCCTCGGGCGCCGGCTCGATCCGCGAGGAGCGCGCCCATGTCAGCCGCACACGCCCCGATCGGCCGCTTCCCGATCCCCCGCCTGGAGGATCTGCCGGCCGACATCCGCGCGCGGATCGAGGCGGTGCAGGAAAAGTCCGGCTTCGTCCCGAACGTGTTCCTGGTGCTCGCCCATCGCCCGGAGGAATTCCGAGCCTTCTTCGCGTATCACGACGCCCTCATGGACAAGCCGGGCAACCTGACCAAGGCCGAGCGCGAGATGATCGTCGTGGCGACCTCGGCCATGAACCAGTGCCAGTACTGCGTGATCGCCCACGGTGCGATCCTCCGGATCCGCGCCAAGGACCCGCTGATCGCCGATCAGGTCGCGATCAACTACCGCAAGGCCGACCTCACCGATCGGCAGAAGGCGATGCTCGATTTCGCCATGCTGGTCAGCCAGTCCGCGCATCTCGTGGGGGAGGCCGCGTTCGAAACGCTCGGGGCGCACGGCTTCGACGACGCGGATGCCTGGGATATCGCCGCCATCGCGGCCTTCTTCGGCCTGTCGAACCGGCTGGCGAACGTGACCGGCCTGCGGCCCAACCCGGAATTCTACACGCTGGGGCGCGGCTGACGGCATGGCCGTCCCGCCAGCGCCGCGGCGCACCTGACCGGCGCAGCTGAAAGCGACACCGCCTTGGACCCTCTCCCGTGACCGGCGCGGTGCTGCTCGCCCTGTTGCCGATCGTGATCCTGACCGCGCTGGGACTGGCCCTGCGGCGGCGTGGTTTCCTGGCCGAGGGCTTCTGGCCGCAGGCCGAGCGGCTGGGCTACTTCGTGCTGCTGCCGAGCCTGTTCTTCCACGGCCTCGCGACGGCGCGGATCGAGGCCGTGCCGGTCGGCGCCCTCGCGCTGACGCTGATCCTGTCGACCCTCGCCGTCGCGGTTCTCGTGATCGTCCTGAGGCCGTGCCTGAGGCTCGACGGACCGGCCTTCACCTCGGTGTTCCAGGGCAGTGTCCGCTTCAACAACTATGTCGGGGTGACGCTGGCCGCCGGATTGTTCGGGCCGCAGGGCATCGCGCTGGCGGCCATCTGCAACGCGGCGATCGTGCCCACCGTCAACATCCTCTGCGTGCTGGTCTTCGCCCGGCACGGCACGGTGCGGCTGACGCCGCGCGGCATCGCCCGGCAACTGGCCACCAACCCGCTGGTGGTGTCCTCGCTCGGCGGAATCCTGGTCCAGGGCCTCGGCCTCGGTATTCCGCCGGGGCTGGAACCGGCCCTGCGGGCCCTCGGGGCCGCGTCGCTGCCCCTCGGCCTGCTCTGCGTCGGCGCGGCGCTCGACTTCGGCACCGCCCGGCACTGGGCGGGGCCCGTGCTCGCCGCCTCGACGATGAAGTTCATCGCCATGCCGGCGGCGACGGTTCTGGCGGCCCTGTGCCTCGGGCTGCACGGCCCGGCGCTGACCACCGCCCTGCTCTTCCAGGTCCTGCCCACCGCCTCCTCCGCCTACATCCTGGCCCGGCAGCTCGGCGGGGACGCCCCCCTGATGGCGGGGATCACGGCGGCGCAGACCGTGCTGGCCCTGGTGGCGATGCCCCTGGTCCTGATCGCCCTCGCCGCCTGGGTTCCGCTCTAGGCTCCCGGCGCGCCGCCCGGCCCCGTCGTGCGACCTGGCGTCGCGCGCGCATGGCGGATCCGGTCGCCGTGCCCTTCGGCCACCCGGCACCGGCCTCCCGCGCGGACGGTTAGCCCGCCTGTGCCAATCCTTTAGCCCTATAGGAGCGGCACGGTTCGGCTGTTAACACGCTTTAAGTTTTGCGGCCGACCCGGTGAGGAGGCGAACCCCGGCTTGAACCTACGAAGCGGCGCGGCTCAGCGTCTTGATGTGACTGCGTGCGATCGCGAGCCCATCCATATCGTCGGCAGCGTCCAGCCGCACGGATTCCTGCTCGGGCTCGACGCCCGGTCCCTCGCCATCGTCCAGGCGAGCGCCAACGCCCCAGCGGCGGCGGCGGTCGGGACCATCCTCGACGCGGCTCTGCCCGACCTTGCGGCCGTCGTCCGGCACCACCTCGCGGCGGCGGAGACCCAGGACGGGGCCCTCTATCTTCGCACCGTCACGCTGGAGACCGGCAGCGGGCGCCAAGCCTACGAGGTGGCGGCCCACCGGGTCGATGACCTTGTGGTGGTGGAACTGGAGGAGATCGACGCGGCCGCCGCCGACATCGGCGTCGACCTGCTCACGCCGCGCCTGCGCGCCTTCGTCGAACGCCTGCACACCGCCCGAACCGTCGAGGACCTCTGCCGGTTCGTCGCCGAGGACATCCGCCAGATCACCGGTCTCGACCGCGCCCTGGTCTACAGGTTCGACCGCGACTGGCACGGGACGGTGCTGGCCGAGGCCGGGAACGGCGTCCTGCCCTCCTACCTCGACCTGCGCTTCCCCGCCTCCGACATCCCCGTCCAGGCGCGCGAACTCTACCGCCGGAACCGCCTGCGCATCATCCCCGATGCCGGCTACGTCCCCGTGCCGATCCGGCCGGCCACCACGCCGTCCGGCCGGCCCCTGGACCTCAGCCAGTCGGTGCTGCGCTCGGTCTCGCCGGTCCATGTCGAGTACATGCGCAACATGGGCACGATGGCGTCCATGTCGGTGTCGATCCTCGTCGACGGCGCGCTCTGGGGCCTGATCTCCTGCCACAACCGCGCGCCCAAGCGCGTGCCCCTCCAGGCGCGCAACGCCTGCGACGTGCTCACCCAGATCTTCGCGCTGCAGCTCTCGGCCCGCGAGCGCGGCGCCCAGTCCGAGAGGCGTCTGGCCCTGGGCGCCGTGCAGGCGCGCCTCCTCGGCTTCATGGCCGAGGAGGACAGCTTCGTCGACGGCCTGCTCAACCATCCCGACGACGTCCTGGCCCTGGTGGACGCGACCGGCGCCGCGGTGGTGACGGCGGACCGCTGCCGGCTGCTCGGGGCCACGCCGACCGAGCGCGAGGTCCGTGGCCTGTACCGGTGGCTGTCCGCGCGCGAGGAGGCCGAGGAGGTCTTCGTCTCCGAAGCCCTGTCGGAGGCGTTTCCGGCGGCCGCGGCCTTCGCCGGGCGGGCGAGCGGTCTCCTGGCGGTCTCGGTCTCGAAGAAATACGCGAGTTACATCCTCTGGTTCAGACCCGAGGTCGTGCGGACGGTGAAGTGGGGCGGCAATCCCGTGAAGGCCGTCGAGCCCGATCCGGACGGCGGCCCGGACCGGCTGCACCCGCGCAAGTCGTTCGAGATCTGGAAGGAAACCGTGAAGGGCCGCTCCCTGCCCTGGTCCGACCCGGAGGTGGAGGCCGCCAAGGACCTGCGCGCCTCGGTGCTCGGCATCGTGCTGCGCCGGGCGGAGGAACTCGCCGCCATGAGCGAGGAGCTGCAGCGCACGAACAAGGAGCTGGAGGCCTTCTCGTACTCGGTCAGCCACGACCTGCGCGCGCCCTTCCGCCACATCGTCGGCTACGCGAACCTGCTCAAGACCCGCGAGGGGGCCCAACTGTCCGACAAGGGCCGGCACTACGTGGAGACGATCATCGAGGCGGCCTTCTCGGCCGGAACCCTGGTCGACAGCCTCCTGAGCTTCTCGCAGATGGGCCGGCACGCCCTGAACAAGGTCTGGGGCGACATGAACGCCCTGGTCGAGGAAGTCCGCCGCAAGGTCCTGCGCGACGTCACCCCCGACCGGACCATCCGCTGGGAGATCGCCCCGCTCGGCCGCGCCTATGCCGATCCGGTGATGCTGCGGCTCGTCCTCGAGAACCTGCTGTCGAACGCCGTGAAGTACACCCGCGACACCGCGGAGGCGGTGATCGCCGTGGGCAGCCTGCCGCCCCGGGACGGGGAGGCGGTCTACTACGTCCGCGACAACGGCGCCGGCTTCGACATGGCCTATGTCGACAAGCTGTTCGGCGTCTTCCAGCGCCTGCACCGGGTCGAGGAGTTCGAGGGCACCGGCATCGGTCTCGCCAACGTCCGGCGCATCGTCGAGCGCCACGGCGGGCGGACCTGGGCCGAGGGAACGCTCGGCCGGGGCGCCACATTCTACTTCACCCTGCCCATCCGGGAGGAGGCGCACTGAGATGGCAGGACTGAAACCCATCCTCCTGGTCGAGGACAATCCGAACGACATCGAGCTGACCCTCGCGGCCCTCGAATCGAGCCAGCTCGCCAACGAGATCGTCATCTGCCGCGACGGCGCCGAGGCCCTCGACTTCATCTACTGCCGCGGCGCCCACGAGAAGCGGCAGGCCCAGGATCCCGCCGTGGTCCTGCTCGACCTGAAGCTTCCCAAGGTCGACGGCCTGGAGGTGCTCGCCAAGATCAAGGGCGACCCGGTCACCCGCAAGACGCCCGTGGTCATGCTGACCTCGTCCCGCGAGGAGACCGACCTGGTGCGCTCCTACGACCTCGGGGTGAACGCCTTCGTGGTGAAGCCCGTGGGCTTCGAGGAGTTCTTCGCCGCGATCAAGGAGATCGGGGTGTTCTGGGCCCTCCTCAACGAGCCGCCGCCATACCGGGGAGGCTGGCCATCGAACGCGTGATCGGACGTTCCGCGGGCCCGCTGCGCATCCTGCATCTGGAGGACAGCGATCTCGACGCCGAGCTGATCGAGGCCGAGCTGGAGACGCTCGGGCATCCGGTCGAGATCGAGCGGGTGATGACGCGCGACGCCTTCGCCCGCGCGGCGGTGCCCGGCCGGTACGATCTGATCCTGGCGGACTACGTCCTGCCGACCTTCGACGGGGTGAGCGCCCTCGGCATCGCCCGGACGCAATGCCCGGACACCCCGTTCATCTTCTGCTCGGGCACGCTGGGCGAGGACGTGGCCGTCGAGGCCCTGAAGAACGGCGCCACCGACTACGTCGTCAAGCAGCGCCTCGACCGGATGCCGCGCACCATCGTCCGGGCGCTGGCCGAGGCGCGGGCGCGCGCCGAGAAGCGCGAAGCCGAGGCCGCCCTGCAGGCGCTCAACGAGACCCTGGAGGCGCGCATCGCCGAGCGCACCCGGGAACTCGCCGCGGCGAACGACGCTCTGCAGGCTCAGATCGTCGAACGCGAACGGGCGGAGGACGCCCTGCGGCTCGCCCAGCGCCTGGACGCGGTCGGGCAGCTCACGAGCGGCGTCGCGCACGACTTCAACAACCTGCTCACGGTGATTGCCGGCAACATCGAGTTCCTGGAGCGCGCCGTCTCCGACGCCCGCTCGAAGCGCCGCCTCGACATGATGCGCGGGGCCGCCGAGCGCGCCGCCCGGCTCACGGCACAGCTCCTCGCCTTCTCCCGGCGCCAGCGCCTGGAACCCACCCCGGTCAGCCTGAACCAGACGGTCGCCTCGATGCGCGACCTGCTGCAGAGTTCGATCGGCGGCGCGGTTCGCATCGAGACCGCGCTCCAGCCCGATCTGTGGCCGGCCCTGGTCGACGCCACCCAGATCGAGCTCGTGATCCTCAACCTCGCCATCAACGCCCGCGACGCGATGGCGGTGGGCGGCCGGCTCGCCATCGAGACCGCCAATGTCAGCGTCACCGGGGCGCCGACGCGGCCCGAACAGCCGGCGCCCGGCGCCTACGTCATGGTGGCGGTGAGCGATACCGGCACCGGGATGACGCCGGACGTGCTGGCCCGGGTGTTCGAGCCGTTCTTCACCACCAAGGAGGTCGGCAAGGGGTCGGGTCTCGGGCTCGCCCAGGTCTACGGCTTCGTCAAGCAGTCCGGCGGCGGCATCCGCATCGACACGGTCGCCGGCGAGGGCACCTCGATCAAGGTCTACCTGCCCCGGGCCGCGGAGGCGAAGGGGGACGCACCCCGCAATGCCGCCGCGGCCGAGGCCGCGCGGATGCATCCGCCCGGAAGCGGCCCCCGGCTCTTGGTGGTCGACGACGACGCCGAGGTGCGCGAGGTGACGACGACCCGCCTGACCGAGGCCGGCTACGCGGTGCGCGAGGCGGCCTCCGGCCTGCAGGCCCTGGCGGCCCTCGAAGCGGATCCGGGCGTCGACCTCGTCGTGATGGATTTCGCCATGCCCGGCATGAATGGAGCCGAGACGGCTCTGGAGATCCGGAAGCGCTGGCCGACGCTGCCGGTGCTGTTCGTCACCGGCTTTGCCGACACCACCGCCCTGACGAAGGCCGGGGCCGTCGGCAGCGACGCGATCGTGCTGAAGCCGTTCCGGGTCGGCGAGCTCGAGGGCAAGGTCGCCGCCGCCCTGGCGGCCCGCCCGCCGGCGCAGCTCCGCCTGATCTCGGGCCGCGACAGGAGCGCCTGAGGCGTCCTCGACCCGGGCCGTGGCCATCGGACGGTCCACGTCGGCGAAAGGCTGCCCCCGGCAGTCGGCGCTGCGACCGGAGCGGGGTGTCTGGCCCTGCCGGTGGTGCCGGCCTCCGGCTACACCCACGCCCGGGCCGAGATGGGGGATCCGCGCTTTCGCGCAGCTGCCAATCGCGGCACGGGGCCTAGATCAGGGTCATGCCCCCTTCGCGCCCCATGACCCGCGCCGCCGGCCTCGAGGCCCTGGCGACATTCCTGACCGGTCCCGGCGCCGCCTACGCGGCGTCCCGGAACACGGATCGCGGCCCCGGTGCGACGCCGACGACGTCGGTTCTGTCGCCCTACCTGCGCCGCCGGCTGCTCACCGAGGAGGAGGTCGCCCGGGCCGCGCAGAGCGCCTTCGGCATCCCGGGCGCGGAGCGTTTCGTCTCCGAGGTGTTCTGGCGGACCTACTTCAAGGGCCACCTCGAAACCCATCCCGGCGCCTGGACCGGCTATCGGGAGGGTCTGGCGGCCGCACGGACGCGCCTTGCCGCCGAGCCCGGCCTGCGCCGGACCTACGAGCGGGCCGCCGCGGGGCGCACGGGCCTCGACGGCTTCGACGCCTGGGTCGGCCAGCTCGCCGAGGAGGGCTGGCTGCACAACCATGCCCGCATGTGGTTCGCCTCGATCTGGATCTTCACCCTGCGCCTGCCCTGGGAGCTGGGCGCCGACCTGTTCCTGCGCCACCTGCTCGACGGCGATCCGGCCAGCAACACCCTGTCGTGGCGGTGGGTCGCGGGCCTCCACACCCGGGGCAAGCCCTACCGCGCCCGGCGCGACAACATCCGGCAGTACACGGAGGGCCGCCACGATCCCGCCGGGCTCGACGAGGGGGCCGCGCCGCTGGAGGAGGACATGCCCCCGCGGGAGGTGCCCCTCGCCCCGGCCGACACCCCGCCGGACGGGGCGGTCGCCCTGCTGCTGCACCTCGACGACCTTCATCCCGAGAGCCTTCCCCTCGGACCGGCCCGCGTGGTCCGCGTCGGCGGCCTTCTCGCCCACGCGGAGGGGGCGGTCGACCGGGTCCGCGCGGCCGACGCGGCGGCGCTGGCGGATGCCCTGACCCGGGCGCAGGCGCAGTTCGGCTGCCCGGCCGTGCCCGTGCAGGACGGCTGGGCCGGCGACCTGCCCGTGGTGACGGCCTGGGCGCCGGCAGGCCCCTCGGCGGAGGTGCTGCCGCGGGATTGCCTCCGGGTCCGCCGCCCCTGGGATTCGCGGGCTTGGCCCCTCGCGAACCGCGGCTTCTTCCGCCTGCGCAGCGCCATCCCCGGCCTGATGGAGGCCTGACGCCGCAGATGGTCGGCGGCAGGCGCCCCCGACGCCATGTTCCCGGGACCGCGGGGCGACGCCCGCGCCCGCATCCGGAGCTTCCGCCATGGACAGGGTCCTGTACGTGCTCGTCACCCTCGTGGAATCGGTGCTCGGGATCTTCGGCGTGCGGGCGCTCTACGAGCAGCCCGCCTACACGGTGGTCGAGCGTCTCGACCGCGGGGTCGAGATCCGGTCCTACGCGCCGCGCCTGGCGGTCGAGACCGATTCCCGCGGCCAGGGCGACGGCGAGGCCTTCGGCCGGCTGTTCCGCTACATCACCGGTGCGAACCGGGGGGGCGACCGCATCGCCATGACCGCGCCGGTGGAGACCGGCGGGCGGCGCATCGCCATGACGGTCCCGGTGGAGCAGGACGGGGCCGGCACGATGCGCTTCTTCCTGCCGCGCGCGGTGGCGGCGGCTGGGGCACCCGCGCCGACCGAGCCGGGGATCCGGCTGGTCGAGATCCCGGCCGAACGGATCGCGGCGTTGCGCTTCTCCGGCCGTCTCACCCCGGAGGCGCGGGCCGCACAGGCGCGCATCCTCGCCGACGTGCTGGCGGCGGCGGGACGGAGAACCGAGGGCGCGCCGTTCGTCATGGGATACGATCCCCCCTTCGCGATCCCGTTCCTGCGCAGGAACGAGGTGGCCGTCCGGCTGGCCTCCCCGTGAGCTGAGGCGGCGACGGGGGCCGGTCCCGGCCGGCATCCCGATGGCCCGTCGCCGAACTTCCCGATTGCGTAATATTCCTGGAAGTTACTTCCAAATATGCCCGAAGATCCCGGACGATCGTTCGATGATGTTATATCTGCGCAACACTGTGCGTCATTCGATGGTCTTTTCCGGCACGGGCAGGGATTAAACAAAACGTGAATTGCGACCCGAACCCGACCCGAGATCAGTGACGCTCACGCAGCCGACGGGAAGCGGCGCGAGCCTTGAATTCAGGTTGGGGGAAGATATGCACGCCCTACGTGGCAGCTTGATCGCGTCCGTGGCCCTGTTGCCCGGTGTCGCGCAGGCTCAACAAGCCGTCACCCTCGGTGAGATCAGCGTCGTCTCGACGTCGCCGGTGGGTGCGGGCGGCGGCAATTCCAGCGGCGCCCAGACCCTCGATACCCTCGCCCAGACCGCGCCGACGCTGCCGGCTCCGGCCGGCGGGGTGCGCCTGCGGGGCTCGGAGCAGCCGCTCAACAAGATCCCCAGCACCGTCGAGACCGTCACGGCGCGGCAGATCGAGATCGACCGGGGCTCCGACAACGTGATCGCCACGCTGGCGCGGCAGACGCCCGGCGTGAACCTCAACGATTCGCAGGGCAATTCGAACCGGGTCGATCTCAGCTATCGCGGCTTCACCGCCTCGTCCGTGCAGGGCGTGCCGCAGGGGCTCGCCGTCTATCAGAACGGCGTGCGCATCAACGAAGCCTTCGGCGACGTCGTCAATTTCGACCTGATCCCCCCGCAGGCGATCCAGCGGATCGACGTCGTCACCGGCAACCCGGTCTTCGGCCTCAACGCCATCGGCGGCGCGGTCAACATCCAGATGAAGAACGGCTTCACCTGGCAGGGCACCGAGATCTCGGCCTGGGGCGGCTCGGACGCGCGCACCGCCGGCTACCTCGAATACGGCAAGGTCTCCGGCCCCTGGAGCTTCTATTTCACGGGCGACGGCCTGAACGACCGCGGCTGGCGCTACCAGAGCCCGAGCACGATCGGCCGCCTCTACGCGGATCTCGGCTACCGCTCCCAGGATTCGGAGTTCCACCTGATCGGGCTCGCCGCCCGCAGCTTCTACGGCGCCGCCGCCGCGACCCCGGTGGACTTCACCCACCGCGATCCGCGGGCGATCTTCACCTACCCGCAGACCCAGACGACGCAGGTCGGCACGATCCAGCTGACCGGCCGGGTGGACATCTCGCCGACCTGGGATCTCGCCGGCAACGCTTATTACCGGCGCTTCAGCGAGAATTACGTCGACGGCAACCAGGGCAACTTCGAGAATTGCAGCAGCCGCAGCAGCTTCCGGGGCTCGCTCTGCTACCAGGACGACGCGTTCAACGTGAACGCGCCGCCCACCAGTCAGGTGGCGGCCCGCCGGGCCTACGCCAACCAGTTCGCGATCCTGGGCCTGAACAACCGGACGATCCCGTTCCTGCGGAACATCCCCTACGGCACGATCGACACGACCCTGACCGAGGCCGAGTCGTATGGTGGCTCGCTGCAGGCGGCCAACCGCGACCGGATCTTCGGCCTGAACAACGCCTTCGTGGTCGGCGGCAGCGTCGACGCCTCAACCTTCGCGTTCAAGTCGTCCAGCCAGCTGGGCGTGATCAATCCGAACCTGTCGATCACCGTCGACCCGAACAACCCGTATTACGGCACCATCCCGGGGCTCGGCACGCCGGACATCCGCACCCTCGGGGCGATCGGCCTCGCGCCCAGCTCGGTGACCGGCTCGACGTTGTATCTCGGCCTCTACGCCACCGACACGCTGGACCTCACCGACCGGCTGTCGCTGACCGGCGGCTTCCGCCTCAACTACGCCCGCATCCAGACGCGCGACCAGACCGGCTTCTCGCCGGACGTGACCGGCGTGCACGAATACACCAAGGTCAACCCGCTCGCGGGCCTGACCTACCAGTTCGACCCGGCGGTCAACCTCTACGGCAGCTATTCGGAATCGAACCGTGCCCCGACCCCGCTGGAGCTGTCCTGCTCCAGCCCGACCCAGCCCTGCCTGCTGCCCAACTCGCTGGTGGCCGATCCGCCGCTCAAGCAGGTCACCGGCCGGACCTACGAGGCCGGCTTCCGCGGGGTGATCCCGAGCTTCCTGTCGGGCGGCGCCCTGACCTACAAGGCCGGCGTCTACCGCACCGACCTGAGCAACGACCTCTATCAGGTCGCCGTCGCCGGCAATGCCGCCAGGGCCTACTACATCAACGTCCCGGCGACCCGGCGCCAGGGCATCGAGGTCGGCGCCGAATACGCCGTCACCCCCGACCTGCTGGTCTACGCCAACTACGCCCTGGTCGACGCGACCTTCCAGTTCAACGCGACCCTCTCGTCGCCCAACAACCCCCTGGCCAGCACGGGGGCGACCGGCGGTGCCGTGGGCGGCGACGTGATCCCGAACGGCGGCATCCGGGTGCGGCCGGGCGACAAGATCCCGCTCATCCCCGATCACCAGATCAAGGCGGGCTTCGAGTACAACATCACCCCGAACTGGCGCTTCGGCCTCAACGTCTCGGCCTTCTCGTCGTCCTATTTCCGCGGCGACGAATCGAACCTGAACCGCAAGTTGCCGGCCTACTACGTGATGAACCTGACGACGAAGTATCAGGTCACCAAGAACCTGGAGATCTTCGGGCTGATCACCAACCTGACGAACAACCGCTACGCCACCTTCGGCACTTTCGCCGAGACGGGGGCGGTCGCCGGCAACCTGTCGATCAACGATCCCCGGACCACGACGCTGGCGCAGCCGCTCTCGGTCTATGCCGGCCTGACCTACTGGTTCGGGGAAGATCCGGTCCCGATGGCGCCGGAGCCGATCATCCGGAAGTACTGATCCCGCCCGCGGGACCCTGACGGCACCCGTGAGCGCGACGCGGCCGGGGTGAACGCCTTCACCGCGCGCGCCTGCGACGCGGACGGCCGGCCCGTGCTGGTGCGGGCCGGGCCGGCCTCCTCAGCGTCGATCCAGCCGGGGACGTCCGCCGGACGTCCCCGTTCCCCGGTCAGGCCGCGTCCGGCATGCGGTCCAGGAGCTTGTCGAGGGTGATCGGGTAGTCGCGCACGCGGATGCCGGTGGCGTTGTAGATCGCGTTCGCCACCGCGGCGGCGATCCCCGAGATCCCGAGCTCGCCCACGCCCTTCGCCTTCATGGGCGAGGACCGCGGGTCGACCTCGTCGAGGAAGATCACCTCCTGATGCGGGATGTCGGCGTGGACCGGCACCTCGTATCCGGCGAGGTCGTGGTTGGCGAAGAAGCCGCGCTTGGTGTCGACGGCCAGCTCCTCCATCAGGGCCGCCCCGGTGCCCATGACCATCCCGCCGATCACCTGGCTGCGGGCCGATTTCGGGTTGAGGATGCGACCGGCCGCGCAGACCGCCAGCATCCGCCGGACCCGGACCTCGGCGGTGTAGACGTCCACGGCGACCTCGACGAAATGCGCCCCGAAGGTCGAGACCTGCTGCTCTTTCGAGACCTTGCCGAACTCGATCGTGTCCTCCGCGACCAGCTCCCCGTCCGCGGCCGCCTGGGCGAGCGGGATCGCGCGGTTGCCCGCGCGGACCTCGCCCTCCTCGAACACCGCGTCGGTGGCGTTGAAGCCGAGCTTCTGCGCCACGGACTCCCGCAGCTTCACGCAGGCCGCATAGACGCCCGCCGTCGACGAGTTGGCGCCGAACTGGCCGCCCGAGCCCGAGGAGACCGGGAAGTCCGAGTCGCCGAGCCGCACCGCCACCTTGTCGAGGGGCACGCCCATCATCTCGGCGGCGGTCTGGGCGATGATCGTGTAGCTGCCGGTGCCGATATCGGTCATGTCGGTCTCGACCGTGACCGTGCCGTTGCCGTCCAGCCGCACCCGGGCGCCCGACTTCATCACCATGTTGTCGCGGAACGCCGCCGCCATGCCGAGGCCGACGAGCCATTGCCCGTCCCGGACCTGGCCGGGCTTCGGGTTGCGCTTGGCCCATCCGAACTTCTCGGCGCCGAGCTTGAGGCAGCCGACGAGGTCGCGGTGGGAGAAGCGCAGGTCCGGCTGGGTCGGGACGACCTGCGTGTCGTTGCGGATGCGGAACTCCACCGGGTCGAGGCCGAGCTTCTCGGCCATCTCGTCCATGGCGACCTCGAGCACGGCGAGGCCCGGGGCCTCGCCCGGCGCCCGCATGGCGTTGCCCTCGGGCAGGTCGAGGTGGGCGAGCTTCATGGCGGTGAGGCGGTTCTTCCCCGCGTAGAGGAACTTGGTCTGGTTCACCGCCGTCTCGGGATCGCCGTCCGGCAGGTTGCCGGAAGTGCTCTCATGCGCGATCGCCGTGATGGTGCCGTCCTGCGTGGCGCCGATCCGGACCCGCTGGATCGTGGCCGGCCGGTGCGTGGTGTTGTTGGCGATGAGCGGGCGCGTGAGCGCGACCTTCACGGGCCGCCCCGTCGCCTTGGCGGCCAGCGCCGCCAGCACCGCGTCGGCGCGCACGAACAGCTTGCCGCCGAAGCCGCCGCCGACATAGGGGGCGTCGAGCCGGACCTTGTCCTTCGGCAGGCCGAGCATCTTGGCGAGGCTGCCGTGGCCCCAGCCGATCATCTGGTTGGCGGTCCAGAGCGTCACCCGGTCGCCGTCCCAGGCCGCCGTCGTGGCGTGCGGCTCCATCATGGCGTGGCTCTCGTCGGCGGTCGTGTAGGCCGCGTCGAGGGTCACGGGCGCCTGCGCGAAGGCCCCCTCGAAATCGCCGACGCGCTCCTCGCCGTCGCCGCCGCTGCCCTCGCCGCTCTCGGCCGGGACCGGCTCGGCGGTCTTCGCCGCCGCCGCGAGGTCGAAGGCGCCGGCTTCCGGGGCGTACTCGACCGCGACCAGGAAGGAGGCCGCCCGGGCCTGCTCGAAGGTTTCGGCCACCACCACGGCGATCGCCTGGTGGTAGTGCTGGATCACGTCGCCGCCGAACAGGTAGGCGACGTTCATCACGCCGCGCTCGATCCGGGGCGTGTCGAGGGTGGTGACGATACCGATGACGCCGGGGGCCTGCCGAGCCGAAGCGGTGTCGATGCTGCGGACGCGGCCCTTGGCAATGGCCGAGCCGAGCACGTAGCCGTAGGCGGCCTCGGGCGCCGCGTCGTGGCGCTCGTAGGCGTAGGGGGCGGTGCCGGTGGTCTTGTACTTGCCGTCGATCCGGTCGGTGGGCTGGCCCACGACCTTGAGCCGGTCGATCGGGTTCGGGCCGGCGGGGGTGTCGAACTTCATGGCTCAGGCCCTCGCTTGGTTGAGCGCGGCGCCGAGGGTCCGCTCGGCGAGCTTCAGCTTGTAGGCGTTCTCGGGGGTGGGCTTGGCGTCGGCGAAGACCCGGTCGGTCACGGCCTTCGCGCCCTTCGGCAGGTCGGCCTCGGCCGCCGCGTCCCGCCAGGGCTTGGCGGCGACGCCGCCGAAGGCGACGTGACCCGTCCCGTCCTTGCCGAGGATGGCGGCCACCGAGACCAGCGCGTAGGCGTAGGAGGCGCGGTCGCGGACCTTGCGGTAGATATGCGTGCCCGCCACCGGCTTCGGCAGCGTCACCGCGGTGATGAGTTCGCCGGGCTCGAGGTTCGTATCCCGTTCGGGGGCGTCGCCGGGCAGGCGGTGGAACTCGGCGATCGGGATCCGGCGCTCCGTGCCCGCGGCATCGACCGTCTCGACGGTGGCGTCGAGCACCCGCATGGCCACCGCCATGTCGCCCGGATGCGTGGCGATGCAGGCGTCGCTGCCGCCGATCACCGCGAGCTGCCGGTTGACCCCGTCGAGGGCCGAGCAGCCCGAGCCGGGCCGACGCTTATTGCAGGCCTGGGCCGTGTCGTAGAAATACGGGCAGCGGGTCCGCTGGAGGAGGTTGCCGGCGGTGGTCGCCTTGTTGCGTAGCTGGCCCGAGGCGCCGGCCAGCAGCGCCCGGCTCAGGACCCCGTAATCCTTGCGCACCCGCGGATGGGCCGCGAGGTCGGTGTTGCGCACCAGGGCGCCGATGCGCAGGCCGCCCTCCGCGGTCGGCTCCACCGTGTCGAGGCCGAGGCCGTTCACGTCCACGAGGTGGCGCGGGGTCTCGATCTGCAGCTTCATCAGGTCGAGGAGGTTGGTGCCGCCGGCGATGAACTTGGCGTCGGGCGTCCCGGCGACGGCGGCGGCGGCTTGAGCGGGCGTGCTCGGGCGCTCGTAGGTGAAGGACTTCATGCCTGCCCCCCGGCGACTTCGGTCATCGCCTCGACGATGTTGGAATAGGCGCCGCAGCGGCAGATGTTGCCGCTCATGCGCTCGCGGATCTCGGCTTCGGTGACCCGGGGCGCGGCATCGAGGTCGACGGTGACGTGGCTCGGGATGCCGGCCTTGATCTCCTCGAGGACGGCCACGCCCGAGCAGATCTGGCCCGGCGTGCAGTAGCCGCACTGGTAGCCGTCGTGCTTCACGAAGGCCGCCTGCATCGGATGGAGCTGGTCCGGCTGGCCGAGCCCCTCGATCGTGGTGATCTCGGCGCCCTGGTGCATGATCGCGAGCGTCAGGCAGGCATTGATGCGCCGCCCGTCGACGATCATCGTGCAAGCGCCGCACTGGCCATGGTCGCAGCCCTTCTTGGACCCGGTCAGGTGCAGGTGCTCGCGTGCTGCGTCGAGCAGGCTGGTGCGGGTGTCGAGGTCCAGCGTGCGCCGCTCGCCGTTCACCGTGAAGGTGACGGTGGCGAGGACCGGCGCGTCGGTCCGTGCGGTGGTCTGTGAAGTCCCGGCACCCCGGTCCTGGGGCGCGGCGGCGGTAGCTCCCACCATCAAGTTTCTCTCCGGTTCAGATCACAAGGGCAGGGACGGCGCGTCTCGGTCTCCGGGCCGGCGCCGCCGCCGACGCGCGTCGGCCCATCGAAGGCGGGACACCCGGGGAAACACCGACACCCTGGATTGGCTCCAAGGTAGCGCCCACGTCCCCGATGGTCAGGGGGCGACGGGATCATCGACCCGAAAATCGCGGGCCCCGCGGTCGGAGGCCGCGGGCCCGACCGATCATGAGACGCATGCGCGCCGATCGCGGTGCGGCGCTGCGGGTGGCGCCCGGCGGCGGCCGGGGACGTTGACGCCAAACGAAAGGGCCGACCCGAAGGCCGGCCCCATCGTGCGCCCTGCGAAAATTCCTACTCGGCCGCCGTCATCTCGGGGGTGTAGTGGCCGCACCAGTCCTGGGCACCGACAATCGGCCACAATCCCTTGGACTCGGGCGCGGGCTGGCTGACCGGCGGGTTGAAGCGGCACAGGCCGGCATCGTTCTGGGCGACGGCGCCGTTGCCCTTGTGCTCGTCGAAGAACCGGCAGGTCTCGCACTTGGCGTTCATGGTCAGGCTCCTGTGAGGCCGGCGGCCGGGGCCGCCCTGGCGGGGAACGGAGAGCGTGGACCTTAGAAGTGATCCAATCTGCTGGCCCAACGTCGGACGGATCCGGCGGGTTCCCCATCGGGTAAGGCCGGCGACGGCCCTCACCCGGCCGCGGCGAGGTCCGATCCGGCGGCGACCGCCACCGCGGGAGCGCCGACCGCCGCGGCGTAGTCGGCGATCGGGCGCGGCTTGCCGAACAGGTAGCCCTGCATCTCGCCGCAGGCCTCCTCCGTGAGGAACTTCATCTGCGCGTGGGTCTCGACGCCCTCCGCGACCACGCCCATGCCGAGGCTGCGGCCGAGGCTGAGCACGGCGCGCACGATCACGGCAGCCTGCGGTCCGGTCCCGAGCTGCGCCACGAAGGAGCGGTCGATCTTCAGCTTGTCGAACGGGAAGGCCTGGAGGGTGGCGAGCGACGCGTAGCCGGTTCCGAAATCGTCCATGCTGATCCGGATGCCGTAGCCCTTCAGGCGCCGGAGGATGCCCACGGCCCGCGCCATGTCGTTGATGATGATGCTCTCGGTGACCTCCAGCTCCAGGCGGTCCGGCGACAGGCCGGTCTCTGCCAGGATGGCCAGGACGGACTCGGGCAGATCGGGCTTCTGGAACTGGCGCGGCGAGAGATTGACGGCGACCTTCAGGGGCTGTGCCCATTGCGCCGCCTCGCGGCAGGCCTCGCGCAGCACCCAGTCGCCGAGCACCACGATCAGGCCGGTTTCCTCGGCGAGCGGCACGAAGACGCTCGGCGCCACGCTGCCGCGGACCGGGTGCGTCCAGCGCAGCAGCGCCTCGAACCCGACGAGCGCCCCCGTATAGCCGTCCACCTGCGGCTGATAGTGCAGGCTCAGGGTATCGTCGTCGAGAGCCTGCCGCAGGTCGCGTTCGAGCATCCGCCGCTCCTCGGCCTCCTCGTCCATGGCGGGGGTGAAGATCCGGTACGTGCCGCGGCCCTCGGCCTTCGCCCGGTAGAGGGCGAGGTCGGCGCGGCGGTAGAGGGGCTCCGCATCCATTCCGTGCTCGGGCGCCAGCGCGATGCCGATGCTCAGGCCGACGCCGACCCGGTGCCCGGCCACGCTGAACGGGCTGTCGAACAGGGCGATGAGGCGCTCGGCCAGGGCGGCGGCCTCCGCCGCGCCCCCGTCCGAGAGCACGGCGAACTCGTCGCCTCCGAGCCGGGCCACCGCCCCGTCCCCCGCGGCGCGCCGCAGGCCGGCCGCCACGCGGCGCAGGAGTTCGTCCCCCGCTTGGTGGCCGAGGCTGTCGTTCACGCTCTTGAAGCCGTCGAGGTCGAGGTAGAGGACCGCGCAGGCGCCCCCGCGCAGGGCGATGTCGGCGAGGCTGCGCGCGAGGGTCTCGTGGAAGAGCGCCCGGTTCGGAAGGCCGGTGAGCACGTCGTGGCGCGCCAGGCGGGCCACTTCGGCCTCGGCGGCCTTCCGCTCCGTGATGTCGGTGAAGGTCCGGACGAAGCCGCCATCCGCCAGCGGCACGGTGCGGATCTCCAGCACGAGGCCGTTCGGCCGCGCCCGCTCGTGGACCTGCGTCTGCCCGGCCTCGCCGCGCTCGATCCAGGCCCGGGAGGAGCGGTCCGTGAGTCGGCGCTCGCGGCGGCTTGCCTCATGGCGCAGCACCGCCCGGTAGCTCGGCTGCGCCTGCATCATCGCCCGGGGCAGATCGAGGAGCGCCAGCGCCCGCTCGTTGCACACGCGCACCGCACCGCCCGCGTCGACCATGATCAGACCCTGGTCCATGCTGTCGAGGGTGGCGTCGAGCAGCAGGGTCTTCTCCCGCAGCATGTGGCTCTGTCGGGCCAGGGCGACGTTGATCCGGCGCAGGTGGTCCAGCATCAGCGTCAGCGCCGCGAAGGCCAGGATCACGGCCATCATGGCGGCGATGCCCCCGGCCAGCACGCCGCGGGCGAGACCGAGCTGCGGGATCGCCAGGGCGGGATCCGGCACCACCCGGGCGGCCGCCATGGCCAGGAAGTGCAGGACCGCGATGGCGAGGGTCAGGACGGTCGCGGCCGCGAACCGGGCCCGCGGGCCGGCGGGCCCGACATGGATGGCCATCCCCACCGCCGAGAGCAGGCAGCCCGCCGCGATCGCCGTGACGGCCAGGGCCGGGTCCCAGGTGAAATGCCCGGGCAGCCGCACGCCGGCGATGCCGAGGAAATGCATGCCGGCGATGCCGATCCCCAGCACCAGGCCGGCCCCGGCCCCCGCCCAGCGCGACGGCGTGGCCCGGGCGAGCAGGAAGGCCGCGGTGGCGGCCGCGATGGCGACCAGCAGGGAGAGCAGGGTCGTGCGTGGCTCGTAGCCGAGCACCACCCCGGGATCGTAGCCGAGCATGCCGATGAAGTGCGTGCTCCAGATCCCGGCTCCGATCGAGAAGCCCGAGGCCAGGAGCCAGATCGGCCCGTGCCTGTGGGCCTGGACGCGCTGCTCGAGCTTGAGGGCGACCGCGCAGGAGATCCAGCAGATGCAGGCCGCCAGCGCCACCACCCAGGCGGTGTGTTCCTCGGTCAGGCAAGCGAAAGCGCGATACATCGAGGTGCCCCGCCCATCTGCGATGGCCGGAACCGTAACCTGCGGATACTAATCAGAAGTTGCATAAACTGCGGTCGCGGACGGCCCGGCACCCGCGGGCGGGCGTTTCCGGCGCGATTGTCACATCCCTTCAGCGCAGCCTCTTTGCCCTATAGCCTCGCCCGGGTCGCGGCGACGAACGGGCCGCGCCGGCCTTCAACCGTGGCTTTCAACCGGCCGCACCGCGAAATCCGCCAGCAGCTCCTGGAGTTCGTCCTCGTGGACGAGGCGTGCCGCCTCTTCGGGGGGGAACCATCGCAGCGTGCGCTGATCCTGCTCCGGCCAGCGCGCATGCTGGGCTTCGACCCGCAGCGGGTAGACGCGGACCATGCAGGGGAACGCCCGGCCGTGATCGAAGCGCTTCTGATAGTGGTACCGACCGACCGGGCTCGCCGCGATCTGCCCTTTGAGACCCGCCTCCTCGAAGGCCTCCCGTTCGGCCGCCTGATGGGCCTTCCGGCCGGACATCGGCCAGCCCTTCGGAATGATCCAGCGGCCCGTATCCCGCGAGGTGATCAGCAGGATCTCGATCCGGCCCTCCGCGTCGACGCGGAACGGCAGGGCCGCCACCTGCTTGAGCGGCTTCAGCGGTTTGACATGCGCCTTCCGGAGCAGCTTCTTCAGGTTCGGCCGCTTGGATGACGTCTTCAGCGCCGACCTCGGGGATGTTGGGGGGCGGGGTTTCTGATGTTGCTTTTGCAAGGCCAAGACACCTCGCGCTTTTACATAAGTTTAATACGATCCCAATTCAGCCCGTGCGGATCGGCACCGAGCCATGCCCGCAGCGCTGTGCTCATCCCCGGCAGCCCGCTTGTCTCGGGCCGGCTCCTCCGCGAAAGCTCCTGCGTCAAATGTCCACGAGGCACGGTATGCCGGTCGAGATCGAGCGCAAGTTCATCGCGAACCCGTCGGTTCTGGCACTGTGCCGGGAGGGGACGCACTTCGTTCAGGGCTATCTCTTCACCGACGCCGCCAACACGATCCGGATCCGCCGCGCCGGGGCGCGCACGCTCATCACGTGGAAGAGCCCGCGCCGGGGCGCCTGCCGGGACGAGATCGAATTCGCCATCCCGCCCGAGGACGGCGCGGCGCTCCTCGCCACGGTGCCGCCCGACCGGCGGCTGGAGAAGACCCGCTACCGGGTCGTCCATGCCGGAGCGACGTGGGACGTCGACGTGTTCGGCGGGGGGCTCTCGGGCCTGATCCTGGCCGAGATCGAGCTGGAGCGCGAGGACCAGCCGGTGGTGCTGCCCCCCTGGGTCGAGGGCGAGGTCACCGGCGACGCGCGCTACCGCAACTCGCGCCTGGCCGCGGGACTGGTGCCGGAGCGGCAGGCGGCTTGACCGTCTGCGCCCCCGCCGGATCCATCGGGTTGGACAGGCGGCGTTCCGATGGGACGCCGCCAAGCGCCGGATTGCCGGGACGAGCCGCCCGGCGTGCCGCTCCCGGGGCTGACGGATCGAGCCGGTTCCGGACCTGATGGAGCCCGCCGGCCGAGGGCGCCGGACCGGCTTGCGAAGCCTGTCTGCGCGGATGGCTCGAGACCTTCAGACCGTGCAGTCCCTGACGGATCCGGGCGAAGGCGCCAGAACCGGTCAGCGCAGCCTGGGTCAGCGCAGGGCCGGCGGAAGGCGCCGCTTCCAGCGTTCCCCGAGCCGCAGGTCCTTCGTTCGCCGCCCGGCCGTCGATCGCGGCGACGGACCTTGACCGGACGCGGCCGCCAGGGGGGGCGCCTCCGCGACGGGCAGGGGCGGCTCTGCGGCCGGACGCGGCGGTGCCGCCTGCACCTGGGGGGCGATGTCCTGCTCGGACGCGGGAGCCCGGATACGACGCGGCCGCCGCACCCGAGGTGCCGGCACGGCCTCGTCCGCCGGTTCGGCCACCGGCTCGTCCGGAATCTCGAACATGGGGACGAGGCTCGGCAGAACCCGGCGAGCCGGTGTCTCCGGCGCCTTCCGTTCCGGGCGTTGGGCCGGTGCCGCCTGAGGCACGGATGCCGGCGGCTCCATCGCGGCCTGCGCCAGTTCCGGCCATAGAGTCTTGTCCGGGCGGGAGCGCGCTTCAGTGGCAGTCAGCGATGTGCGGGCCGGACGGGTCTGCTTGACTTCGACCATGAACGGTCGCGCGCTGCGGCGCTTCATGTAAGACGATCCTTGGAAGCATTCGAGCCCGCACATCGGCGGCACGAACATATCCAGGTTAAGCCTGATCTCGGCCGTTGTCCAGAAAGACGGGCGCGTACTGATCAAATTTCTTTGTAGTTGAAATCGGCTGCCGTCATATCCAAGCGGTGAGCCGAGAAATGGAAGTCGTGTTCACCGGGGCCATTCAGGAAGGTGTTGCGTGCTGCCGCAGGACGGGCGCCACCCGGCCGGCCCGCGTGCGGGAGCTGCGGCGGCGAGGACCAGGGTCCTTCCGGATCGGGCGGCCTGCGCCGGCCCGGAGCTCGGCCGGCGCCCGCACCCGGACGCTGCCGTCCGTGATCGTCACCGCGGCGGTGCCGGACGCGACGCCTTGCAGCGCTGCAGGGCGCCCTGGATCGTCGCCGACAAAGTCATCACCTCGGCGAGAACTTGCTCATGGCCGATCGTCGCGCGTGATGATCGGCGATCGATCGCCGACGTCAGTTCAGGCGCCGTCGCTGCTCCACCACGTGCCGCTGTGCCAGCCGCCGTCCCAGCGCCATCAGCAGCGCGTCCGCCTGGGCCTTCAGCACCGGATCCCCGGCGGCGACGATCGCGTCCTGCGCGGCGATGGCATGCTCGACCGCCCGGTCCAGCGGCGTCTCCCCGGCACCGGGCGTGACCTCATCGGAGAGGCCCTCGCTCGCGCGCAGCCGCGTGACATCCACCAGGATTCCGCGACCGCCGGCCGGCCGGCCCGTATGGTCGCCGAAGATGCGGCCGCGGGCCAGAACCCAGTGCGTCCGGCCGTCGATGGAGATCACCCGGTACTCGGCGATGTACGGGCTCCCCTCCGCGGCGCTGCGGCGGATCAGGCCGATGACCCGTTCGCGGTCGTCGGGATGGGTGATCCCGTCGTAGAACGCCAGCGGGAGACCCGCTTCGGCCTCGGCCGGATCGACCGTGAAGAGGCGAGCCGCGAAGGCATCGACCCGTACGCGGTCCGTGGCGGCATCCCAGTCCCAGTGTCCGATCATGTCCGCGGTCTCGCCCGCGATCGGGAACGCCCTGGAACGGTTCCGACCGGCGTGCGGCTTAGTCTTGGGCATGGCGGTGTTCGTATTCGTCCCCGATCACCTCTTATTAGGATGTCTGTCACAACCTCAAGGGATTCTTAGCGCAATTATGCAACTGTTGCTTGCTGGGCACTCGCGTGTCGGCATTCTTCTGTATTATGAATGCTCCCGCCAGCCTGCGTGCCGAAGCTTGACCGCCGATGGGACCCAAAGCACCTGATCCGGGCGGATCCTCCGGGGATGCGGCGCCGGAGGACAACCCGTTCGATCACCGGGCCCGTCCGCCCGAATCGGCGACGGGGCGGCTCCTGCAGCGGATCGCCGAAGCCCTGGCGATTCCGGCAGCCACCCTGTACGGCCCGCGCGCCGCCGAACGGGACGATGGCGGTGCCGAACGGCGCGCCGACGAGGCGGAGGCTCTCCTGTCCGCCTTCCGGCGGATCGAGGATCCCGAGCTTCGCCATCGTCTCCTGGACCTCGTGCGGAATCTCGCGGAGCGACGCGCATCGGCTCACCCGTGACGCGCTTCGCCCCTGATCCGCTTCGCCCGTGACGTGCTTGGCCCGCCACGTGCTAACCTTTGCCGGGTTGCAACGCTCGGGCGAGTCGGCATGCTGAACAGACGATCCTTCATGGCCCTGTCGGGCGCCGCCCTCGCGGCCCCGGCCTTGGCGCAGGGCAGTGCCGCGCGGACGCTCAAATTCATCCCGCAGGCCGACCTGACGGTGCTCGATCCGATCTGGACGACCGCCTACGTGACCCGCAATCACGGGCTCGCCGTGTTCGACACGCTCTACGGCACCGATGCGCGCTATGCCGCCCAGCCGCAGATGGTGGCGGGCCACACGGTGGAGAACGACGACAAGCTCTGGCGCCTGACCCTGCGGCCCGGGCTGACCTTCCACGACGGCAGCCCCGTGCTCGCCCGCGACTGCGTGGCGAGCATCGCCCGCTGGGGCAAGCGCGACGCCATGGGCCAGACGCTCATGGCCTACACGGACGAACTCTCGGCCCCCGATGACCGGACGATCCAGTTCCGGCTGAAAAAGCCCTTCGCACTCCTGCCGGAGGCCCTCGGTAAGGTCGGATCCTCGATCTGCGCCATCATGCCGGAGCGGCTCGCCAAGACCGACCCGTTCACGCAGGTGACCGAGATGGTCGGCAGCGGCCCCTTCCGCTTCAAGGCGGACGAGCGCGTCGTCGGCGCCCGGGTGGTCTACGAGCGCTTTGCCGGCTACGTCCCCCGCGAGGGCGGCGAGCCGCAATGGACCTCGGGTCCGAAGCGCGTCTTCGTCGACCGGGTCGAGTGGCACGTCATTCCCGACCAGGCCACCGCCGCCTCGGCCATGCAGACCGGCGAGATGGATTGGTGGGAGCAGCCGCCGGCCGATCTCGTTCCGACCCTGGGCGGGCTCACGACGCGGATCACCGACCCGACCGGCCTGATCGGCTGCCTGCGGATGAACCAGCTTCAGCCGCCCTTCGACAACCCGGCCATCCGGCAGGTGCTGCTGAAGGTCGTCGACCAGACCGACTTCATGCAGGCGGTGACCGGCACCGATCCCAAGCTGATCCACGTGCCCACCGGGTTCTTCTGCGCCGGCCTGCCGATGGCGAGCGATGTCGGCCTCGATGTCCTCACGAGCAAGCGCGACTACGAGGCGGCCAAGACGGCGCTGGCGGCGGCGGGCTACAAGGGCGAGAAGGTGGTGCTGATGGGCGCCTCGGACTTCCCCAGCCTCAAGGCGCTCGCCGACGTGGCGGCCGACATGCTCACGCGCGCCGGCTTCAACGTCGACTATCAGGTCATGGACTGGGGCTCTGTGGTGCAGCGGCGCGCCAAGAAGGACCCGATCGCCCAGGGCGGCTGGAGCGCCTTCTGCACCTTCTGGGCGGGGCTCGACCAGGCCAACCCGGCGGTCAGCGCCTTCCTGCGCGGGACCGGGCAGAGCGCCGCGATCGGCTGGCCCACCAGCGAGAAGATCGAGGCGTTGCGGGACCAGTGGCTGGATGCTCCGGACACCGCCGCGCGCAAGCAGCTCGCGGGCGCCCTTCAGCGGCAGGCCTTCACCGACCTGCCCTACCTGCCCCTCGGGCAATACTTCAACCAGACCTCGTACAAGCCGTCCCTGACCGGCGTGCTCGACGGCGTGCCGATGTTCTGGAACGTGAAGAAGGGGTGACGGGCGGCGGACCGCCGTCCCGACCCGGACCTGCGGCACGGCGGTCGCTCCGAACCAGACCGAGGCCCCGGCGTCGGGAGCCGCCCGCCGTGTCTCCGTCCCGGCGAGCGGCGCCGGCAACCCGGAATCGCGGGACGTCGCCGAGCGTCGCGCGGCCTGGATGGCCGCCGGATGGCGCTTCGCGGCCCGCAGGTGCGGCAGCCCGGCGCGCGCGCCTGCAGGCGATCGCGGCCGTCAGCCTGGCGGACGCATACGCCGTCGGGCTTCGACAGATCCGATCCGTTGAAGCCCGATGGCGCTTCCCAGCCGCGGCGGCCGCGGGTTAAGCTGAGGTTGGCACAGGTCACAACCAGAGATGACCGGCCCGCGAGGAAGCCCGAGACGAGACGCCCGGCCCGCCGCTCACGGGGGCCCCCGCGGCGACGTCGAGCCCCGTGCGGGCCCGGCCGTTATCTGGAGCCGTGACCTGGATCGATCCGGACCCCGGGGGGCCGGCCCGAGCCCACGACACGCGCGAGGATAGGCCATGGACGACGCCGCCCTGGAACGCTCGGCGATGCGCAGGATCGGCTGGCGGCTCGTGCCGTTCCTGATCCTCGCCTACTTCGTGTCCTTCCTGGACCGCGTGAATGTCGGCTTCGCGGCGATCCAGATGAACCACGATGTCGGCCTGTCGGCGACCGTGTTCGGCTGGGGCGCCGGGATCTTCTTCCTCGGCTATTTCCTGATGGAGATCCCCAGCAACCTGATGCTGGAGCGCTTCGGGGCGCGGCTGTGGATCGCCCGGATCATGGCCACCTGGGGCCTGATCTCCGCCGCCATGGCGCTGGTGCAGGGGCCGTGGTCGTTCATCGCCCTGCGCTTCCTGCTGGGGCTCGCCGAGGCCGGCTTCTTCCCCGGCGTGATCCTCTACCTCACCTACTGGTTCCCCTCCGCCTACCGGGCGCGGATCATCGGGATCTTCATGATCTCGATCCCGATCTCGTCCTTCCTCGGCTCGCCGATCTCCGGCGCGCTGCTCAACGTGACGGGGTTCGGCCTCGCCGGCTGGCAGTGGCTGTTCATCCTCGAGGGCCTGCCGGCGGTGGTCCTGGCCGTCGCGGTCCTGTGGTTCCTGCCGGACGGGCCGCGGGAGGCGGCGTGGCTGCCGGCGGCCGAGCGGGACTGGCTGGAGCGGCAGCTCCGGTCCGAGGCGGCGCGCAACACCCGCCGCGGCGCGCCCGCGAAGCCGCCGCTCTGGGAGATCCTGCGCGACCGGCGGCTCGCCCTCTTCGCGGCGATCTATTTCGGCTCGACGGCGAGCAGCTACGGGCTGTCGTTCTGGACGCCGCAGATCGTCAAGAGCTTCGGCCTCGGCAATGTCGAGACCGGGCTCCTGAACAGCATCCCGTACGGATTCGCGTCCTTGGCCATGGTCCTCTGGGGCCGGCACAGCGACCGGACCGCCGAGCGGCGCTGGCACCTCGCGCTCTCGTTCCTGGTCCTGGCGCTGGGGCTCGCGGGCGGGACGGTCCTCTCGGGGCTCGGCCCGGTCGTGGCGGCGCTGACGGTCGCGGCGGTCGGCGTCTACATGCTCAAGGGGCCGTTCTGGGCGCTCGCGACCGAGCAGATGCCGCCCGCCACGGCGGCGGCGAGCATCGCGGCGATCAACGCGGTCGGAAATCTCGGCGGCTTCCTGGGCCCCTACCTGATCGGCGCGATCAAGGACGGGACCGGCAGCTTCACCCTGAGCCTTCTGCCCCTGGTGGCCTTCGCCTTGCTCTCGGCCGCCCTGTCACTGGTGCCGGGCCGTGCCCCGCGTCCCGACCGGGGTACGCCGCGCCCGTCGACCGTCTGAGCCCGGCGCGGCGGCGAACCGAGTCCGGGACCGGCCGGTTGGCCCTGGTGCCGCCATCGCCCGGCACGGGGCCGATCCGGACCGGATCGGGGCCCGCCGGCCGGGCGCACCGATGACCGGGAGCCGGACCCATGACGTTGGACGACGCCTTACGGGACGCCGTCCGGGCGGAGCCGACGCGTCAGGCCGAGGCGGATCGACCGCGAGGCTCTGCCGATGGTGACCGCCGGCGCGGTCGCCGGCGGACCGCGCGGCTCGCGCGTCGTCGCGGAACATCCCCGCCGGACGATCGAGCCCGGCGGCCGGGCCGCCCGTGACCGAGATGCCGTCAGGAGATCGCCGTGCCCAAGCTCAACGCCATCCTGGAGACGGCGCTGTACGTCGCGGATCTCGACCGCGCCGAAGCCTTCTACCGCGACACGATGGGATTGCCCTGCCTCTTCACGGATTTCCGCATGCGCGCCTTCGACGTCGGCGGCCGCGGCGTCCTCCTGCTTTTCCCGGAGGGCGGGTCCCTGCAGCCGATCGAGACGCCGGGCGGGCTCATCCCGCCGCATGACGGCCGCGGCCCGGCCCATGTCGCGTTCTCGATCGACGCGGACGCCCTCGCGTCCTGGGAGGAGCATCTCGCGGCCTCCGGCGTGGCCGTCGAGGGGCGCACCCGCTGGCCGAGGGGCGGCGTCAGCGTCTACTTCCGCGACCCGGACGGGCACCTGCTCGAGCTGGCCACCCCCGGCCTCTGGAAGGGCTACTGAGGCGGCGCCGGGCCGCGTCGGGGCCGCCTCCAAACGCCAAAGGGGCCGCGTCCTTTCGGACGCGGCCCATTGCGAGCTCGGCTTGGCGCGGCGGTCGGGATCCGACCGCCGCGGTGCGGTCTTAGTAGGAGCCGAACTTGTAGTTCAGGCCGGCGCGGACGACGGCGAACTCGTCGGAACGGCGGCCGATGCCGCTGTAGACGACGGGGAAGTTGTTGGCGGCGTTGATGACGAACGCGCCCTGGTTGCGGGTGTTGCGGTCGAGGTTGACGTACAGGCCTTCGACCTTGAGCGTCACGGCCGAGGAGCGGAAGAAGTTCAGGAAGGAGTCGGTGGGGAGCGCGTACTCGACGCCGCCGCCGACGGCCCAGCCGGTGCGGAAGCTGTCGTTGCCGGCGTAGCCGCCGAAGGAGCGGTCGGCGCTGCCGGAGCCGTAGGCGAAGCCGCCGGTGCCGTACACGAGGGTGCGGTCGAAGGCGTAGCCGAGGCGGCCGCGGACGGTGCCGAAGAAGTCGAGGCTTGAGAGGCCGCGCGGGTCGGTGACGTAGTAGCCGGGGGCCAGCGCGCCGGCGACGAAGGCGTTGTTCCGGTTACGGCCGAAGTCAAGGTACTGGGCGTCGGCCTCGATACCGAACACGACGCCGGAGCCGGGGGTCAGCTGCCAGTTGTAGCCGATCTGGCCACCGCCGGAGAAGCCGTCCTGGCTGCGGTTGCGGAAGGAGGCGACGGTGCCGGGGGCGGCGTAGGGGAACGGCACGGCGAAGGTGTTGCCGGTGTTGCGGTCGCTGGCGTCGAAAGCGTAGCCGGCGTTGATACCGAAGTAGGCGCCGGTCCAGGTGAAGACCGGGACGGGGGTGAAGACCGGCGGCGGGGCGGCGCGGCGCGGCAGGTCGGCAGCCGAGGCGGCACCGGTCAGGAGGGCCGTGGCGGCGCTCGCGAGAAGAAGCTTCTTGATCATCTGGTCCTCTGTCTCCCGTTAGGCGGGATGTGTGCGGGGCGGACAGGACGTCAGGATGTGCGGACGCGATAGTGCATTGTTGCAACAGCGTCGGCGGGGGTCCGGAGGCGGTGGACCGGAAGGTGCGCTGGAGCACATCATCTCGGCGTCGTGATCGAAGGATCGGGAACTATTTCGTGACATCTGCCGCGTCGCCCCGCCGCGATGACCAATATGTCGGGCGTCGCCCGCTCATCTCTCCGCGTCTCGCCACGCGCGGGCGATCCGATCACGCCGAACCGCTTCGGCGAAACGCTTGATCCAAGTTGTTGTCCGCGCCGTCGCGCGCAGTGAGGCTTCAACCGAAGAAGACGCCCGAGGCGACCCCGCGGCGACGTCGCGGAGGGCGCTTCATGGATCGATCGGCCTGCTTCCACGACGCGTCCCAGATGGCTGAACGTCCCCTGGATTCCGACGCCGGTCTGGTTCGGGCCTCGTGCCGGCTGGCGACCGCCCGCTTCCTCGAGGACATCGTGACGATCCTGCGGGAGACGGCCCGGGAGATCGCCGGCTCCGATGGGATTGCCGTGGTGCTGCGCGAGGGCGACGCCTCATTCTACGCCGCCGAGGACGCCATCGAGCCGTTGTGGCGCGGCCGCCGGTTTCCGTTGACGGACTGCGTTTCGGGACGGGCCATGCTCGATGGCGCGACCATCGTCGTGCCGGACATCGAGTGCGATCCCCGGGTGCCGATCGCGGCCTACCGACTGACCTCGATGCGCAGTCTCGTGGTGGTTCCGATCGGCTTCCCCGAGCCGGTCGCCGCCCTCAGCGCCTATTGGTGCGCCTCCGTCATCCCCGACGACGGGACCGTTCGCCGGCTCGAGGGTCTGGCCCGGCACGCGGCGGCGGCCTTGGATCGGATCCGTCCGAGCGGGCCGTGACGGTCGGTGCCGGCCGTTCGGATCCTGCGTGCCGGCGGGATCGATCGGCCGCTCAGGCCGTTCCCCGCCTTCATCGCCCTGCACGGAAGTCCCAGACCCGCCTCATGAAGCGCCTCACCCTCATCGGCATCTTCGTCGCCCTGCTGCTCGCCATTGTGGCGATCGCGGCCACGTGGTCGACGGTCACGCCCGTCAATCCGGCCGTCGCGCCGGATACGTCGTCGACACCCAACCCCACCGCCCAGCGGAAATGATGCGGCATGACGGGCCGCCCGGCGTGCCGATCCTGATCGACCGGACCCGCTTATGAAATCTCCGTCGAGATTCTGGCAAAGAGGCACATTTCTATGCCAGATCATCCCGGTTGTGCGGCCGGGATTCGCGTCATGAGTGAGATTTCGAGGACGCCGATCGACGCGACCGACGGATTCAATACGCCGTCCGACCGGTTGCAGGCCGCCCTCGATGCATCCGGCGTGGTCGGCGCCTGGGACTGGGACATCCGCCGCGGCACCATAGTCTATGATGCCGGCGCGGCCTGGCTGCTCACCGGCGATCCGGCCCTCGCCGGTACGGAGATCAGCGGCGCCGACGCGCTGGCCGCCGTCCATCCGGACGACCGTGCGTGGCTGCTGGACCAGGTCCAGCGGGCCGTGCGGTCGGGTGGTCTGGTGCTGGCCGAGTACCGCGTCGTGCAGGGCGGAGCCGAGCACTGGCTGATCAGCCGCGGACGGACCGTCCCGGATTCCGCGGGGCGTCCGGTCCGGGCGCGTGGCATCATCATCGACATCACGGAACTCCGGGAAGGCGGCGACCGCTACATCTTCACCAGCGCGGCGGCGCCGGACGACCCCTTGAGCCGTGCGGCCGATCTGGCCATCGCGCTGAGGCAGACGCTCGGCGAGGATGCGGCGGCGGAACTCCGCCTCGCGGCCGACGGATTGTTGATGAGCCTCGGCCGCGCCCTGGCCCGGACGATGGGTCGACGCTGAGCGGGATCCGGGTGAACTCCGACCGGACCGCCCACGCGATCCTCCGGGAGGATCCGCCGGGCTGGCCGGGAGGAACGCAAGGCACAGGATCTCGAGGCCGCCCGCGAAGCGTTCGGAACGCGTGCGCCGGACGTTCGGCCGGCCCGGCGAAAGCGTCCGATCCTGCGGCTCTCGGCAGCGGTCCCGCGTCCGCGGCCCTGCGGATCCCGGGCCCGACGAAGCTCCCGAACGCGGCGGCCAGGACACCCGGCCGCCCGAGCCGCTGCGCGGCATGCCAACCTGGGGCGCCTGACGGCGATCGCCGGCACGGTCCGGGGCCACCGCCGACCGTCGCGTCGGAGACGCGCCTGTTCGCGATGCCATTGCCGGTTCCGGCAAGCGGGCGGCTGCGCCGCACGGGTGCCGAATCTGGCCGCCACCCGGGTGTCCATGATCCCGGACGAGCTTCGGTGGCACGAGACGGGTCGTCACGCGATCCCGGTGACCGACGCGGCGCCATCGCCTCTCGGAGGCCGTAGGGCACGAGAAAATCGGAATCTATTCGATGAGTCTTCGTTCGATTTTTACTTCGTTTAAACCCTTGTTGAGCCCAAACGATCTGAACGTAAACCGCTATTTGGAAATCTGCACATGAACGAGACCTTCGATGAAGCCTCCAACACCTTGGCCGTTATAACGGCCGAGCTTGTTGCGGCCTACGTGTCGAACAATCCGGTTCCGGCCTCGGAGTTGCCGGCCCTGATCGCGCGGGTGCATGGCGCGGTCAGCGGGCTCGTCGCCGGGACCCTGACGCCGGAATCCGGGGCGGCGC
Organism: Methylobacterium sp. 1973; assembly: GCF_040545035.1. Lineage (NCBI taxonomy): Bacteria > Pseudomonadati > Pseudomonadota > Alphaproteobacteria > Hyphomicrobiales > Methylobacteriaceae > Methylobacterium > Methylobacterium sp. 1973. The sequence continues at coordinate 64,349 of NZ_JBEPLA010000007.1, forward strand.
CCCAGGCCGAGATCGAGAAGCCGGGCGCGGCCCAGGTCCGCAAGTCGGTCCGGCAGGACGGGATCGTCAGCTTCATCGACGGCAAGACCTACAAGACGCTGAAGCGCCACTTGGCCAGCCACGGCCTCGATCCACGCAGCTACCGGGACCGCTACGGCCTTCCGGCCGACTACCCGATGGTCGCCCCGGGCTATGCCGAGCAGCGCTCCGCCCTCGCAAAGGCGATCGGCCTGGGCCAGCCCGGCGCCATGGCCCGTCGCGGCGGCGCGAAGCGCTGATCCCCCGCGGGCGTGACGTCGCCGGACGGCGCCGCGTCCCGTTCCCCCCGACGGAGCCGGGATCTTCAATCGTCCGTCACGGCGACGGACCGGCCGGGGGCAGCCGCGGGGATATCGTCCGCCTCCGTCCGGCCACGGCATAATCCCAAGCGATCAGCCGTCTTGCCGGTCGAGGCGCTGCGCCATCGCCCTTCGCCGCCCGGTGATCGGCAAAGGCGATCGGCAAAGGCGATCGTCTCGGCCTCCCTGAGACGAATCTCCGCAGGTCTCGTCTCGGGACCAGGGTGCATCGCGCTTCGAATCTGTATAGAACAGATCGTGAACAGAGCGCTTCGGATCGGCAGTTTCAACCGCCGACGCGTCCTGTCTCGGATCGCGGTGGAGCCCTGTGGATTGATCGAGAGAGCCTCAAGGCCGACGCGGCTGTACCGTTTCCACTGTACGGACGGCCACGAGCTGGTGACCGACCTGTGCGGCAGCCGGTTGCCCGACGGGGCGCCGATGCGGGCCCATGCCGAGCGCGTCGCCCTCGCTCTGATGGAGCGGGTCGTGGAGCGGTTCGATTGGTCGGGCTGGCAGGTCGAGGTCTACGACGCCAAGGGGCGGCGCGTCTGGATCCGGGCCTTTCCCGACGTGAACGTCGACACGCGGGCCGCCTGAGGCGGGCGGCCGCCGAGAAGGAGAAGCAGATGGCCTACAAGCCGAAATCCGCCGCGGAGACCAAGGCGCGGGATCTAGGGCTCGCCCTCGCCCGGATCGCCGAAGGGGCGGGCCTGCCGGCGAGCATCGGGGTCGATCAGGTGCGGCGCGCGAGTCCGCGGCTGACCCCTCTGGCGGTCGGCCAGATGGTGCGCAAGGAGCGGGACACCGTGGAGGCGACCCTGGCCGAGCGCGGACTGGCGCTCGTCGATTATTCCGATCAGGGGCCGGGTCGCGGGATGGAATTCTGCATCGACACGGCCACCTGAGCGGCTCGATCAGGCGGTCGCCGGGCGGCTGCGCAGGAGACGGCCCAGGAGGCGGAACGGCAGCAGCGGCAGCTTGATCAGCGCCGTGACCACCAAAACTGCCACGACGGTAAGAAGCGCCAGAACAGAGTTCATCATGCGCGTCGGACTCCCATGACCGGCTCGCCCCTCGGGCCGGGAGTGCTACGAGGCGCCCGGAACACGGCGAGACTATGAACGGGTCAGGGCCATTCGGTCGCAGCCGGGCGTCGGGTATGAGCGTGGGCTCTGTGGCTCCGCTCGGGTGGTCCCACCCCGCAGGCCCACGCCGCGCCGTCGGGAAGCGGTTCGGGGAGGAGTTCGACATGTGCAGGCGTCTCGCCGGCGGCTGGGCCGGGTTCGCGGTCACGGTTCTGCTGCCTCTGGCCGGACCAGCCGCCGCCCAAGTCCAGGCTCAGGTCGTCCAGGCTCAGGTCGTCCAAGCTCCGATCGTCCAGGCACAGGTCCATGTGCGCTATGCCGATCCGGATCGGTTCACCGATGCCGAGAACCGGTTCGGCTCCGGGCAGCCGCTCCGGGTCACCCTCGCCGAGCTGACCCGGATCTTCCGAGATCTCGGCACGGCGTGGCTCCGCCCGGATGAGCGCCTCGACATCATCGTCCTCGATGTCGATCTCGCCGGCTTCGAGCGCCCCGGCTTCGCGACGCCGACGGGCCTGCGGGTCGTGACGGATGCGACGCCGCCACGGATCCGCCTCGCCTATGTCCTGCACCGCGGCGGTCGAATCGTCGCGCAGGGCGAAGACACGGTGACGGATATCAACTTCCTGCTGACGTCCAACCCGCGCTTCTCCACCGGCAGCCTGTATTACGAGCGCCAGCTCCTGCGCGACTGGTTCGCCCGGCGCTTTCTGGAGCCGGCGGGCCGCCGCTAGGGCACGTCACCGGCGGTTCGTCCCTGCATTCGTCCTGTCGGATCCGACAGGGCCGCGGACATCCGCCGTGGCGCTCGTGGAGCGCGCTGTGGCGTGGTGGCGTGAAGACCGATGCGATGTCGCGACATCCGGCTTTCCGGACCCGTCGGATGGTCGCAAGACCCGGAGCCGATGGCCGCTTCGACGATGAGGGCGCCCCTATCAAGCCCCGGGGCTGTGTAGTACCTGGTCGTGATCTGCACGACGGGCCGCCCCCGGGCCGGTCGCGGAACGGTCCCCGCTCCAGTCCCGCGGCGCTCGCCCGGGCTGGAGCCTCTTCAGTCGGTCACCGCATGAGCGAGGCCTGCATCTTCTCGGCCGGCTGCAGCGAACTCGCGGACCTGGTCCGGACCTATGATTGGACGCAGACGCCGCTGGGGCCCCTGGCGGATTGGCCCCAGAGCCTGATCTTCACGGTCAGCACCCTGCTGCAATCGCCGGTGCCGATCGTGCTGCTGTGGGGCGAAGACGGCATCATGATCTACAACGATGCCTATTCCGTCTTCGCGGGGGCGCGCCATCCCAAGCTCCTCGGCTCCAAGGTGCGCGAGGGCTGGCCCGAGATCGTCGATTTCAACGACAACGTGATGCGTGTCGGACTGGCCGGCGGGACGCTCTCCTACAAGGACCAGGAACTGACCCTGCACCGCTACGGCCAGCCCGAGCCGGTCTGGATGAACCTCGACTACTCGCCGGTCTTCGGCGCGGATGGTCGGCCCGCCGGGGTCATCGCCATCGTGGTCGAAAGCACCGAGCGGGTGTTGGCCGAGCGCCGCCTGCGGGAGAGCGAGGAGCTGTTCCGCACCCTCGCCCAGGGCATCCCGCAGCTCGTCTGGCGCGCCGCGATCGACGGTGCCTGCATCTGGTCCAGCCCGCAATGGCACGCCTATACGGGTCAGACCGAGGCGACGAGCCGGGGCTGGGGCTGGCTGGACGCGGTCCATGCGGACGATTACGCGGCGGCCGAGACCGCTTGGCGCGAGGCTCCGGTGAGCGGCCACCTCTCCTTCGAGCACCGGCTCCGCAACGCGGCCGAGCAGCGCTTCTGCTGGTTCCAGACCCGGGCCGCCCCGGTCCGCGACGCGCAGGGCCGGATCGTCGAGTGGCTCGGAACCTCGACCGACATCGACGATCTGCGCCAGTTTCAGGAGCGGCAACAGGTCATGGTCGCCGAGCTGCAGCACCGGACCCGGAACCTGCTCGGCGTCGTGCGCTCCATCGCCCAGCAGACGATGGCTCAGACTGGGCCCGGCGAGACGTTCCGGGAGCGCTTCAACGACCGCCTGTCCGCCCTCTCCCGGGTCCAGGGCCTCCTCTCCCGCTCGGATCAGGAGCCGATCACGCTCCGCGCCCTGATCGAGACGGAACTCGCCGCCCTCGACGCTCCGGCCATGCAGGGGCGCATCCGGCTCCACGGCCCCGTGGTGCGGCTGCGCAAGGCGACGGTGCAGACCTTCGCGCTGGCCCTGCACGAACTCGCCACCAACGCGCTGAAATACGGCGCGCTCACCAGCGAGGAGGGGCGCCTGACGGTGACGTGGCGGACCTACCGGGCGGACGATGGCGGCGGCCGGCTGCTGGTGGAATGGGTGGAGGACGGTCTCGTCCGTCGACCGGATTCGGCGGACGCGCCGCCGCGGGGCGGATACGGGCGGGAACTGATCGAGCGCGCCCTCCCCTATGCCCTCAAGGCGACCACCAGCTACGAACTCGGCGACACCGCGCTCTATTGCGCGATCAACATTCCCCTCCCCGACGGAGAAGCCGCAGGCAGCCCCGCATGACCCCGACTCCACGCCCGCTGGCCGGCAGGCGGGTCCTGCTGGTCGAGGATGACTACTTCATTGCCATCGATCTCAAATCCGGCTTCGAGGCGAGCGGTGCCCAGGTGCTGGGACCGGTGCCCAGTGTCGGCGAGGCGCTGGCGCTGATCGCCCGCACGGCCGCGATCGACGCCGCGGTGCTCGACATCAACCTGCAGGACGAGCTCGTCTATCCCGTCGCCGACGCGCTGTACGCGCGGGGTGTGCCGTTCCTGTTCGCGACCGGTTACGATCCGGTCGCGGTGCCGTCCCTCCACGGAGCCGTGGCCCTCTGCCAGAAACCTCTCGACCCGCAAATCGTGGCGCGCGCGCTGTTCGGCTGAAGCACCGGGTCCCGCGTCCGCGCCGGACCCGGTTGTCGGGGCTTCGGCCAATCGGGCGGGTGTTTCCCGTGAAACATCTCCGCCTGCGCGCCGCTCTGCATCGGAGCGCCGTTACTGTCCCGAACGACACGGGACGGGCTTCGGACGGAGCGGCCATGCATCGGCAGGGGATGGTGGGCCCGCCGTGCGGCTCATCGATCCCCGAAGGCGCGCACGAGGGCCCCGGCGGCCAGCCACAATCCTCTCAGGAGCCATCCGACCAGCCGAACCGCCTGGACCAGCAGCTCGATCCCTTCGAGCAGATCGACCAGCCGCCGCAACCGGCCGGGCTGGTGCGATGCCGGCTCGGCCTCGATCGACGGATCGCCCGATTCTCCGCGGTCCTGCATGCCTCCCTCCTCAGCACGGCGCCGGCCTGCGTGCCGTCGGCGTGCCTCACCATGCGGCCTGGAGGCCTGCGGCGAAGACCTGGGCGGTGGCGCCCGGACGCACGTCACCGGTGTAGCCCAGGGTCAACCGCACGCCGTCCGCCACCGGCCCGGTCAGACTCACCCCCAGGACCGCCCCGTCCCGGCCGAGGGCGCTGGTGCGGGCGGCAAACTGCGCCCCGAACAGGCCGGAGCGGACCACCGCGTAAGTGTCGGCCAGCTCGTGCGCCCAATAGGCCCGACCCTCCAGCCGCAGGTCCGGCACGCCCGCGAAGGCCACGCTCGCCACGCGGCCGCCCACGAGGCTGCGCGCCGCGTCGAGATCGGCCACCGCGAATCCCTGGCCGCCCAACCCTTGGCCCCCGACCCCCTGGCCCACCAGGCCGCCCCGCTCGGCCACCCGGCCGCGCGTCAGCCGGTCGTAGCTGAACCCCACCTCCGGCACGACCTCGACCGGCAGATCCACGGCCAGCGCGTACCCGGCAAAGCCCGCCACCCCGCCGTTCCAGCCCGAGGCCAGACCGCTCGCCTGCGACACCGCCGTGCCCAGGGCCACCGTCCGGTCGATCCGCCCGTCCGCGTACGACACCCCCGCCGTCCCGCGCAGCACCACCGGCCCCAGACGCGTCTGCGCGTACAGGCTGCCGCCGTAGCTGTCCGTGGTGAACCGGCCGAGCCCCGCCCCCCGCGACGTGCCGGTCTCGCGCAGGTAGCTGAACGCCCCGCCCACCTGCGTCTCCGCCCCAACCTGCCGGTCGACGCCCACGAGCAGGCCGCCCGCGCCGTAACCGGCGCCCGAGGCCGCCCGATCGCCGGCCCGGTCGCCGAACCCGTACAGCGCGTCCGCCCAGACCCGGCCCTCGCCCACCGCCAGCGGCTGGTCCGGCACCCCGGCGGCGCCGCGCACCTGCAGCGCCGTGCGGTTCGGGCCCAGGCCCGGATCGCCCGCGCCGAACGCCGCCGTCCCGCCGCCCAGCCCGCGCTGGTGCCGGTCGATCGCGTCGGCGATCAGCCGGCGCGCGGAGAGATCGGTCATCACCGCGTCGCCGTAGCTCTGGCCCGACAGGCTGGCCAGGCCGCCCGGCAGGGTGGCCGGGTTGGCCGCGTAGAGCGGATCGTAGACCCGCGCCCGGGCCGCGTCCGGCCGGGTGCCGGCGGCCGGGCGGGCGACGTCCAGCGCCGCGCCCACGGCCTGGGCGTTGCCGGTCTGGGGGAGGCCCAGCCCGGCGAGGTTGCCGTAGGCCGCCGGCGTGATCACGAGGTCGAGGCCGGTGGCGGCGTAGAGGGCGTCGAAGCGCGTGCCGGCCGGAAGCCCCGTCGTCGGCTGGGCGAGGCCGGTGAACGAGCCCGACAGCCCCCCCTTGAGCGGTGAGCACGCCGAAGCGCTGGCCGAGGGCCGGGGTGAAGGCGTTGGTGGCGTTGCCGGTGAGGCCGCGCAGCTCCGGCACGAGGGTGCCCCCCGCCGACACCGTGCTGGTGGCCCCCAGCGCCAGGAGCCGGGCGTAGCTGCCGGCACCCGTGCCGGTGCCGGGTCCGTCGATGTCGAGGCCGAGACGGCTGCTAGGGGCGAAGGCCACCGGGCCGAGCACCGTGAGGGTGCCGGGGGAGTTGCCCGGCCGCAGGGCGCCGGCCACCGTGACCGGGGCGGCGATCGTGCCGATGCCGCGCAGGGTGCCGGCGGCGGCCACCGTCACGGGCGAGGCCCAGAGGCCGTTGAGCGCGAGCGTGCCGGCCTGGATCGTGGTCGGGCCGGAGAAGCGACCGGTGCCGGTGAGCGTGAGCGTGCCCGTGCCGGCCTGGGTCAGGCTGGTGGGGCTTGCGGTCTCCAGGATGGCGCCGGCATAGGTGGTGGAGGCCGGGCCGGCGACCGTGAGGGCGCCGTTGCCCAGGACGGCGGAGGCGGGGCCGGACAGGCTCGCCACCGTGAGGGCGCCACTGCCGAGGTCGAGGGCGCCGGCATTGGTCAGGGTGGTGAGGCCGGCCAGCGGCCCGGTGACCTGGATCAGCCCGGTGTTGGTCAGCGCGCCGTTGAGCTGCCCGGACAGGCGGGCGAGGCCGGTATTGGTCAGGTCGGTGGTGAGGGTGCCGTCGCTGGCGACGAGGCCGGCATTGCCGAAGCCGGCCGGCGCGGTGAGGCTGGCGGTCTGGGCGAGGACGACGATGCCGGCATTGGCGAGCGGCCCGGCGAGGCTGTAGCGGCCGCCTGCGGTGACGGCGAGGGTCGCGCCGGCGGCGTTGGCGAGGGTGCCGTCGCTGGCGACGTTGCCGGAGACGGCGAGCAGCCCGGCGTTGTTCGCGATGGCGCCGTCGATGCGGCCGGCGCTGGCCAGCACGGTGCCGGTGTTGGTCAGGCCGCCCGCGAGGGCGCCGCTGCTGGCGAGGCTGCCGGTGTTGGCCACGCCGCCCGCGAGGGCGCCGCTGTTGCCCAGGCTGCCGGTGTTGGCCACCCCGCCGGTGATCGTGCCGGTGTTGAGGGCCAGCCCAGCATTGGCGAGGCCGCCCGCGATGGTGCCGCTGTTGCCCAGGACGCCGAGATTGCCGACGCCGCCGGAGACCAGGCCGGCATTGAGGAGGCTCGCCGCGGGGCCGATGCGGACCGGTGCGGCGAGGCTGCCGGTGGCGGTCAGGGTCAGGGTGCCGGCGCCGACCAGGGCGCCGCCGGTGACGGTGTTGGCGGCCGACAGGATGGCGGTGCCGGGTCCGCTCTTGACGAGCACGCCCGGCTGGCTGCCGTCGGCGATCGGACCCGCGAAGGTGGACGTGCCGCCGTCGATCTGCAGGGTGCCGGGGCCGGAGAGGGTGAGCGGGCGGGCGGTGGCGAATCCGTCGGCCAGGACCTCGAGGGTGCCGCCGCCGAGGGTCAGGCCGGTGCCGGCGGCGCCGAGGTTGGCGTCGCGGGAGACGGCGAGGGTGCCGCCGTAGACGGCGGTGCCGCCGGCATAGCTGTTGGTGCCGGCGAGTTCGAGGGTGCCGAGCCCGGTCTTGATCAGGCCGCCGACGCCCGAGATGTCGTTGGCGAAGCGGCCGTAATAGGCTTGGCCGTTATAGGTGGTGTTGACCGTCCAGGTCGAGGTGAACTGGCCCGGACCGTCGATCGCCTTGCCGAGGTTGAGCAGGCCCCAGCCGAAGGTGGCGTTCGGGGCGTTGGCCGGTCCGTCGCCGAGGTGGGTGGCGGTGGTGAACATCGTCTGGGCGATCTGCGGCGCCGTCAGGAACGGGAACGCCTGCATCAGCACGGCTGCGGCACCGGAGACATGCGGCGCTGCCATCGATGTACCATTTTTTAACCCGTATCCGCCGCCTGGAACGGTCGAGTAGATACCCACGCCGGGCGCGGCTATACACCAAGCTGCTGTCACGCCGCATAGATTGCTGAAAGATCCGATTTGATTGTTTTTGTCAGTTGCGACGACTGAAACGATGTAGCCTGACAAGTCTGAAAAATCGACCTTCGACTGATCGATCGGCCGATTTTGACCATCATTGAGCTGATAGACGCCGCTGTTTGCGTTGCTTGGACGTATGAAAGGATAGAACGCAACGCCGGTCGGATTGACGGCGACTTTTTCCTGATCTTCACGCTCATTGCCAGCCGCAAAGACTAGCAGCATACCTTTGTCTGCGGCACGTTTGAGGGCGCTGTACTCCGCCAGTGCGTCACCGTATTCGTATGATTGTATTTTCAGCTGAACGTAATAAGGATTGGATATTACATTGCCGTTATCATCGAGAATGAGCTTGGTCGGCAAGGAGGGGCCATAGCTGCCATTGAGAACTCGCGCCCCATTGGCTGCCGCGAAATCAACCGCGGCATTGGCATCGGTCGAGATTTCGTTGAGGCCCAATCTCTGCTTGATAAAATTGGCCTCGGCCGGGCCCATGATCGCATTCAGTGAGAGCAGCGTGCTTTCAAAAGCGACGCCCATCATCTCGCCGCCGGCTGCAGATGCCCCGATCGTTCCTGAAACGTGCGTCCCATGACTGTTGAGGTCGACGAGAAGAGTGCTGCGGATCGCTCCAGGGGGATCGGTGAGCCAAAAGTTCCGAGAGGCAGACGATATCCGCCCAGCAAATTTCGGGTGATTGGGGTCGATGCCGCTATCGACAACTGCCACCGAGACGCCGAGCCCCGTATAGCCATGCGCGTAAGCCGTCGCGGCATTGATCGCGGCGAGCCCCCAATCACCTTGGTAAGCCGACCAGTTCGAGAAATCAGCCGCTGTCAGTCCGAAAGTCGAGGGCGAGCGCGCCGGCACGGTCTGCGCCGCCACAGGTCCCAGAGCCAGCGCGAGCGTGGCGAGCGAGCTGCCGACCAGCAATCCCATCCGGACGGGGCCGCACCGTCGCGTTCCGGCGCCCGTGCTCCTGCTCGGATCACAGGATCCGGTCGCATGCTCGACGTCGCTATACTGTTGGACCATCGGACTGACCCCCGTCATGCCTGTCACAGACTTTGCGCGGGGGTTAGAAAATGCGGCTTTAACGAACTATCACATTGCAGCCACACTCTGCTCCGCGCGCAACATTCTGAAACGGGGATCCCCCTTTCTGAGACGGAAGGAACCATCCCACCGGCGCGCAGGTCAGAATCCTCCGATGCTGGGCCCGCTGCGGCCCGGTCGGGCGACACCTGCGTCGAATCGCACGCCGCAGCGACAAACGACAGTGTACAGCTGCTCGGGGCGGCGGGAGATAGGAGGACTGTCCGGATGGACGCGGCTAACGTGCGGGACGACCGGACCGCGTTGCCACGCGTCACCTTGGGGCAGGCCCTCGTTCTTCATCGGTCGCGCTAACAGCAGGTGTCAGGCTCCACGTATGTCTTCCGAGGAGAGAAACCGGGACCCGGACGTGGCACCGGCCGGCGGCGCCGCTCCGGGCGGCGAGGTCGCCTGCCTGCGGTTCGAGCCGCCCGGTGATCCGGAGGCGCTCGGCCGGGCCTGGCAGGACCATCTCGCGCCCATCTTCGACGTGAGCTTCCGCCCGGAGACCGATCTCACCATCCCGATCGCGATGCGCAGCTACCATCTCGGCGACCTGCTGGTCGGCGACGTGGTGGCGCCGGCGCACACCCTCGTGCGGACGCGGGAGATGATCGGCCAGCAGGGCCTGGATCACATCCTGCTGCAGTTCTACCGCCGGGGGCAGAGCCGCGTGGAGACCGATCACGGCACCGGCCCGGTGAACGAGGTCCAGTGCATCGTCTTCGATCTCGCCCAGCCCGTGCGCATCGTCGCGGGCGCGGTCGACGCCACCAACGTCGTGATCCCCCGCGCGCTTCTGGAGAAGCAGGGCTGCCACCCGGACGCCCTGCACGGCCGCCCCCTCGACCATGACGGCGACCCGTTCGGGCGGCTGGTCCACAATTTCGTCGCCAACGTCGTCGCCTGCGGCGACCTCCTCGACCGGCGCGAGGCCCTGGCGGCCTCGACGGCGATCACCCAGCTCTGCGCCAGCTGGCTGCGCGGCCAGGAGGAGGGGCGCCCGTCCCAGAACCAGGACGTCCGGATCCGCGTCCGCCGCCTCGTCGAGGCGGAACTCGGCAACCCGAAGCTGACGCCCGCCCTGGTCGCGGCGCGGCTCGGCCTGTCGCGCTCGACCCTGTACCGCCTGTTCGCCCCCAACGGCATCGTGGCGTATATCCGCGACCGGCGCCTGATGGCGGCGATGCGGATGCTCGTGCGCGACGATGCGTCCAAGCCCCTGCGCATCTCGCAGGTCGCCTTCGCGGTCGGCTTCTCGGACGAGCGGACCTTCCGGCGGGCGTTCAAGCGCCGGTTCGGCTTCATCCCCAGCGATGCGTCCCAGCGCCTGGACGCCCACCCCGACCCCGCGCCCGGGGCCGTCCTGCGCAACTGGATCGAGAGCCTCTGACATGCCGCGCCCGTCCACCGGTCGACGGCGCGCCGTCGCGCCTGCGGGCGTCGTGGCGTTCTGCCTCTGCCTCGCGGCCGCCGTGCCGCTCGCCGCGGACCCTTTGCGCGCCGAGACCCGGGACACGGCTCGGACGGCATCCGAGGGCGTGTCGGAGGGGCCGTCCCTCGCGCTCCGCACGAACGATCCCGAGACGTGGCGGGTCGCGACGCATCCGGTGCCGCCCCTGGTCATGGAGGCGGAGGGCCGGCTGCGCGGGTTCAGCATCGATCTCTGGAACGCCATCGCCCGGGAGCTGGGCGTCCGGACCGCCTTCGTCCGCGTCGACGACCTGCCGGCGCTGTTCGGGGCGGTCTCGGACGGGTGCGCGGACCTCGCCATCGCGGCGGTGTCGATCACCGCGGAGCGCGAGCGGCGGTTCGACTTCTCGGTCACGATGCTGGAGACCGGCCTGCGCATCGCCGTCCCGGCGGCGCCGGACGCGACCGGCTCGGCCACCGGCCGGGCCCTCCGGGCGCTCCTGAGCGACGCCACCTTCCTGCAGGTCCTCCTGGGGCTCGCCGCCCTCATCCTCGCGGTGGCGGCGCTGATCTGGTGGCTCGAACGCCGCCATCCCGGCGGCATGGCGGCGCGGGCCCGGCCGGCGCACGGCTTCGCCCACGTCCTCTGGTGGGCGCTGAGCAGCCTCGCCGCGCAGGCGGAGGAGATGCCGCGCAGCCCCCTCGCGCGGGCCATCACGGTGGTCTGGCTGTTCACCTGCATCGCCCTGGTGGCGTGGTTCACCGCCGGCCTGACCAGCACGGCGACGGTGGAGCGCCTGCGCGGCGCGATCAACGGCCCGCAGGATCTGCCGGGCAAGCGGGTGGGCACGGTCGCCCACACCACGTCGGTCGCCTATCTGGCGGACCACTTCGCCACGCCGGTGGGGTTCGCGAGCCTGGAGGAGGCCTGCGCGGCCCTGCAGGCCGGCACGGTCGCCGCGGTGGTCTACGATGCCCCCGCCCTGAGCTACTACGCGACGCAGCCCGGCCACGCGCCGCTGCGCCTGATCGGGCCGGCCTTCAACCGGCAGGCCTACGGCATCCTGTTCGCGGCGAACGACCCCCGGCGCAAGCGCGTCAACCAAGCCCTCCTCGGCCTCAGGGAGGATGGCCGCTACGACGAGATCTACAGCCGCTGGTTCGGCTCCGAGAGCGGCGAGGCTCAGGATCGCTGAGGCGCGCCGCGGTGGCGGTGGGCCTCGGCCGGGTGGCGCGCGGGCAGCCGGTCCCCCTGGCCGAAAAGCTTCGTCCGCAGCGAACCCTCGGCATAGGCGGTCTTGTAGAGGCCGCGATCCTGCAGTTCCGGGATCACGAGGTCGATGAAGTCGGAAAAGCTCTCCGGCACGACGATCCGGCTGAGGTTGAAGCCGTCGACCTCGCCCTCCTCGATCCAGGCCTGGAGCTCGTCGGCGATGGCGACCGCGTCGCCGGTGAGCACCGGGTAGCGGCCGCCGAGCTGCAATTCCGCCAGGAGGTCGCGCTTCGTCAGCCCGCGCTTGGCCGCCGCCGCCGTGGCCGACTGGATGGCGTTGCCCGGCGCGTAGGGGATCGCCTCGTCGAGGCCGTAGCGGGCGAAGTCGATCCCCGTGGAGGCGGAGAAATGCGCGAGCCCCGCCTCCGGGCTCGCGTAGGACAGGTATTCGTCCCGCTTGGCCTCGGCCTCCGCCCGGGTCCGGCCGGGGATCACCGCGAGGCCGACGAAGACCTTCACGTCGTCGGGATTGCGGCCGGCCGCGACCGCCTCGGCCCGGATGGCGCGGACGGACTCGCGGGCGGTGGCCGTGTCGCGGGCCGAGATGAACACGCACTCGGCATGCCGGCCCGCAAAGGCGCGGCCGCGGCCCGAGGCGCCCGCCTGGTAGAGGACGGGCGTGCGCTGGGGCGACGGCTCGGACAGGTGGTAGCCGTCGACCGCGAAGAACTCGCCCCGGTGGGCGACCTTGCGGATATGGGCCGGATCGCTGAACACCCGGGCCGCCCGGTCGCGGCGCATGGCGGCGTCGTCCCAGCTGCCCTCCCAGAGCCGGTAGAGAACCTCCAGATACTCGTCGGCGTAGTCGTAGCGCCGGTCGTGTGCCGGCAACGTGCCGCCGCTCTGGGCGCGGTGGGCGCTGTCGAGGTAGCCGGTGACGATGTTCCAGCCGATCCGGCCGCCGGTCAGGTGGTCGAGGGTCGAGAGGCGCCGGGCGAAGGTGTAGGGCGCCTCCTGGTGGACGTTGATCGTCACCCCGAAGCCGAGATGTTCGGTCACAGCCGCCATGGCGGTGATCATCACGGTCGGGTCGTTGACCGGGAGCTGCACGGCCTCCCGGGCGGTCACGTCGATGCCGTCGCCGTAGACGTCGTAGACGCCGATGATGTCGGCGATGAACAGGCCGTCGAACAGGCCGCGCTCCAGGAGCTTCGCCTGGTCGGTCCAGTAGCCCAGCGTGTTGTAGGCCGACGAGCGGTCGCGCGGGTGCGTCCAGAGCCCGTGATTGATGTGGCCCACGCAGGCCATGTTGAAGGCGTTCAACAGGATCTGCTTCTTCTGGGCGGCCATCAGAGCGCTCCGTGCCGGGGCGGCAGCCGGCCGTCGAGGTGGTAGGCGCCGATCCAGTGGTACTTCCAGCGTACCGGATCGTGCAGGGTGTGGGTGCGGACGTTGCGCCAGTAGCGGTCCAGGGCCTCGGCCCGGTCGGTGGCGGAGGTGCCGCCGAGTTCGAGGAGCCTGTTGGACGCCAGCAGCCCGGCCCGGTGGCTCGCCGCCCGGGCCTCCGCCACCGCCACGGAGGCCGCCGCGACGTTGTCCGCATCGGGGGCGTCCTGCGCGGCGTCCACGAAGCGGCCGGCCCGCGTCAGCAGGGCGTCGGCCGCCGCGAGGCGGACCTGGACGTCGCCCAGCGCGTGGAGGGTCAGGGGATCCTCGCTCGCCCGGGTGACGCCGGAATCGATCCAGGGCCGGGCGCGGTCCCGCACGAAAGGCAGCGTCGCCGCGAAGGCGCCTTCGCCGATGCCGAGATCGATCCCGGCGTGCAGGATCTGCGCGAAGGGGCCGATGGCGGTGGGCCGCTCCAGCGAGGCCTGGAACGGCACCACCCAGCCGGGCTCCACGGCGACCCGCTCGAACAGGACCGAGCCCGAGCCGGTGACCCGCTGGCCGAACCCGTCCCAATCGTCCACCAGGGTCACGCCCGGCGCGTCCCGGGGGATGAAGACCAGGTAGGTGGCCGTGCGGCCCGCCTCCTCGGCCTCGACCAGCGTCGGGATGCGGTGGGCATAGAGCGAGCCGGTGCAGTAATACTTGCGGCCCTCGACGAACCAGCCGGCCGGATCGCGCACGAGCCGGGTGCGGCGGGTGTGGTCCCGCGCGCCGATCTCGGCCAGCGCGTTGCCGAAGCGCTCGCCCGCCAGGACGCGGCCGTAGAGGTCGCGCTTCTGGGCCTCGGTGCCGCCGTTGCGGAGCACCTCCAGGGCGTAGAAATGGTTCTGCGGGATCTGGCCGAGGGACCCGTCCGCCGCGGCGATCCGGGCGATCACCTGCGCGACCGTGGCGCTGTCGAGGCCGGGGCCGCCATAGGCCTTCGGCACCGTGATCGCCCAGAGGCCGGATTCGCTGAAGCGCTCGACCTCGGCGACCGGCAGGCGCCGCTCGAGATCGCGCGCGACCGCGGCCTCCGCGAACGCGGCCGCCAGCGTGTCGGCGATGGCCAGCGCCGCCGCGGCGTCGGCGATCACCGGCACCGGGCGCGGCGGTGCGGGCGCCTGCGTGAAGGCGGTCTCGTGGGGCTGGAGCGGCATAGCCCGATCCTCAGTTCCACTGGTGGCGGGCCGGCAGCACGCCGTTCAGGGCGTGGTTGCCGAGGAGGTGGTACTTCCAGCGCACGGGGTCGTGCAGGGTATGGACCCGGGCATCCCGCCAGAACCGGCCGAGATTGTACCCGTCGCGGGTCGCCGAGGCGCCGGCGAGTTCGAGCAGCCGCTCTGAGGACTCCAGGGCGACCTCGGTGGTGAGGATCTTCGCCTGCGCCACCGCCACCGAGGCCTCGGCCGCGCTCTGGGCGGTGACGGGGGCCGCGGCGATCCGGTCCAGGGTCCGGCCGGCCCGGGCCAGGACCGCCTCGGCGGCGTGGAGGTCGACCGTGATCCGTCCGATCTCGCCGAGGATGTGGGGATCCTCCGCGACGGTCTCGGCGGTGAAGGGATAGGGCCGCGTCCGGGTGCGCAGGAAGTCGAGGGCGGCGGCGACTGCGCCCCGGGCGAGGCCGGCATCGATCGCCGCGTGGATCAGCTGGGAGATCGGCCCGAACAGGCCCGGGCGCCCGGCGAGGGGCGCGAGGTCGATCGTCAGATCCGCCTCGACGGGGGCGTTCTCGAAGATCACGCTGCCGCTCGCCGTGGTGCGCTGGCCGAAGCCCTGCCAGTCGTCCACGACCCGCACGCCGGGGGCGTCCCGGCGCACGAAGACCAGGAGCGGTCCTCCGTCGGGGCCGACCGCGCGGGTCGGGATCCAGTGGGCGAAGAGTGCGCCGGTGGAATAGAAGCGGTGGCCGCTCAGGCGCGGGCCCGCCGGCCCGGATGTCAGCCGCGTCTCCACGCGGGTGATCGCCTTGCCGTTGCGGGCGGGGCCGGCATTGCCGATCCGGTGGCCGGCGAGGACGTCGCGGTAGATCCGCGCCTGCTGGGCGGGGCTGGCGGCGACCGCGACCAGCGCCAGGACGCCGAACTGGTTCTGGGGGATCTGCGCCGCCGAGCCGTCGGCGGCGGCCAGGATCGTGAACACCTCGGCCAGCGTCGCGTAAGAGACTTCCGCGCCGCCATGGGCCCGCGGCACCGTGAGGCCGCCGAGCCCGCTGTCGGTGAACGCCGCGATCTCCCCCCAGGGCAGGCGCCGGTCGCGGTCGCGCTCGGCCGCGCCCGCCGCGAAGATCCGGGCCACGGCCTGTGCGGCCGCGATCGCCTCGGCGTCGGATCCGATCCGGTGCGGGGGCGACGGCGGCGGGGGCATCGGCTCGGCCGCCCCGTCGGCGACGGATTCGTCCATGTCCAGGCTCATGGGTGCAGGCTCATGGGTTCAGCCTCAGGGATGCGGCCTCGGGTGTGGGCCGCCTCGTGCCGGGGCGCGGGGCCGTCAGCGGGCCCGGAGCCGCCGCACCGCGGTGTCGCCCGCGAACTGGACCACGCACACGAGGGCGATCAGGATCGCGATCACCACCATCATCACGGTGGTGTCGAAGCGCTGGTAGCCGTACCGGATGGCGACGTCGCCGAGGCCGCCCGCGCCCACCGCCCCGGCCATCGCGGAGGCGCCGATCATCGACACCACCGTGATGGTGAAGCCCGCGACGATCCCCGGCAGCGCCTCGGGCAGGAGCACGTGGGCGAGGATGTGCCGGCGTCGGCAGCCGATGGACTGGGCGGCCTCGATCAGGCCGGCATCCACCTCCCGCAGCGAGACCTCGGCGATCCGGGCGAAGAACGGGGTGGCGCTCACCGCGAGCGGCACGATGGCCGCCCAGACGCCGATGGTGGTGCCGGCCACCAGCCGGGTGAACGGGATCAGCGCCACCA
Organism: Methylobacterium sp. 1973; assembly: GCF_040545035.1. Lineage (NCBI taxonomy): Bacteria > Pseudomonadati > Pseudomonadota > Alphaproteobacteria > Hyphomicrobiales > Methylobacteriaceae > Methylobacterium > Methylobacterium sp. 1973. The sequence goes on from NZ_JBEPLA010000007.1 coordinate 80,587, forward strand.
GTAGCACGATGAACGGCACGGCCCGGAAGCCGTTGACCACGGCCCCGACCACCCGGTTGGCCGCCGGTGCCGGGACGATGCCGCCGGGCCCGGAAATGACGAGGAACAGCGCCAGGGGCAGGCCGGCCAGCACGGCGATCCCGGCCGAGACCCCGACCATGAGCCCGGTGTCGAGGAAGGCCTGCCAGAGGCGGTCGATCATCTGCGGGGTCATGCGGGGCTCCGGGTCGGTGGGTTCGAGGGGGAACCGCTTGCGCGGCGGAGTCTCTGCCGGATTCCGCGGGGAAGGCGGCCCATCGTCGCCTCACCCCGCCTCCGCTTCCGGGGCGACGTAGCCGAGCCTCTCGACGGCCCCGCCGAGCGCCCGCAGGCGCGCCTCCACGTCCGGATCCGCGCCCGGGACGGCGACCAGCATCCGGCCGACCGCGTGGCCCTGGATCCGCTCGATGCCGGCCTGGAGCAGGCGCACCGGCGTGCCGGCCGCCACGGCGAGGCCCGAGAGATCCGGCGTCCCCTGCCCGGCCCAGGTGATCCGCAGGATCGCGGATCCGCCGGGTGTCGGCAGCGGCTGCAGCCGGTCCGCCAGATCCGGCGGCAGGCCGCGGGTCAGCGGTTCGAGCAGCGCCTGCGTGGTCGGGTGCTCGGGCGCCCCGAAGACGCGCCAGACCGGCCCGGTCTCGACCACCCGGCCCCGTTCCAGCACCACCACGTCGCTGCAGATCTCGCGGATCACGTGCATCTCGTGGGTGATCAGGATGATGGTGATCCCCAGGCGCCGGTTGATGTCGCGCAGCAGGTCGAGGATCGCCAGCGTGGTTTCCGGGTCGAGGGCGGAGGTCGCCTCGTCGCAGAGCAGGATCTCCGGATCGCTCACGAGGGCCCGGGCAATGCCGACCCGCTGCTTCTGGCCGCCGGAGAGCCGCGACGGGTAGGTGTCGGCCTTGTCCTCCAGGCCGACGAGGCGCAGCGCCTCCGCGACCCGCGGGCCGATCGCGCTTCTGGGGACGCCCGCGACCGTCAGCGGCAGCGCCACGTTCTGCCGGACGGTCTTGGCCGCCAGCAGGTTGAAGTGCTGGAAGATCATGCCGACGCGCCGGCGCAGGGCCACGAGCCCGTCGGTGTCGAGGGCATCGACGGGGGCGCCGTCGACCAGAACCCGGCCGGAGGTGGGCGCCTCCAGCCGGTTGACCATGCGCAGGAGGCTCGACTTGCCCGCCCCCGATCGGCCGATGATGCCGAAGATCGCCCCCGCCGGAATGGCGAGGTCGACGCTGTCGAGCGCGCGGACCGGTCCGGCGGCGGACGGATAGGTCTTGGAGACCGCCTCGAACCGTACCGTGCCGGGCCTCCGGCCGGGCGCTGCGGCCGGACCTGCGGCCGGACCTGGGGCGGTGGCCGCGGCGCCCGGACTCCGCCGTCCGGTCGCGACCGGCGTGCCCGGAGTGTGCAGGCTGTCGAAGACGAGGCCGACCATCAGTTCTGCCACGCCAGCAGGTAGAGCTTGTCGCTGTCGGCGAAGGACTTGCGGATCTGCCGCTTCACGGCGTCCGAATTCTGAAACAGGGTCACGAACTTCCGGATCGCCGGGTCGTCCTTGCGGGACGTCTTGGTGACGAAGCTGACCGTGAACAGCTTGTCCTCGATGCCGGAATAGATCAGCCCGCTGGTCGGGTCGAAGCTTCCGGCCGCCACGATGAAATGCGGATAGCCCTGCGCGAGATCGACATCGCCGGTGATCCGCGCGAGCTGCGGTCCCTCGACCTCGGTGAATCGCAGCTTCTTCGGGTTCTCGACGATGTCGTCGAGGGTGCCGAGGAAGCCGACACCGTCCTTCAGCCTGACCAGCCCGGCCTTCTGGAGGAGCAGCAGGCCGCGGCCCTGGTTCACCGGATCGTTGGCGAGCGCCACCGACCCGCCCACCGGGATCTCGTCGAGGCGCTTATGCTTCAGGGAGTACAGGCCGATATTGGACAGGATCCCCTGCCCGACGATGTCGAACGCGTAGCCCTTCTGCTTGGCCGCGTTCTCCATGAAGGGGCGGTGCTGGAAGAAGTTCACGTCGATGTCGCCGGCATCGAGCGCGACGTTGGGCGTCGTCCAGTCGCTGAACTCGACCACCTTCACGTCGAGGCCCTCCGCCTTGGCCTCCCGGGCCGCCACCGTGACGGCATCGCCGTAGGCCCCGGGCACGACGCCGATCCGGAGGGCCTCTGCCCCGGCGGAGGATGCGCCGAGGCAGAGCGCCGCGACGGCGAGGAGACGCAGGATCTTCATCGGGCAGGACTCCGGCGGGGCAATGATCGGGCAATTCCGGATGTGGAGCCGCGAGACAACGGTCGGCATCCGACGCGCAGGCGCGGGCGATCCATCGATTCGATAGGCACAATCTTGTCCGGATGAGCTTCTTGAGAAAGTCTAGATCAGCTCAACGCGATCCGAAATTCCAAAGATGATCGTTTGGCGACATGAAAGATCTCCGGAAGGCCCGGTCAGGGGGATGCGGATGCTGCGTGCATCCCGTACGGCGCCTCTCGAGCCTCGTCTCGGACGAGACCGGACCAGTGCCCGTCGGATCGGGACCGTACCGGTCATCGAGCACGAACCGTGGCTCATCCAAGACCGCGTTCGTCCGCGAACAGGCCGCGACCGATAGCCCTGGATCCGGGGGATGAGCCTGCGCGGGAGGATTCCGTGCCCCGTTGGGCGGCACCCAGGCGACGCCGGCACAGCCTGGGGACCGCGCCCGACGTCCGCGTCCCCGGCCGACGGCGATCCCCGCAGATCTGTCGCGCGAGAAGACATCGAGTGTCTGTTTTCGCGACACTTTCCCGGCTCGACGGCGCGTATGGCCCTGACTCACGAAAATGTAGGCTCCCGCCACCGCGGGCATCATCCCGAATCCGGAACCCGGCCGTGTCCGAAACGTCGGGCCGGTCGCGACCACCGCGGCCGATCCCCGGCCGGGGCGGGCTGGCCTGTCCGGGGAGCATGATGGCGCAGGGGAACGACAGAGCGCGCGCGGCCCACGGGGCCGTGTCCGGCCCCGTGGGCGCGCCATGACCGCAGATCACGGTGTCTTCGCCTTCGCGCATGTCGGCGATCTCCATCTGGAGCGGAGTTCCGACCCCCATGCCGCCGACCTGCGGGCGATCCTCGCGGAGGTGGACGGGCTGCACGGACACGGCCTCCTCGACTTCGCCTACCTCCCGGGCGATCTCGCCGAGGACGGGCGGGCGGAGCAATACGCGGTCCTGCGCGAGGCCCTGCGCCGGCACCCGGACCTGCCGGTGCGCCTGATCGCCGGCGACCACGACCGCCAGCACGGCACGATGACGGATTTCGACGCGCTGTTCGCCGCGGTGGCGGGCAGCCCCCGCGGCGGCGGCCACGCGGCGCGGCGCCATGACCTGCCGCGCCCGCACGACCCGGCCCCCGTCACGCATTACTACTTCGCCGAGACGTTCGCGGGCGTGCGCTGCCTGTTCCTCGACATGGTCAGCCCCGGCTACGGCCGGAAGGGGTTCGGCCTCGACTTCCGGCTCGGCCCCTGCCAGCTCGCCTGGCTCGCCGAGGAGCTGGCCCGGGCCGACGAGGAGGGCCGGCCCTGCGCGGTCTTCACCCACACCTACCCGGACGATCTCTGCGTGCCCGACGAGAAGGCGGCGCTGGCCGGCCTGATCCGCCACCACGGCGTGCGCCTCGTCGAGATGGGCCACACCCACTACAACGAGCTCGCCCCGGACGGGCGCACCCTCTACGCGGCGGCCCGCTCCGTCGGCCAGAACGAGGACGGCTCGGTGGGCTACGCGGTCGCGGCGATCGACGGGCCGGTCACGAGCTGGCGGTTCAAGCCCCTCGACCGGGCGCTGCCCTTCGTGATGATCACGAGCCCCGCCGACCGGCGCCTCGCCACGGCGCCCCTCGCCATGGCGGACGGCCGGATCTCCGTGCGCGCCCTCGTGCTGTCGGACAGGCCGCAGGGCGACTGGTGCTGCTGCGTGCGCGTCGATGACGGGCGGCCCCACGCGATGGTGCCGGACGGGCCGCGCACCGTCCATGCCCGCATTCCCTGGCCGGAGGGCGCCCGCCGCCTCGCGGTCACGGTCACGGACGGCACGGGGCAGGCCGATACCGAGGTGATCGAGCCCGTGGGCCGGAGCTTCGTCCCGCCGCCCGCACCCGATCGCCCCGGCAGCGACGCCACCCGGCTTCCCGCCTGGCCGCAGAAGGGGCTTCGGGGCGACCAGCTCGGCCCGAACCGCAACGGCCGGCCCTGGTAGCCGGCCTCACCCGAATCGCGGCACACCGCACCGCACGATCCACTCCACCAAAGGACCACCGGACCCGATGGGCGCGCTGACGCTGACCCCCAATATCGCGACCTGGGCGATCGCCGCGCTCGCCACCCTCGGCGTCATCCTGCGGCCGTTCGCGTGGCCGGAGGCGATCTGGGCCGTGCTCGGCGCCGGCGCCCTCGTGGCCCTCGGCCTGCTCGCCCCCGCCACCGCCTGGGACGGCGTCCTCAAGGGGACCGACGTCTACCTGTTCCTCGTCGGCATGATGCTGATGTCGGAGGTGGCCCGGAAGGAGGGCCTGTTCGACTGGCTCGCCTCGATCGCCGTGCGCGCCGCCAAGGGCTCGGCGACGCGGCTGTTCACCCTGGTCTATCTCGTCGGCACCGTGGTCACGGTGTTCCTGTCGAACGACGCCTGCGCGGTGGTGCTGACGCCCGCCGTCTACGCGGCCACCAAGGCCGCCAAGGTGGAGAACCCCCTCCCCTACCTGTTCATCTGCGCCTTCATCGCCAACGCGGCGAGCTTCGTGCTGCCGATCTCGAACCCGGCGAACCTCGTGGTCTTCGCCGAGCACATGCCGCCGCTGGTGCGCTGGCTCGGCCTGTTCGCGCTGCCCTCGCTGCTGGCCATCGCGACGACCTACGCGGTGCTGCGGCTGACCCAGGCGAAGACCCTGCGCGGGCAGGAGGTCGCCACCGACGTCGAGGCGCAGCCGCTCTCCCGCACCGGCCTCGTGGCGGGGATTGGCATCGTGGCCACCGGCGGCGTGCTGATCGCCGCCTCGGCGCTCGGCCTCGACCTCGGCCTGCCGACCTTCGTGGCCGGGCTCGCCACCACGATCGTCGTGCTGCTGCTCAAGCGCGGCGGCCTCGTCGAGGTGGCCAAGGACGTGTCGTGGAGCGTGCTGCCGTTGGTGGCCGGCCTGTTCGTGCTGGTGGAAGCGCTGGAGAAGACCGGCGTCCTGGCGATGCTGGCGGACCTCCTCAAGGGCTACGCCCACGCCGCTCCGGAGGCCACCGCCTGGGGGGCGGGCGGCCTGGTCGCGGTGCTGTGCAACCTCGTCAACAACCTGCCGGCCGGCCTGATCGCGGGCGCCGCCGTGCAGGCCGCCCACGTCCCCGAGAAGGTCGCGGGCGCGATCCTGATCGGCGTCGATCTCGGGCCGAACCTCTCGGTCACCGGCTCGCTCGCCACGATCCTCTGGCTCACCGCCATCCGCCGCGAGGGCCAGGATGTCGGCGCCTGGACCTTCCTCAAGCTCGGCCTGCTGGTGATGCCGCCGGCCCTCGCGCTGGCGCTCGCCGGCCTGCTCCTCGTCTGATCCCTTCCCGGAAACCCAAGGTCCGCGCCCGTGACGGCAGCCCTCCTCTATCCCTTCATCCTGGTGGCGGGCGCGCTGCAGGCCATCGGCAACGCCATGAACGCGCAGCTGCGGGGCCGCATGGTCAATCCGTGGCTCGCCGCGACGGTGTCGTTCCTGCCGATCGTCTTCGTGTTCACGACCCTGTTCTTCACGATGCCGACGCCGCTGCCGAGCCTCGACAGCTTGAGCAAGATGCCCTGGTACGCGCCCCTCGGCGGCCTGGCCGGCGCGGTGGCGGTGTTCGGGGGGCTGGCTTTCATCGACAAGGTCGGTGCCGGGCCGTTCAACGGCCTGACCCTCACCGCCAACATCCTCACCTCCCTGGCGATGGACGCGCTCGGCCTGTTCGGCCTGCAGGCCGCGGGCTTCAGGCCGATGCCCTGGCTCGGCGGCCTGCTGATGGCCGTGGGCGTGATCTTCATCGCGCGCTCGGGGGGCAAGAGCAACGGCGGCGAGGGGCACGGGATGTCGGGCAAGCTGCTCTACCCGTTCATCCTCGTGGCCGGCGCCCTGATGGCGATCGGCGTGGTCTGGAACGCGCAGCTCCGCGGCGCCCTGGAGAACCCCTGGCTCGCCGCGACGGTGTCGTTCGTGCCCGTGGTGTTCGTGTTCGCCCTGATGTTCCTGCTGCGGCCGTCGCCGCTGCCGACCCGGGACGACATCGCGGGCGTTCGCTGGTGGATGCCGCTCGCCGGGATCACCGGGGCGGTGGCGGTGTTCGCCGGGCTGCTCTTCGTCGACAAGGTCGGGGCCGGGGCCTTCAACGGCCTGCTGATCACCGCCAACCTCCTGACCTCGGTGGCCCTGGACCATTTCGGCTGGTTCGGCATGAAGCAGGTCAAGGCCGGCCCGCCGCGCCTGATCGGCGCCGCCGTGATGGTGGCCGGCATCGTGCTGATCTCGCTGTTCTGAGCATCCGGACCGATGTGGAGCCTGCCCGCCTGGTTGCTGCGCCGGGAAATGCTTCTCCTGGCGGGCGCCGCCCTCCTGGGCGCGGGCGGGATCGCGGCGTGGGTCCTGCTCCAGGCGACGGTCCTGACCATCGCGGTCGCGCCCCGCGACGGCACCGAGCCCGGCCTGATCAAGGCCTACGCGGACGCGCTCGAGGCCGCCCACGAGAATGTCCGCCTGAAGATCCTGTCCTTCGACGACGTGCGCGAGAGCGCCGCCGCCCTGCAGGACGGCCGGGCCGACCTCGCGGTGGTCCGCCCCGACGTGCTGCTGCCGACGAACGGGCTGACCCTGGCGATCCTGCGCGACCAGGCGATGGTCATCGCCTCGCCCGAGCAAGCCGGGATCACGAGCTTCCCGAAGCTCGCCGGCAAGCGGCTCGGCATCGCGGCGCACCGGGACGCCGACCTCTGGCTGCTGCGGAACCTCCTCGGCTATTACGGCCTCACCCTGGAGGAGGCCGCCGGCCCGGCCCGGGACTCGACGGTCCTGCTGGTCCCGGTCGATCAGGAGGCGGTGGCCGGCGCCTTCCGCGAGAGGCGGATCGACGCCTTCGTCAGCATCATCGCCCCCTCGGCGCCCAAGGCGCTGGCCCTGGTCTCGGCCGTGCAGGGCGTCGCCCGCGGAGGCAAGGTGGCGTTCGTCGCCGTTGAGGATGACGGGGCGGTGATCGAGCGCTTCCCGCGGCTCCAGGCGGTCACCGTCCCGGGCGGCCTGTTCGGCGGCCGCCCGAAGCTGCCGGCCGACGACGTGAAGACGGTGGGCGCCTCGTACCGGCTGATGGCCCGCGCCTCCCTGAGCCGCGTGGTGGCGGCCGACGTGACCCAGCAGCTCTTCGAGAAGCGCAGCGCCGCCGCGCTGGCCACCGACGCTGCCGAGTACGTCCAGGCCCCGGCCTACGACACGACCGTGGCCGCCACCAGCGCCCGGATCCCGATCCATCCCGGCGCGATCGACTATTACGAGCGCGACCAGCACGGCTTCATCGAGCGCTACGGCGACACCCTCTACCTCCTGGGCGCGCTGGCGGGCGGCCTCGTCTCGGTGCTCGCCTGGATCCGGAAGCGCCTCGCCAGCTTGCGCCGGGAGCGCATCGACGAGATCTTGGACCGGCTCCTGCAGATCGCCGGGCAGGCCCGGGCGCTGCGCGACCCGGCGGCGATCGAGGCGCTCACCGTCGAGGTCGACGCGCTGGCCATGGACGTGGTGCGCTACGCCCGGCAGCGGGAGCCGGACACCCGGATCCTGTCGGCGGCGTCCGTCGCCATCGACACGGCGCGGGCGACCATCGCGGATTGCCGGACGCAGGCGGTCGAGGGCGGGGGGCGGATCGGGCGGTCCGTCCGGCTGCACGGCGCGGGCGGGGCCTGACATGTCCGGTCCCGCCACCGTGCCCGCGCCGGACCGGAGCGAGGCCGCGCCGGACGTCGCCTCCGTCCGGGACCGCGTCGAGGCGCGGGTGCAGCGATCCCTGCGCTCGCGCACCGTGACCTGGATGACGGTGGGCTTCGCCACGATCCTGGTGATGACCGCCATCGCGCTCGGCGCCTTCGTCTACCAGCAGCGCGGCATCGACGCCGTGCGCCACACCGTGGCGGTGGACGGGCGCCTCGCCCGGGTGCTGTCGGCGGTGCAGGACGCCGAGACCGGCCAGCGCGGCTACCTGCTCACCGGCGACGAGGCCTTCCTGCTGCCCTTCACCGAGGGCCGGCTGAACGTCGACCGCCAGCTCGATTGGCTGCGCGACCTCGTCCAGGATGACGCCGACCAGAGGGCCGAACTCGACACCCTGGCCGCCCTGATCCGCGAGAAGCTCGACGAACTCGGTGCCAGCGTCGCCCTGATGCGCGGCGGCGACAGCGCCGCGGCCCACACCTCGGTGGCGGACGGACGCGGCAAGCAGGTGATGGACGCGATCCGCGACCGCGTGCGCCGCATGGAGACGTACGAGGCGGACAGGATGGAGCGGCGGCAGGCGACGGTGTCCCGGATCGCCCTCGTCCTCTGGATCATGGTCGGTGCCCTCGCCGTCCTGTTCGTGCTGTTCGCCGTCTCGGCCCTGCGGGAGGCGACCCGCCGCAACCGGCTGTCGCGGTTCCTGCCGCAGGAGCTGGTCCTGCGGCTCGCCGACGGCGACGGGAGCCTGAAGGCCGGCCGCCGCCAGCAGGCCGCCATCGTGTTCGTCGACATGCGCGGCTCGACCACTCTGGCCGAGAACCTGGATCCGCACCGGCTCTCCGAGTTCCTGTCCGCCTTCCGGCGGCGGGTGACGCGCCTCGCCCGCCTCCGGGGCGGGGTGGTCGACAAGTTCATCGGCGACGGTGCCCTGGTGGTGTTCGGCCTGCCCGAGCCCAGGTCCGACGATGCCGCCCGTGCCCTCGCCTTCGCCCAGGATCTCGTCGCGGTGATCGCCCGCTGGACCGACAGAGCCGGGCCCACGGGGACCGTGCGCATCGGCGTGGGCGTCCATTACGGCGAGGTGTTCTGCGGGATCATCGGCGAGGAGGCGCGCTACGAGTTCACGGTGCTGGGCGATGCGGTCAACGTCGCCGCCCGCCTGGAACAGGCGACCAAGCTCCACGGTGTCCCGATCCTGGTCTCCGAGGCCGCGCGGCGCGCCGCCGGGGCCCCGGTCGAGGCGTGGCGCGAGGTCAGCCGCGAGCCCCTGCGGGGACGCCGGGAGCGCATGGCCTATCATACCCCCGCCGGCCCGGGGCCGGCCGCGCCGGCGCCCTGTGGAGACGAAGATGTGCCGCTTCCGGCGGCAGGAACGGCGGTCTGAGAAGAACCTGTTTGCCGCCGATGGCGGATAGAGAACAAGCATCTCCCCGGACAGAGAAATACGAAAGACGCGTCCATTGCGAAGGGACAGGCCGAGCGCGACATTCGCCATCATGCGCAGCGCCTCCGAAAACCAGTCGCCGGCCTTCGATCCGTTCGGCGAGCCCGTCGCCGACGGCGTCGCCCGCGCCTGCCCGGCCACCGCGGCCGGCGACCGCACGGCCCGTCGCGTCGGCGGTGCGGTGTTCTGGACGCTGGCCCTGGCGATCCTGGCCGGTCGCGTCTACGCGTACGATCTTCCGGCCGTTCAGGCCGTCGCCACGCACGCCGCACAGGCCCTCGCCCTGCGCTGACAACCCGGATCGGGTTTCCGGCGGGGGCGTCGTTCCAGGCCTCTCAGTACGTATCGGCCAGATAGGCGGCGATCGCGCCGGCATCGGCCTGTTCGATGGGGGCGTGGTAGGCCTTGATCATCTTGGACACCTCGGCATCCCAGAACGCCTTCCCGCGGCCGGGCGGCTGCGTGGCGATGTAGTCCACCGAGTGGCAGGTCTGGCAATTGGCCTGGGCCGCCTCGTAGCCCGGGGTCAGGCTGTCCGCCTTCGGCGGCCGCAGCTGCGCGGTCGGGTCCGGAACCGCGTAGGTCCGTGGCGCGGCCCAGGCCGAGCCGGCCGTCAGGCCCCCGATCATCGCGCCGAGCAGAAGCATACGCATCCCGTTCGTCCTCCCGTTCGCGTTCACGCCGCCTGCACCCGGGTGGTCTCGACGCCGTTGCGCATGTAGCCGGACGGGTTCCAGCGGGACGCCATCGGCTGGCTGCTGCCGTCGTTGGCGGTGGCCCGGACCCGGATCGCGTGGGCGCCCGGCGTGAGCGCGGCCGTGAGCGACCAGGGCCGGAACGCGTAGGGGCCGAGATCCCGGCCGAGCGCGGCCTCGGTCCAGGTGGCGCCGTCGTCGGTGGAGACCGCGACCGTCCGGATGCCGGAGCCGCCGTCGAAGGCGATGCCCCGCAGGGAGACCGGACCGGCGGTCACGCGCGCCCCGTCGGCCAGATTCGTGAGGAACGACCGCACGTTGAGGCGCCCGATCGGCACCGTGGCGGCGGCCGCCTGGCCGGGCTCGGTGCAGGCGCAGGGATTGTCGGGGATGCGGTAGGCGGTCTTCATGAAGAAGCCCTCGAAGGGCTTGTCCAGCACCGTGACGGTATCGAGGTGCTTGACCCAGTAGGTGCCGTAATAACCCGGCACCACGAGGCGGAGCGGGTAGCCGTTGAGCCAGGGCAGGTCCTCGCCGTTCATGCCCCAGGCGAGCAGCACCGCGCCGTCGCCGGCCTGGTCGAGGGTGAGCGCCTTGGCGAAGTCCGGCGTCTCGGGCAGCACAGCCCGGTCGAGCCCGTTGAAGGCGACCTGTACGGCCCCGGCCTTCACGCCGGCCCGGTCCAGCACGCTTCTCAACGGCACCCCCGTCCACCGCGCGCAGCCCATGGCGCCGTTGCCGAGCTGGCCGCCGGCCATCCGGGGCTCGAAGAAGCCGCGGGAATTGCCCGAGCACTGGTTGACCGCCACGATCTCGGTCCGGCCCGGCAGCGCCTTCAGCTCCGACAGCGACAGCGCGACGGGTCGCTCCACATGGCCGCCCACGGTCAGCCGGAACGCCTCCGGGTCGATCTCCAGGGGGATGTCGGCGAGGTGGTAGCGGACGAAGAAGGCGTCGTTCGGCGTGATCGCGCCCTCGTCGAACACCGCGAACGGCGTCTCCAGCTGGGGCGGCCGGGCGGTGGTCTGCAGCAGCGGCCGCTTGCCCGGATAGGCGACGAGCGGGCGCTCGCCGTTGCCGAAGGGCAGCTGCGCGTCCTCTCCGGCCCAGGCGGGCCGCAGGCCGCTTCCCGCCGCCAGGGCACCGAGCGCGGCGCTCTTCAGGAAGGCCCGTCGTGCCGGATCGGTCATCCCCTGCTCCCTCCCGGTCTGCCCCGACAGCCTCGGTCGCGCGGCGCCGGATCCATGGGATAGCCTGCGCCGGGCGAAAGGCCCAGATCCCCCGCGTTCAGCCCTGCGTGAGATGCCGGCGCACCGCCGCGGCGATGACGGCCGAGACCCGGACGTTCGATTCCTGCGTCACCCCGGCGATGTGGGGCGTGAGGATCAGGTTCGGCACGCCCGCGAACGGGGCGCCGGCCGCGGCGTCGAGGGGCTCGCGGTCGAACACGTCGAGGGCCGCGCCGCCGAGATGCCCGGACCGCAGGGCGGCCGCCACCGCGGCCTCGTCGACGATGCCGCCCCGGGCGGCGTTGATCAGCACGGCGCCCGCGGGCATCCGGGCGAGGGCGGTCGCGTCGATCAGGCCGCGGGTCTCCGCGGTGAGCGGGACGTGCAGGGAGAGCACGTCGCTCTCCGCGATCAGCGCCTCCAGATCCCGGCGCCGCACCGGACCGTATGGGGGCGTCCAGGCCGGATCCTCGGCGGCCAGGAACGGGTCATGGGCCGCGATCGCCATGCCGAGGGCAGCGGCGCGGCGGGCGGTCTCCCGGGCGATCGATCCGAAGCCCACGAGCCCGAGGCGCTTGCCGGCGATCTCGCGCCCCATCAGGGCGTTGCGCGGCCACGTCCCCGCCGCGACCGCCTCGCTCGCCCCATAGGCCCCGCGCAGCAGCAGCAGCGCGGTGGCGACGACGTACTCGGCGACCGCGCCGTCATTGGCGCCCGTCGCCGGCTGGACCGTGATCCCCCGCGCCCGGCAGGCCGGAACGTCGATGTTGTCGAGGCCGACCCCGAGACGCCCGACGATCCGGAGGCGTCGGGCACCCGCGAGCAGCGCGCCGCGGACCTGCGTCCGGTTGCGCACGATCAGGGCGTCGGCCTCCGCCACGGCGGCGGCGAGTGCCTCGGGCCGGTCGACGAGTCCGGGATCGTACAGGGTGTCGAAGCCCGACAGGTCGGCGGCGATCGCCGCAGGGTCCATGAATTCGCTGATGACGACCTTGGGCATGGCGCGCCTGTTCCCCGGTTCCGCGTGGTCGCCCCCCGCTAGAGCCGTTCCCGGGCGCGTGGCAACACGGATCCGTCCCCGCCCGCGACGCGGCCGGGCCGATTCCGGCGCTCCTTCAGGCGACCGCGCGGACGGTCTGCTCCGCCGGAGCGGCCGTGCGCGGCGCGCACGCGATCCGTATGCGCTCGATCAGGCCGGGGATCTCCCCGGGCGGCCGGGCCGGGCTGTAGAGGAAGCCCTGCGCGCTGTCGCAGCGCCGCAGCCGGAGCAGTTCGGCCTGCTGCTCGGTCTCGACGCCCTCGACCGTGACGTCGATGCCCAGGTCGCGGGCGATGACCATGATGGCCGCGATCACCGTCAGGCATTCGGGGCGGCTGCTCAGGTCGCGGACGAAGGCGCGGTCGATCTTGATCTTGTCGACCGGGAACTGCGTCAGGTAGCTCAAGGAGGAATACCCCGTCCCGAAATCGTCGAGGGCGATCCGCACCCCGAGCGCCCGCAGGGAGCGGAGATTGTCCAGCACGTGCGGCGTGTTGGCCAGGAAGATCGACTCGGTGATCTCGATCTCGAGGCGGTTCGCCGCCAGGCCGGTCTCGGCCAGGACCGCCGCGACGTCGGCGAAGAAGTCGGGCCGGCGGAAATGGACCGACGAGATGTTGACGGCGACGCGCAGGCTTGCCGGCCAGGTCAGCGCCTCCGTGCAGGCCCGCCGCAGGGCCCAGCGCCCGATCGTGACGACGAAGCCCGTCCCCTCGGCGATCGGGATCAGCTCGGCGGGCGAAACGGGACCGAGGCCCGGCCGGGTCCAGCGCAGCAGCGCCTCGCAGCCCACCACGTGGCCGTCCTGCAGGCTCACGAGCGGCTGGTAGTGCAAGGTCATCTCGCCGTCGGCGAGGGCTTGGCGCATCGCCTCGTCGAGTTCGCGCCGGCGCTGCACGCGCACTTCCAGGCCGCTGTCGAAGTCCCGCCAGCGCCCCTTGCCGGCCTCCTTGGCGCTGTAGAGCGCGAGATCCGCCTTCCGGAGCAGATCCTCGGGATCGGTCGCGTCCGCGGGCGCGCAGGCGATCCCGATACTGACGCCGATCTCCGCCCGGACGCCGTCGATGAGGTAGGGCTCGCGCAGGGCCCCGATGATGGCTTCGGCCAGGGCCTGCGCCGCCGCGGCATCCCGGCCGCGCTGCAGGATCGCGAACTCGTCGCCCCCGAGGCGGAACGCCTGCGCGTCGGCCGGGAGCAGGGCGCGCAGGCGATCGCCGACCTGCCCCAGCAGGGCATCGCCGGCGGCGTGGCCGATGCTGTCGTTGACGGTCTTGAAGCCGTCGAGGTCGAGGTAGAGCAGGCTGACCACCGGGGCCGGCCCCTGCGCGACCGCTGCCGCGCAGGCCTCCGACGCGACCGCGTGGAACATGACCCGGTTCGACAGGCCCGTCATCGGGTCCCGCGTCGCCAGGAAAGCGATGTGCGCTTCCGTCCGGCGGGCCTCCGTCATGTCCGAGCCGACGCCCCGGAAGCCTGCGAAGCGCCCTCCCTGGTCGAGGAAGGGCTTGCCGCTGAGCCGGAGCCAGCGCCGGCCGGCCGGCGTGTCGATGGCGATCAGGAGCTGGTGGAAGGGGGTGCCCCCGCGGAGGCGCTCCAGCAGGTCGACGCTCTGATCGGCCTCGATCGGCGCCTCCCTCCGCCCGGCGAGCAGGGCCTGGAACCGGGCGTGCTGGAGCGTCTCCACCGGGCGGGCCAGGACATCCGCCATCCGGGTGGAGACGTGCTGGAACTGCCCGGTCTCGTCCGTCTCCCAGAGCCAGTCGCTGGCATTCGCCTCGAAGGCGTTGAGCAGCAGACCGATCGTCTCACTCTGATCCTCGACGCGCACCCGGTCCAGGATGCGCTGGCAGGACAGGCGGCTCATGCGGCGCACGCTCGTCACCACGAACACCGCGTAGACGGCGAGCAGGAAACCGATGCTGAGCGCGATCGGCTCCCCGGACCGGGCGAGCCCGACGAAGCTGCCGACGATGACCGGGACCGCGAACAGGTACGAGACCGACAGGAGCGGCCCGACCACGTAGGCGTCCGAGATCAGGCCCGCCACGATGGCGACGACGAGCAGCCGCTCCTCGCTGCTGCAGGGGGTGAACAGCACGACCGGCATGGTCGCCCAGGCGAGGCCCAGGGCGAAGGCCAGCCCTGCGGAGATCCGGCAGCCCCACCGGACGCTGCGTTCGGACGCGGTGCCGGCATAGGCGCGCCAGTAGAGCCAGGTCGTGTAGGTCGTTGCCGTGATCAGCGCCGCGACCACGGCGAGCAGGCCGAGAAGATAGGTGTGCGAGGCCGAGCCCCAGAAAAAGTACGTGACGGCCAGCGCGATGATCAGGTGCGTCACCGCCGAGTAGGTGGCGAGCTTCAGCGTCTCGTCGAGGAGCCCGGTGCGCACCTGCAGCCGGTAGCGGTTCGGCAGCGCGTCGACCGTGTCGGGGCCGCGGAGGCGGCCGAGCAGCGATCCCGTCCGGCGCCGCGATTGCCGGGCCGGATCGGGCCCGCCGGCCGGGCCGGCCGCCGCGGCGGACGTCTCACGCGACATGGCGGGGCTCGACCCTCATCGTCAGGCCGCCCTTGGGCCGCAGCGTCACGCGGAACTGCGTCGCGGGCATCGCCCGGGTGACCGGTCTGAAGCGGAAGGCGGGCAGCAGCGTCGCCAGGATGACGAGGCACTCGGTCAGGGCGAGGCTCATGCCGATGCACACCCGCGGGCCGGCTCCGAACGGCAGGTAGGCGTAGCGGTCGCGCGCGGCGGCCCGCTCGGGGGCGAAGCGATCCGGATCGAACACCTCCGGCCTGTCCCAGAGCAGGGCATGCCGGTGCAGGGCGTAGACCGGCACATGGACCGATTGCCCGGCCGGCACGACCCTGTCCCCGAGCCGGACCGGCGCCCGGGTCCGCCGCACGATCAGCGGCGCCGGCGGATAGAGGCGCATCACCTCGAGGAGCACCTGGCGGGTGTAGGGCAACCGGTCCGCGGCCTCGGGATCGGCGGCGGGATCGTCGCCGATTTGCGCCATCTCGGCGACGACGCGCGCCTCCACCTCCGGGTGTTCCGCCAGGACCCGGAGGGTCCAGGCCAGCGCCAGGGCGGTGGTCTCGTGGCCCGCGGCCACGAAGGTCAGCAGGTTGTCGACGACGCGCGCCTCGGGGAGCGGCTGTCCGGTCTCCGGATCCCGCGCCTCCAGCAGGAGGCCGAGGAGGTCGGTGCCGGGCTCGCCGCGCGCCCGGCGGCGCGCGATCGTCCGGGCGACCTCGCCGCGCAGGTGGCGCACCGCGGCCGCGCCCCCCCGGGCCCCGGGATGCGGGACCCAGGCCGGGGCGCGCAGCATCGCGAGGGCGATCTTCCAGCTGGTCTGGCCGAGATAGGCGTCCATCGCGCGCCCGAACGGCTCGACCTCCAGATGGGGATCGCCCGACACCATCGTGGCGACGATCACCTCGAAGGTGGTGCGCATCATCTCGTGCAGGACGTCCCGCTCCGCCCCGGCCGGATCGGCGCCATGCCAGCGCGTCCGCGTCGCCGCGGCGGCCCGGGCCATGGCCGGCACGAAGCTCCGGACCCGGTCCGGGCGGAACATCGGGCTGGCGGTCCTGCGCTGCCCCCGCCAGTGGGAACCGTCCGCGGTGAGGACGCCCGAGCCGAGGGCGGGCGCGAGGGCCCGCAGCATGAACGGCTCCCGCTCCAGCGCCTCGGCCTGATCGACCAGCAGGCTGCGGATGTGTCCGGGGTCGCAGACGTAGGTGGTGCGCTGGCCGAGGAAGCGCGTTGTCACCAAGGGTTGTGTGTAGATCTGCCGGGGCCAAGCCTCGATCAGGCTGCCCAGCATCGTGACGAGCACCGATGGCAGGGCGATCGCCTCCGCCACAGCCTCCCCCACGGCCTCCGTGAGCGGCAGCCTTCCCGGCTCGCAGACCCTGAACGTTCCGACCGCTGGCATCCCGGCACCCTCGCGGGACCAGATTCGAGGCTCAACGTTAAGTTTTGGCGCTCCTCGGCACCGCCGTCGAGGCATTCGCGCCCGGGCGGTGCGGAAATCGCCGCGTTGCTTACCGGAGGCTTACCGGAATGCCTCCGGGAAGCCGTGCGGCCGGACGGCGGATCCGGCACGCGCCGCCGACGCGGATGCCGGGCGGGCGGGTCAGACCGACGGCCCTAGCGGGCCTGCGCCCGGAGGGCCTCGCGGAGCCGGCCCTCGATCAGCAGGGCCGAGCCGTAGTGGAACTCGATGTCGAAGGCGTGGCGCTGGTTCATCGAGAGCGACGCGCTCTGCATCGCGACGAGATGCCCGGCCTCGTCGAACAGGCCCGAGCCCGACCCTCCGTAGCCGTCGTTGCAGTCGTGGCGGGCGCGGCGGATGTCGCCCTCGCTGGGCGGATCGATCCGCCGGATGGCACAGGATTCCCGGCTGCTCTGACCGCGGTAGTTCTCGTGGCCGGCGGGGGAGACCATCGTCACCGGGAGCGTCAGGTCGCCGGTCGGAAGGTGCGGGGCGTCCGGGATCGGCTGCGGCCGTGCCTCGGCCGGCTCGGCGAGGCGCAGGAGCGCCCAGTCGTCGGTGATGTGCAGGCGCCGCGCCTCCGGCTCGATGCCGAGTTCCAGAAAGTCCGGCGCGAAGCCGTAATTGCGGCCGGCGATCTGGAAGTAGCAATCGGCAACGGTGCGGGTGACCTCCAGTTGGCGATTGCGGAAATTGTGCGCGTTCATCAGCACGAGGGAGCGGGTCCCGATCAGCCAGGCGGCGGCGGCTTTCTGGGGGATCCCGTCCGGGCGGCGGCACCACAGGACGCCCGCGCCGGTAAAGCGCTCCAGATCCGCCCCCGTCAGTTCGCGCCGCCCGTCCTGTGCGTAGAGGGCGGCGAGGCGTTGTCCGCCGCCGGTCCCGGCCGCCGTGGCCGGAATCGCGACACAGGTCGCCAACGCCAGAAAGCGGCCTGCGCCGCCCGTGACAAGACCCATCGCGTCCTCCCGGAGCGGGTCGGCGGACGGCACCGTGCCCGCACGCCCGCATATCGTTTCCGCTTGTCTGGGATGGATGTCGGCGATCGGTCAAGACCTCGCTGATCTTACCAAATCTCCGGTGGCGTATTGCCAGATTGTCCCGAAAAGAAATGTTTCGTTTTGCAAAGACACGCATTACAAGCCGTGCGAATAATCGAGTGGCGCACAACGATAATAAGTCTTTCATAAGCCTAGCGAATACTGGAAATAGCCGGGATATCGCGATGCTGAAAGCGGATTTGTCGTCGGAAGACGTGTCGCCATCGGATGAACACCACGATGACTGCGAGGCCAAACGGCGTGGCAGTCCGGCGAGGAGACGCAGGATGATCAGGCTCCGGAATTCCGTCTCGGCATTGGCGATCATGGCGCTCGCGCCGGTCGCCATGGCGGGCGTGGCGCAGGCCAACGACAAGCTCGTCGAGAAATCGAAGAGCGACGAGAACTGGGTGATGCCCGGTAAGAACTACGACTCGAACAATTACAGCGATCTGACCCAGATCAACAAGAGCAACGTCAAGCAGCTCAAGCCGGCCTGGACGTTCTCCACCGGCCTGCTCAACGGCCACGAGGGCGCGCCGCTCGTCGTCGACGGCGTCATGTACATCCACACCTCGTTCCCGAACAACACCTTCGCCCTCGGCCTCGACGACCCGGGCAAGATCCTGTGGCAGGACAAGCCCAAGCAGAACCCGGCCGCCCGTTCGGTCGCCTGCTGCGATCTCGTCAACCGCGGCCTCGCCTACTGGCCGGGCGACGGCAAGACCCCGGCGCTGATCCTCAAGACCCAGCTCGACGGCAACGTGGCGGCGCTGAACGCCCAGACCGGCGAGACGGTGTGGAAGGTCGAGAATTCCGACATCAAGGTCGGCTCGACGCTCACCATCGCCCCCTACGTGGTCAAGGACAAGGTGATCATCGGCTCCTCGGGTGCCGAGCTCGGCGTCCGCGGCTACCTCACCGCCTACGACGTCAAGACCGGCGCGCAGGTCTGGCGCGCCTACGCGACCGGCCCGGACGAGGACCTGCTGCTCGCCAAGGACTTCAACATCCACAACGCTCATTACGGCCAGAAGGGCCTCGGCACCTCGACCTGGGAGGGCGACGCCTGGAAGATCGGCGGCGGCACCAACTGGGGCTGGTACGCCTATGACCCGGGCACGAACCTGATCTACTTCGGCACCGGCAACCCGGCGCCGTGGAACGAGACCATGCGTCCCGGCGACAACAAGTGGACGATGACGATCTTCGGCCGCGACGCCGACACCGGCGAGGCGAAGTTCGGCTACCAGAAGACCCCGCACGACGAGTGGGACTATGCCGGCGTCAACGTGATGATGCTGTCCGACCAGAAGGACAAGGACGGGAAGATGAGGAAGCTCCTCACCCACCCGGACCGCAACGGCATCGTCTACACCCTCGACCGGACGGACGGGACGCTGGTCTCGGCCAACAAGATCGACGACACCGTCAACGTGTTCAAGTCGGTGGATCTGAAGACCGGCACGCCGGTGCGCGATCCGGAATACGGCACCCGGATGGACCACCTCGCCAAGGACATCTGTCCCTCGGCGATGGGCTACCACAACCAGGGGCACGATTCCTACGATCCGAAGCGCCAAGCCTTCTACATGGGCATCAACCACATCTGCATGGATTGGGAGCCCTTCATGCTGCCCTACCGGGCGGGTCAGTTCTTCGTCGGCGCGACGCTGAACATGTATCCGGGCCCGAAGGGTGACCGGCAGAACTACGAGGGCCTCGGCCAGATCAAGAGCTACAACGCCATCACCGGCAAGTTCAACTGGGAGAAGATGGAGCGCTTCGCGGTCTGGGGCGGCACCACCGCCACCGCCGGCGACCTGGTCCTCTACGGGACGCTGGACGGCTTCATCAAGGCGCGCGACTCCGACAACGGCGACCTCCTCTGGAAGTTCAAGCTGCCGTCGGGCGCCATCGGCTACCCGATCACCTACACCCACAAGGGCACGCAATACGTCGCCATCTACTACGGCGTCGGCGGCTGGCCGGGCGTGGGCCTGGTGTTCGACCTCGCCGACCCGACCGCCGGCCTCGGCGCGGTGGGCGCCTTCAAGAAGCTCGCCAACTACACCCAGATGGGCGGCGGCGTGATGGTGTTCTCGCTGGACGGCAAGGGCCCCTACGACGACCCGAATGTCGGCGAGTACGAGCAGCACGCCGCCAAGTAGGACCCGCCAAGTAGGGCCATCCAAGTAAGGCCCGCCTTCATCCCGCCGGCCAAGCGGCCGGCGGGACTCCGGGCCGGGTCCGGGACGCGCGGGGCGCCACGGCGCCCCGCAGCCCGGCCGCGCCCCTCCGGACCGCCATCAAGAAACGCTTCGACAACAGGGATCAACGTCCATGCCGCGCCCGCGCGCCCGCATCCTGGCGGCCCGTTTCGCCGCCGTCCTGACGCTCGCCACCCTGGCCGCCGGGCCGGTGGCGGCCCAGGACTCCGAGGCCCAGGCCATCCAGCAGGATCCCGGCAAGGCTCCGGCCGCCCCGCCGGCCGACCCCGCGACCCTGCGCATCTGCGCCTCCGAGAAGCAGCCGCCGCTCTCGATGCGGGACGGATCGGGGCTCGAGAACCGCGTCGCCGTGGCGGTCGCGGAGGCGATGGGGAAGAAGCCCGTCTTCGTCTGGCTGCCGAAGCCCGCGATCTACCTCGTCCGCGACGGCCTGGAGAAGCGGACCTGCGACGTGGTCGTCGGCCTCGACAGCGACGACCCGCGGGTGCTGACCACGAAGCCGTACTACCGGAGCGGCTACGTCTTCATCACGCGCGCCGACAAGGATCTCGACGTGAAGTCCTGGTCCGACCCGCGGCTCAAGACCCTCGACCACATGGTGGTGCCGTTCGGCTCCCCCGGCGAGGCGATGCTCAAGGATATCGGCCGCTACGAGGAGGACATGGCCTACCTCTACTCGCTGGTGAACTTCCGCTCGCCGCGCAACCAGTACACCCAGATCGACCCGGCCCGCATCGTCAGCGAGGTGGCCAACGACAAGGCCGATGTCGGCGTCGCCTTCGGTCCCGACGTCGCCCGCTACGTCAAGGATTCCCCGACGCCCCTGCGCATGACGCTGGTCCCGGCCGACACGGTCGGCAGCGACGGCCGCAAGGTCCCGCAGGTCTTCGACCAGTCGATGGGCGTGCGCAAGGACGACGAGGCCCTGCGCAAGGCCCTCGACGCCGGGATCGAGAAGGCGCGGCCCGCCATCGCGGCGATCCTCAAGCAGGACGGGGTGCCGGTCGTCGCCTCGAACTGAGCCCCGCCCGCCCCGACTCCCCCGAGACCGGCCCGGCGCGCCCGGGCCACCGACCAAGACATCAGGATCCGCTCAACAGATGCTCATCGTTCGTTCGGCACGCGTCGCCCTTCTCACCCTCGCCGTGGCCATGCCCGTTGCGGCCCGCGCGCAGCCCCAGTCCGGCCCGCAGACCGGGATCGTCTTCCGCAACACCATCACCGGCGAGGCGATGGACACGGCCGAGGGCAAGCCGGGCGGGCGGGACACGCAGGCGGTCAAGACCTTCTTCCAGACCGGCAAGAATCTCTACATCGACGACAAGTCCTGCCTGCGCAACGGCGAGAGCCTGTTCCTGACCTCGTGCTCCGGCTGCCACGGCCATCTCGGCGAAGGCAAGGTCGGGCCCGGCCTCAACGACGATTACTGGACCTACCCGGCGAACACGACCGATGTCGGCCTGTTCTCGACCCTCTGGGGCGGCGCCAACGGCATGATGGGACCGCACAACGAGGATCTCAATCCCGACGAGATGCTTCAGGTCATTGCCTGGATCCGCCATCTCTACACGGGTCCGGTGAAGGATGCCGAGTGGCTCACCGACGCGCAGAAGAAGACTTACAAGCCCTTCAAGGAGGGCGAGACCTTTGCCAAGGACGTGCCCGGCCAGTGCAAGCCGCTGGACTAGCCGTTCTCGGCAAGTCGCGCCCCGCGGGAGACGGGGCGAACCGACGGCCCGACCGGCCGGCCAAGGAAGAGACGGAGGAATCAACGATGCGCACAGTGATCACGACGGCGATGCTGATCGCGGGGGCGGCCTTCGCGGTGCCGGCGCTGGCCTATGACGGGCAGACCTGCAAGGCGCCGGGCAATTGCTGGCAGCCGAAGCCCGGCTTCCCCGAGAAGGTCGCCGGGACCAAGTACGATCCCAAGCACGACCCGAAGGAGGTCAGCAAGCAGGCCGAATCCATCAAGCAGATGGAGGAGCGCAACAAGAAGCGGATCGAGAACGCCAAGAAGACCGGCAAGTTCGAGTACGACGTCGCCAAGATCTCATCGAACTGATCGCGTCGAACGGATCGCGTCGAACGGATCGCGGCCGACCGATCCGGCCGGCCGATCGGGCGTCCTGGGGCCGGCCCGCGCCGCGGCGCCGGCCCGCAGCGACGCTCGGTACCGCGCGCCGCACCGACACGCAGCATCGACACCCGGCGCCACCGTACCGGCGCCCCGCCCGACACCGCAGGCACCGCCTCATGAACACCCTCCGTCCCGGAGACACGATGCTCACCGACTGGCGGGCCGCGGCGGCCCGCTTCGAGGCGGAGGTCGCCAAGGCGGTGGTCGGACAGGAGCGGGCGATCCGCCTCGTGACGATCGCGATCTTCGCCCGCGGCCACGTGATGCTCGAGGGCGATGTCGGCGTCGGCAAGACCACCCTGCTGCGGGCGGTGGCCCGGGCGCTGGGCGGCGCCTACGAGCGCGTCGAGGGCACGGTCGACATGATGCCGACCGACCTGATCTACCACACCTATCTCGGCCCCGACGGCCGGCCGCGGGTCGATCCCGGTCCGGTCCTGGCCCGGGCCGAAGATCTCTCGGTGTTCTTCTTCAACGAGATCAACCGGGCGCGGCCGCAGGTCCACGCCCTGCTGCTCCGGCTGATGGCCGAGCGCAGCGTCCAGGCCTTCGGCCGCACCTACACGTTCCCGAACCTGCAGGTCTTCGCCGACCGCAACCGCGTCGAGCGCGAGGAGACCTTCGAGCTCCCGGCCGCGGCCCGCGACCGCTTCCTGATGGAGATCGGCCTGGAGGCGCCCCGGGACGCGGCGGTGCGCCGGACCCTGGTCTTCGACCCGCGCTTCCACGACACCGACGCCCTCGTCGGCGCGGTCGCGGAGGGCGTGCTCGACCACGCCCGGATCGGCGGCATCGCCGCCGCGATCCAGCACGCCGTCCGGGCGGAGCCGTCGATCGAGGCCTACGTGGTCGCCCTCTGGGACGCCCTGGTTCGCCCCGCGGAGGCCGGGATCCGGCTCCCGGGCCTCGACACCGCCACCCTCGTCCAGGGGGGCGCCTCGCCGCGCGGCGTCGCCTTCCTGGTGCGCGCCGCCCGGGTGCGGGCGTGGCTGGAGGGGCGCGACTGGCTGGTGCCGGAGGATGTGCGGGCGGTCTTCACCGAGGTGATGGCCCACCGCGTCTTCCTCGAACCCGTCCACGAATTGCAGCGCGGCGCGATCGTGCCCGCCCTGTGCCGGGCCGCGTTCGAGACGGTGCCGGCGCCGTGAGCGACCCGCGCACGGCCGACATCGTCTACCTGCCGCGCTGGCGGCCGCGCGGCAGCCGGGCCGGCCTCCACCGGGGACGCGACGCCGGCGGCTCCGGCCCGTTCCGCGATCAGGTGCCGTTCCTGCAACTGCCGGATGCCCGCCGCATCGACCTGCGCGCGACGCTGCGCGACCCGTTCGAGGGGGTGCATGTCCGCCGCTTCGAGGCGCGGACCGCGGTCGAGACCTGGGTTCTGGTCGATCTCTCGGCCTCCATGGGCTTCCGCGGCACGGCGGACCGGACGCGGCTCACGGGCGATCTCTGCCGGGCGCTGGCCGTCTCGGCGACCCGGATCAGCGACGGGTTCGGCCTGATCGGCTGCGACGAGACCTTGCGCGACGACCTCACCCTGCCCGCCACCCGCCACCGGGGCGCGGCCGTCGCCGCCGCCGAGCGGGTCGCGGGCGCGCCCCGCGCGGGTCGCGGCTGCGCCGGCATGCTCGAGGCCGCGCGGCGGCTCGCCGGGCGGCCGAAGCTCGTCTTCCTCGCCTCCGACTTCCGCTGGCCCGAGGCCCTGATCGCCCAGGTCTTCGCCGCGCTGGCGCCGCACGACACGGTGCCGATCCTGCTCGCCGACCCCGCCGAGGCGGAGGCGCTGCCGGCCTTCGGCCTCGTCGAGCTCGACGATCTGGAGGGCGGCGGCCGCCGCGTGGTCCTGCTGCGCCCGAGCCTGCGCCGGGCCTGGATCGCCCGGGAGCGGGACCGGATCGCCGCCCTGGAGCGCGCCGCCGCGCCCTTCGCCCGCCGGGTCTTCCAGCTCGCCGGGCGCTTCGACGCCCAGGCGCTCACCCGCCACCTGATGACGACCTGAGCATGGGCGCGCGCGTTCCCGCCCTCCTGCTGGCCGGCCTCCTCGCCGCGCCCCTCGCCCTGACGGCCGGCACGGCGGCCGCGCAGGTGCGCTCCGTCGAGGTGCGCAGCCCGCGGCCCTTCGGAATCTTCCTGGGCGACCTCGTCGAGGCGCAGGTGGAGATCCTGGCCGATCCCGATTTCCGGCTGCAGCGCGCGACCCTGCCCCAGCCCGGTCCGGTGACCTACTGGCTCGACCTGCGCGCTGTCGCGGTCGACGACGTTACGGTGGCCGGCGCCCGGCGGGTGCGCCTGCGCCTCACCTACCAGAGCTTCTATGCCGCCCTCGACGCCCGCACCCTGGAGGTGCCGGGCTTCCCCCTGACGCTGGCGAGCGAGGCGGCGACCGGCCTGACCACCGCCGCCGTCCAGGTGCCGGGCTGGAGCCTCGGCGTCTCCCCCCTGCGCGAGGTGCAGCCGCAGCGGCGCGAGGATCCGGCCGAGTACCTGCGCCCGGACGGTCGCAGCGGGCGGATCGATCCCGGGCCGGATGTGGCGGCGGCGGCGGGCCTCGGGGCCCTGGCCGGTCTCGCGGCGCTCGCGCTGGCGCATGACCGGGCCTGGGGGCCGTTCCGGACACGGCGCGGCCGTCCCTTCGCGACGGCCCTGCGGGTGCTCCGGCGGCAGCGGGCGGGGGCCGAGCCCGATCAGGCCTACCGGGCGGCGCTGCTGGCCCTGCATCGGGGGCTCGACCAGACCGCCGGCCGGCGGGTGCTGGCCGACGATCTCGGGGACGTCCTCGCGCGCCACGGGGCGTTTCGGGGGCAGGCGCAGGGGCTCGCGCGCTTCTTCGAGGCCTCGCGCCTCGCCTTCTTCGGCGGCCGCCTGCCCGCCGCGCGCGCGGCCTGGCCCCTCGCCGAGGCCGAGATGCTCCTGACCCGCCTCGCGGCGGCGGAGCGGAGCGCGTGACGCCGTGACCGATCTCCTCGCCCGCCTCGGCGCGACCGAACCCTGGATCCTGTGGCTGCTGCCGCTGGCGCTGCTGCCGCTGGCCCGCTCGGCCCTGCGCCGGACCTCCGTGCCGGCGGTCGCCGCCGCCCCGGCCGATCCCCTCTCGGCCTGGCTCGGCCGGGCGCTGACGCTTGCCGGAATCCTGGCCATTGCCGGCCTGATCGTGGCCCTGGCGGGCCCCTACCGGACGGGGGCGCGGATCGAGCGCCTCGGCATCGGCGCGCAGGTGTCGCTGCTGATCGACCGCTCGGGCAGCATGAACGAGACCTTCGCGGGCCGGCAGCCCTCCGGCGCCGAGGAATCGAAGGCCGCCGCCTCCCGGCGCCTCCTGGCGGATTTCGTCGGCGCGCGGGGGCACGACCTGTTCGCCGTGACGGCCTTCTCCACCGCGCCGATGCTGGTCATGCCGATGACCGACCGCCACGACGCCGTGCGGGCGGCGATCGCCGCCATCGACCGGCCCGGCCTCGACTACACCAATATCGGCCGCGGCCTCGGCATGGCCCTGTCGCAGTTCGGGGTCGATGTCGGCGCCTCGCGGGTGCTCCTGCTCGTGTCCGACGGCGCCGCGGTGATCGACCCGCGCATCCAGGACCAGCTGCGCGCCGCCGTCGCGCGGATCCGGCCGAACCTGTACTGGCTGTTCCTGCGCACCAAGGGCTCGCCCGGCATCGCCGACCGGCCGGCCGGCGAGGACACGCCCCAGGCCGCGCCGGAGCGGCACCTCGACCTGTTCTTCAAGAGCCTCGGCGTGCCCTACCGCGCCTTCGAGGCCGAGGGCGCCGCGGCGGTGGAAGCCGCGATCCGGCAGATCGAGGCCCTGGAGCGGGACCCGATCCCCTATGTCGAGGAGCGCCCGCGCCGGGACCTGACCGGGCTCGCCGCCGCGCTCGCCGCGCTGGGCCTCGCCGTGCTCGTCCTCGCCAAGCTCGTGGAGGCGGACCTCGCGAATGCGCCGGCGGAGGCGGAGGCGGAGACGGCGACGGAAGCCGCGGGCGCGGCGCCGCGGAGGGCGGCATGAGCTCCGGCGCCCTCCTCGACGGCCCGGCCCCGCGCCGCCGCGCCGCCCTTCCCCGCCTCGGCGTGGCCGCGGCCTGGCGCCGGGTCCGGCCGGCCCTGCTGGTCGCCCTGCCGCTGGTCCTCGCGGCCGCCGCCCTGTGGTTCGCCGTCTCGGGCTGGAGCGCCGCGCGCGACGACGACCGGATCGCCGCCCTGGAGGCGGGCCGCGACCGGCCGGTCGACCCGGATGCGCGGCCGGCCCTCCTGATGGCGCGGATCGGCTTCCTCGCCGCCCGGGACCGTCTCGGCGAGACCGAGCCCCTCCTCGACGCCCTCGACCGCGCCGGCGCGGTGCGGGAGGCGGCCCGGGCGCGGTACGTGATCGGCAACGCGCGGATGCGGCAGGCCTTCGTGCTGATCGGCCGCGGCGATCTCGACAAGGCCGCGCCCCAGGTGACGCTGGCGCGGCAGGATTACCGCCGCGCCCTCCAGGCCCGGCCCGAATTCTGGGACGCCAAGTACAATCTCGACGTCGCCTCGCGCCTCGTGCGCGACTACCCGGAATTCGACCGCAAGACCGGGGACGAGCTGCGCGCCGAACCGAAGAAGATCTGGACCGACATCCCCGGCCAGCCGCGGGGCGGCCCGTGAGACCGCGGCGCGTCCTGCCCCCCGTTCGGCCCTCCGTCCTGCCCCCCTTCGTCGCCAGCAACCTGCGCGACGGGCGGTTCCGCATCCTGGCGGCCGCCCTGGTGCTGGCGCTGGCAGCCCTCGTCGCTCCGCCGATCCCGTTCACCCGCACCGGCGTGTCGGTGCTGGCGGTGGTCGACATCACCGGCAGCATGGCGGTGCGCGACTATCCCGCCGCCGCGGGATCCGTGAGCCGGCTCGAGACCGTCAAGGCGGCTCTGCGGGCGATGCTGCCCGACCTCCCCTGCGGCTCGCGGGTGGCGCTCGGCCTGTTCACCGACCGGCGGCCGTTCCTGCTGTTCACGCCGGTCGAGGTCTGCGCCGATTTCGCGCCGCTGGACGGCGCCATCGCGGCCCTCGATCCGCGCATGGCCTGGGAGGGGGACAGCCGCATCGCGGCCGGCCTGTTCCGGTCGATCGCCATGGCGGGGGAGATCGACGCCGACCTCCTGTTCCTCACCGACGGCCAGGAGACGCCGCCCCTGCCGGCCTCCGGCGGCCCGACCTTCGACGGCAAGCCCGGCGCGGTGCGCGGGCTGATCGTCGGCGCGGGCGGCTACGGCCTGTCGCCGATCCCGCGCTTCGACGATCGCGGCCGGCCGGCGGGCTTCCTGGGCGAGAGCGACGTCCAGCAGGAGAACCGCTCCGGGCCGCCCCCGGCCGACGCGGAATCGCGCGAGGGCTACAATCCGCGCAACGCCCCCTTCGGCGCCCAGGCGGCCCATGGCAGCGAGCACCTCTCCGCGGTCCGCGAACCCTACCTGAAGCGCCTCGCCGCCGAGACCGGCCTCGGCTACGCCCATCTCGACGGCCCGGGCGGCCTGGCCGCCCCCCTGCGCGCCGCGGCGACGCCGCGCCCGCTGCCCGGCCGGCTCGACCCGCGCCCCGCCCTCCTGGCGGCGTCCCTGGGGCTGACGCTCCTGTCCCTCCTGGCGAACCCCCTCGCCCTCGTCCAGCGCGCGCGCCGCGGGCGCGCGGCCCACCCTGTTCCAACCCTCGTTCCAACCGGACCGATCAGGACCTGACCATGCGGATGCCCCTCGCCCTCGTCCCGGCCGTCGCCGCGGGCCTCGCCGTCGTCGGCCTCGCCGGCGCGGCGCTGGCCCACGGGCCGACGCCGCAGAAGATCGACCAGTCGATCACCATCCAGGCGCCCCCGGACGCGGTCTGGAAGGTGGTGGGCGATTTCGGCGGCATCGGGCGCTGGCACCCCGACGTGGCCAAGGCCGAGGCCAGCGGCGGCAATGTCGAGGGCACGACCCGCCGGGTGACCCTCAAGGCCGGCGGCACCCTGGTCGAGGGGCTGGACGAGTGGCTGGCCGACGGCCGGACCTACTCGTACCGGATGTCCGACCCGGACCTGAAGGCGCTCCCGGTCTCCTCCTACTCGGCGACCCTCACGGTGACCCCGGACGGGACCGGCTCCAAGGTGTCGTGGATCGGCCGCTTCTACCGGGGCGACACCGGCAACGAGCCGCCGGAGAACCTCAGCGACGAGGCCGGGCGCACGGCGATGAACCGCTACTTCGCGGACGGGCTCAAGGGGCTGAAGGCGGCCGTCGAGGGCCGGACGACCCATTGAGGCCCCGCATGCGCCACCTCCGGCTGATCGCGACGCTCGCGCTCGCGGCCGCCACCGGGACCGGTGGCGCGTCCGCCTCCGCCGACCCGGTCTGGGTCGTCAGCCAGCAGGGGGCCGAGCTGGCGCGGATCGAGGCCGGGACCGTGGCCGGGCGGATCCCGCTCGGGCCGGCGCCGGTGGCGGCGGCCGCCGACCGGGCCGGCCGCCTCTATCTCACCCACCCGGACGGGCGCGCCGTGACCGTCGTCGAGCCCGGCAAGCCGCCCCGCCGCCTGCCCGTCCCCGGCCAGGCCTTCGGCCTCGCGGCGAGCCCCGACGGCGCGCACCTGTTCGTCGGCGACTGGTCGGGCGACCGCGTGCTGCGGATCTCCGCGGCGACCGGCGCCGTCGAGGGCACCGCGGCGGTGGGGCACGAACCGGCCCATCTCGTCCTCGACCGGCGCGGGCGGCTCTACGTCGCCGACCGCGAGAGCCGTCAGGTCAGCGTGATCGACACGGGGACGATGACCCGCGTGGCCGTCGTCCCGACCGGCGAGGCGCCCTTCGCCCTGGCGCTCGCGCCGGACGAGGCCAGCCTCTACGTCGCCAACGTGCGCAGCGGCGACCTCACGGTGATCGACACGGCGACGTTGCGGGCTCGTGCCACGGTCCCGGCCGGCCGGATGCCCTACGGCGTCGCGGTCACCGGCGACGGCAGCCGGATCCTGGTCACCAACCAGCATGCCGCCGCCGTGACGGTGATCGATGCGGCCCGGCTCGAGATCGTCGCCACCGTGGCGGTGGGGCCCTATCCCGAGGGCATCGCGGTGGTCGGTCCGCGGGCCTACGTGGCGAACTGGTTCTCGGACGATGTCTCGGTGATCGATCTCGCCACGTGGCGCGAGACGGCGCGCATCAAGGTGGCGGAGGGCCCGCGCACGGTCCTGGCGCCGGGGGAGCCCGCGCGATGAGACGGGCCTGCCGCATCCGGATCGCGTCCGGCCTGGTCCTGCTGGCCCTCGGCGCCTGCAACCGGGACTCGGACGAGCGCGGCGACGCCGCGGGCGGGGTGGTCGCCACCACCGCCGAGGGCACCCTGCCGGCCTGGCTCGCGCCGACCGACGGGACCGACCCGGCCCGCTGGCTCGCGGGCCGGGAGGCCGGCAAGGCCCTGCCGGCCGACGAGCCCCGTGTGCGCGCGATGGTGGCGGCGCTGGCCCGGGCCCGCGACGGCTTCATCGAGGATCCGCGCATGATCGCCAACCGCACCGTCCAGCTCGGCCAGATGCTGGCCGAGGCCGGCATCGGCGAGGGCTACGGCGCGATCCTCGACGGGCTCGGCGGGATCGCGGCCGAACGCGGGCGCCGCAAGAGCCTCTACGGCGAGATGTGCCAGCACTACTACAACGCGCGGATGCAGGGGGCCGACCATGCAGCCGCGCTGGCGCGCCTCGCCGCCCCGCATCCGGTCCTCGAGGGCACGCCGTGAGCGCCGCCCGGGCCTCGGCCGATTGGCCGGCGGGGGGGGACGGTGCGGCCATCCTCGACGCGGTGCTGATCGTCGACGACCACCCGGTGGTGCGGCGCGGCTTCCGCCACCTCGCGGAGGATGCCGGCGTCCGGGCGGTCCACGAGGCCGCCGACGTGGTGTCGGGATACCGCATGTTCCACCGCCACCGTCCCGGGCTGGTGGTGACCGACCTCGGATTCCGCGACCAGGGCCTCTCCGGCCTGTCGCTGATCCGCCGGGTGCGGGCCCTGGAGCCGGCGACCCGGATCCTCGCCTTCAGCATGCACGACGACCCGGTGATCGTCGCCCGCGCCATCGAGGGCGGGGCGCATGGCTTCGTCCTGAAGGACACGGCGGTGACGCGCTTCCACGAGGCGCTGGCGGCCGTCTCGGCCGGGCACAGCTACCTGCCGCACGAGGTCGCGACCAAGATCGCCATGCTGAATGCCGGTCTGCTGGACTCGCCCCTCGCGCGCCTGACCGCGCGGGAGGTTCAGGTCCTGTCGCTGCTGGGGGCGGGCAAGTCCAACGAGGCGATCGCCGACAGCCTGTCGATGAGCCACCGAAGCGTGTCGGCCATCGTCTCGGGCATGAAGCAGAAGCTCGGCGCCGGCAGCCTCGCCGACCTCCTCCGCATCGCCCTGTCGCGGGACGGGCGGCCGGTGTGAGGCGGGCAGCCGACAGCGCCGCCGACAGCGGGCCGGGGCTACCGCGGCACGATCAGGCCGGGAATGATCGATCCCTGCGGCCCGAACGTCGCCTCGGCCTTCCGGCAATTCGCCGCCACGTCCTTCTGGTAGGCCGCGATGTACCGGGTCGCGATCAGGTGCAGGTCGCCGGTCTCCAGGCTGGCGGCATCGACGCCCAGGGCCTCGACGGTCTGCTTGAGGCGCGCGGGATCGCTCCGCAGGCCGGGGCATTCGAGGTTCACGAATCCGGCGAGCCCGGCGAGCTTCGCCGCCTGGTTGCGCCGCGGGTCGCCGGCCGATGGGTCCTGAGTCTGGGTCTGGGTCTGCGCCTGGGCCGTCAGCAGGCTCAGAAGGAGGCCGGCCGAGACCAGACCGGACAGACGGACCACGCGCATGGCTTCTCTCATCCTGTTCGAAGAGCAGCGCGTCCGTCCACCGTCACCGCTGCGCAGAGTCACGCAGGGGTATGCCGCAGGATCGGGGATTTACAATGCAGACCAAGCTTATAATCGTCTTAATTGCTCTGACCTGCGGGACCTTGCCGGCGGATGCCGCCCGCCTGACCATGGACGACAAGGCCTCGCTGTGGCCGCGGGCGAGCATGACCGACAAGATCGATTTTTCCAGCCGGATGGGCCGGGCCTTCCACACGCTGTCGCCCAAACTCGACGAAGCGTATTTCATGCGGTGTCTGGAAGAGACCGCCAATATCGGTGACACGAAGGAACTCAGGCTCGAAGAGATGGTGCGGGCCTGCATCTCCCTCGTCCGGGACGAAGGCGAGTGAGCGTCCGGCCGCGCCGGCCTGTGGTGCCGACGACATCCCGGGGGCCGCGAAAGTCAGGATCCGGCCGTGATCCCTGACCACCTTCAGCCCGGGTCCGCCTGTGGTCCGCCTGCGGTCCGCGTATCGGAAAGCTCCGCGGGCGGCCCGGCAAGGGCCGATGCGGCGCGCCGGACGCCCGCGGAACCGTGCTCCATCCGCCTCCGGGATTACACGCAGCAATTGAAATCAGGTCTTCCGGAAAGAATCCGGAAAGCTCCCCGTTGCTAAAGTCCCGCCTGGTGGGAGCGTGCACCGTCCAGCAGTACGTTCGCGCAGGCGGACGAGTGGGATCCCCGGAACATGAACAGTGGGATGGGCGCGCTGCGGGAGAAGGCGAAGCTTCTGGACACCGTCCTCGACACGATGGACCAGGGTCTCATGATGATCGACGCCGCCGGCGTCGTTCAGGTCTGCAATGCCCGCGCCCTCACGCTGCTCGATTTGCCGCCGGCGCTGATGCGGACCCGCCCGACCTTCGAGGCCGTCCGGCAATATCAGATCGCGCAGGGGGAGTTCGGCGCGGCGTGCGAGACCCTGCGGCGCTGGGTGGCCGCGCGCGGGCTGGAGCGCCGCGCCCACACCTACGAGCGCGAGCGCCCGAACGGCACCGTGCTGGAGATCCGCACCGTGCCGCTGCCCGATGGCGGGGCGGTGCGGACCTTCACGGACATCACCGCGCGCAAACGGGCCGAGGAGACGCTGCAGGTCAGCGAGACACGCCTCGCCCTGGCGCAGGACGCGGGCAGTGACGGGCTCTGGGACTGCGATCTCACGACCGGGGAGGCGTGGTCCTCGGATCGCTGGTGGGGGGTGCTGGGCTACGAGCCCGGCGAGCTGGCGAGCCACGCCCAGACGTGGCGGGCCCTGCTCCACCCGGAGGATGCGGGCGCGGCCGAGCGGGCCCTGATCGAGCATCTGAGCGGGCGGGCGCCGACCTTCGCGTGCGAGCACCGCATGCGGCGCAAGGACGGCACTTGGGCCTGGATGATGACCCGCGGCAAGGTCGTGGCCCGCGCCGCGGATGGCCGTGCCCTGCGCTTCATCGGCACGCAGATCGACATCAGCGCCCGCAAGGCGGCCGAGGGGCAGGTGGCCCACATGGCGCGCCACGACGGCCTCACCGACCTGCCCAACCGCGCGCTGTTCTACGAGCGGCTGGAGATCCGGCTCGCCGACCTGCATCTCCACGGCGGCGCCTGCGCGGTGCTGTGCCTCGACCTCGACCGCTTCAAGGCCGTCAACGACAGCCTCGGCCACGCGGCCGGGGATTTCCTGCTCCGGGCGGTGGCCCATCGCATCCGCGCGGTACTGCGGGCCGAGGACATGGTGGCGCGCCTCGGCGGCGACGAGTTCGCCGTGCTGGTGGCCGATGCGGGCGATCCCGCCCACGCCGAGACCCTGGCGGCGCGCCTCATCGCGGCGGTGCAGGCGCCGATCCGCTTCGGCAAGCAGCGGCTGAAGGTGGGCCTGAGCGTCGGCATCGCGCAGGCGCCCGGCCACGGTCCCGATAGCGAGACGCTGTTCCGGCGCGCCGATCTCGCCCTCTGCCGGGCGAAGGCGGAGGGCGGGAACACCCATCGGTTGTTCGAGCCCACGATGGACGAGGCCGAGGCGGCCCGGCGCGACCTGGAACGGGATCTGCGCCAGGCGATCGAGGGCGACGAACTCATCCTGCACTACCAGCCGCAGGTGAGCACCGCCACCGGCCGGCTCCTCGGGTTCGAGGCGCTGGTGCGCTGGGAGCATCCGACCCGCGGGCTGGTGCCGCCGAATGCCTTCATCCCGCTGGCGGAGGAGAGCGACCTGATCCTGCTGCTGGGGGAGTGGGTGCTGCGCGCCGCCTCCCGGGAGGCGGCGCGGTGGTCCCGTCCGCTGAAGGTGGCGGTGAACCTGTCCCCGCGCCAGTTCCAGCAAGCGGATCTGCCCGAGCGCATCCTGGCCATCCTCACCGAGACGGGCCTGGCGCCGACGCGGCTCGAGCTCGAGATCACCGAGACCCTGATCATCAACGACATGGCGCGGGCGCTCGGCATCCTGCGTCGGCTGAAGGCCTTCGGCATCTCCATCGCGATGGATGATTTCGGGACGGGCTACTCGTCGCTGGCGACGCTGCAGGCGTTCCCCTTCGACAAGATCAAGATCGACCGGTCGTTCGTGGGCCATGTCGAGGTCAGCGCCCAGGCCGCTGTGATCGTGCGCGCGGTCCTGGGGCTCGGCCGCAGCCTGGGGATGAGCGTCGTGGCCGAGGGCGTCGAGACGGATGCGCAGATGCGCTTCCTGGCCGCGGAGGCGTGCGACGAGGCTCAGGGCTATCTGATCAGCAAGCCGCAGCCGATCGAGCATTTCGCCGAGCAGATCGGTGCGTGCGAAGGCTTCGTGGCACCGGGCCGCCCGGACGCGGCCGTCGCCTGAGGCACGCTGCGGATCGACGACGGCCCGGAGCCCGGACGGTCGACGCGGGGCCGGATCGGGCCGCCCGATCGGCCGGCGTCCCACGGCGGCGATAGCCGCCCTGCGGACTCGACGCGTTCCGGTCCGCCGGGACCGCGGGCGCCGCGCCGGCCTCTGTGGCGCGGCCGCGACACCCGACGACGACCGCCTGTGGATGACGTGACCTGCCCCCGATCCGTCAAGGTTCGCAGGCCAGCATGACCGCGCACCGCCGATCCGGCTCACCCAGCGCCCTCATCGCATGTTCGCCCAGCCCCACGCCCTCATCCTCCGTCATCGCGAGCGCGTCGCCGTGCTCATCTCCTCCGCGCTGTTCCTGGCGGGCGCCCTGCCGCTCTTCTGGGCGATCGGCTGATCCCCCGGCTCTGACCAATAGAGAATCGGCTGCGGACCGGGCCGCACAGGCTCTCGACGCGCCGCACGCCCGGCGGGCGGTCCGATACGGATTCCGCGTGAAGCGCTCGGACGACGCCGGCGTCCAGGTTTCACGCGCGCAGCGAAGCCATCCGGGGCGCACCACGCGCTCCGAGGTCGCCCCCTGGTTCACAGCGCTCCGCGCTTAAGGCCGTGGAAAGTCCGGCCTGTCGCAGACGCGACGGCCTCCGAACGCCGAAGGGGCCGCGTCCTTTCGGACGCGGCCCCTTGCGAGCTCGGCTTGGCGCGGCGGTCGGGATCCGACCGCCGCGGCGCGGTCTTAGTAGGAGCCGAACTTGTAGTTCAGGCCGGCGCGGACGACGGCGAACTCGTCGGAACGGCGGCCGATGCCGCTGTAGACGACGGGGAAGTTGTTGGCGGCGTTGATGACGAACGCGCCCTGGTTGCGGGTGTTGCGGTCGAGGTTGACGTACAGGCCTTCGACCTTGAGCGTCACGGCCGAGGAGCGGAAGAAGTTCAGGAAGGAGTCGGTGGGGAGCGCGTACTCGACGCCGCCGCCGACGGCCCAGCCGGTGCGGAAGCTGTCGTTGCCGGCGTAGCCGCCGAAGGAGCGGTCGGCGCTGCCCGAGCCGTAGGCGAAGCCGCCGGTGCCGTACACGAGGGTGCGGTCGAAGGCGTAGCCGAGGCGGCCGCGGACGGTGCCGAAGAAGTCGAGGCTGGAGAGGCCGCGCGGGTCGGTGACGTAGTAGCCGGGAGCCAGCGCGCCGGCGACGAAGGCGTTGTTCCGGTTACGGCCGAAGTCGAGGTACTGGGCATCGGCCTCGATACCGAACACGACGCCGGAGCCGGGGGTCAGCTGCCAGTTGTAGCCGATCTGGCCACCGCCGGAGAAGCCGTCCTGGCTGCGGTTGCGGAAGGAGGCGACGGTGCCGGGAGCGGCGTAGGGGAACGGCACGGCGAAGGTGTTGCCGGTGTTGCGGTCGCTGGCGTCGAAGGCGTAGCCGGCGTTGATACCGAAATAGGCGCCGGTCCAGGTGAAGACCGGGACGGGGGTGAAGACCGGCGGCGGGGCGGCGCGGCGCGGCAGGTCGGCGGCCGAGGCGGCAGCGGTCAGGGCGGTGAAGGCAGCCAGCGAGGCCAGGAGCTTGGTCATCAGGTAAGGTCCAAATTTCGATCTGGACGTATGGCTACCGATCATCGACGAAAATGGCTGTAGTTTTACGGACACACCGCCCGTCGATGGCGGGCAATGCCATAGTAAATCATCCCTCAAGATTCGCCGACGTGCCGAAATACATCGCTCATACCGCGAGCGCGCGCGAGAACAATGTGAAGGCGTTTTGGTTGCATCGCACTGTGCCTACGCCCGCACCTGTGGCTGTCGAGCCACAGGTGCCCCTGCGCGACCGGCCGGCCTCGTGGGGGGAGGGCGCCGCCTGGGCCGGGCCTGACACTCGAGATCGATCCCGCGGGATTCCGGACCGGGCCGCCGAGCCAGTCGCCGGCAATCGCGCGCCGCGCGGATGATCGGGTTTCGGCACCCTCGCCGCTGTCCGGCAGCCGATCGACGGTAAATCCGATGGGCCGCCCAAAGTTATCACTCCCGTTACCAGCGGGAAAATAGACGGGATCGACAGTCATTGTCTCGAGCGACCCATCGATAGGAACCCGGCTGCCATGCATGTGAGAGTTCGCCTCGACGGCGCGAACCCGCGCCGCTGGCACGTCGCGCTGCTGACGCGACTCTCGGGCCTGCCCGGCATCGAAGCCGTCAGTGTCGAGGCCGCACCCGGCCCGGACGGTTGGCCGGTCCAGGCCGACCTCCTGTTCCGGCTGGAATCCCTGATCTTCCGGGTGGCCCCGAACGGGTCGGCGCCTGTGCCGCCGGCGGACTTGGCCGCCTGGACCGATCCCGCGGCCCCGGACCTCTTGCTCGACCTGTGTGGCGATGCGGTCGCCCGCTGCCCGGTCTGGCGGGTGGCTTACGATGGCGGCTTCGGCGAGACCGGCCTGCTCGGGAGCCTGCTCGCCGGCCGCGTGCCGCGCCTCGACCTGCTGGAAGGCGACACCGTCCTGGTCTCGGGACGCCTCGGATCGGATTACCGGGGCTCCATCGCGCTGTCGTTCGAGGACGCGCTGGTGCGCACGACCACGCTGGTCGCCGCCGCGCTGCGGGACCGATTGGCGGGCCGCGCCGCGGCTGAGATCCCGGCCCCGGCGGTCGCCGGGCCCGCGCGCCCGGCGCGGATCCGGGCGTCCCGACCGGCGCGGCTGCTGGCCCGCAGTCTCGTCGGCCGCCTGTACAGGCTGTGCTATCACGCGCCGCACTGGCGCACCGGATGGCGGGTTCTGCGCGGGCCGGATCTCATCGACCTGGGGCGCCATCCCGAGGGGGGATGGCAGATCCTGCCCGACGACGGCCGTCGCTTCTACGCCGACCCGTTCCCGCTCGCCGCCGATGGGACGACCCACGTCTTCGTCGAGGAATTCCCGCACGCGACCGGCAAGGCGATCATCTCGGCCGTCCGCTTCGGGCCGGACGGTCCCGTAGGGGCGCCCATCCCCGTGCTGGAGGAGCCGTATCACCTCTCCTACCCGTTCGTGTTCGCGCGGGCGGGCGCCGTCTGGATGGTGCCGGAGAGTTCCGCGGCGGGCACGGTCGACCTCTACCGGGCGACGCGCTACCCCGGCGGCTGGGTGAAGGAAGCGACGCTCCTCTCCGGCGTGGTCGCGAGCGACGCGACGCTCCTCGAACAGGACGGCCGCTGGTGGCTCTTCGCCACCGTGCGCGACGCCCCCCCCGGCGCCCCGGCGGGATCGGGGTGCCACCACGACGCGCTGTATCTCTGGTCGGCCCCCGACTTCCGGGGACCGTATGTGCCGCAT
Source organism: Methylobacterium sp. 1973 (assembly GCF_040545035.1). Lineage (NCBI taxonomy): Bacteria > Pseudomonadati > Pseudomonadota > Alphaproteobacteria > Hyphomicrobiales > Methylobacteriaceae > Methylobacterium > Methylobacterium sp. 1973. The sequence goes on from NZ_JBEPLA010000007.1 coordinate 117,382, forward strand.
CCGGCCAATCCCGTTCTGGTCGACCCCTCGTTCGCGCGGCCCGCGGGCCGGATCGTCGCGCGCGGCGGGCGCCTGATCCGTCCGGTTCAGGATTGCGCCCACGGTTACGGCCGCGCCCTGTCGCTGGCGCGGATTGACCGGCTGGACCAAGACGGGTTCGCCCAGACCGTCCTCGGCCGGATCGAGCCCGGGCCGGCTTGGCCCGGCAGCTGTCTCCACACGCTCAACGCCGGCGGCGGCATCGAGTGCATCGACGGATCCGGCCGGGCTTCGCGCCTCAGGGCGCGGCTCGGCGCCTAGAGCCGCACCCGGCCCCGGGCGAACCGGCACGGCGTCGGATGCCCGTTCTCACAAGCCCTCCTGCGCCGAACCGGCATCCGCCCTGCGCCCCGGAGCCTCGATCCGGGACCTCGATCCGATGCGTGTCGCGGCGGAGGCCCGGCCCCCAGGAACCAGCCGGCGCTTTCCGTGTTCGCTCACGAACCCGGAGACACGTCACCCCCATGATCATGATCCTCATCTGCTTTCTCGCGCCATGGCTCGCCATGTTCCTGCGCGGAAAGGTGCTTCAGGGTATCCTCTGCATCATCCTCCACCTGACGATCATCGGATGGATCCCGGCGACGATCTGGGCCCTGGTCGTGACCCGGAGGGAGGCGGCCTGACGGACAGCGCCGGGCCGGTCGCGGACCGGCCCGCCTTACGCCCGAAGATCGACGGAGGCCGCACCGTCGCGGAAGGATCGATCCGAGCGATCCCACCGAGGGACGTGACCGGCCTGATGCTCCGAATCGGCTCCAGCGGCCGGCCCGAGCCTCGGGAGACCGGCCGAGGCGGCCGGCGGCGTCCCGAGCCCGGCAGTCTCGAACCGGCGATCCGCTTCGCACGGTAAAGGAATGTCGGGCTCGATCCCGCATGCCGGCGGGATTCCGGTTCGCCTCACCGTCGATCGGGCGCGGCGCACTGCGCCCGGCCGTCACGCGCCACCGGATCCCGCTGGCCGGCCGTCGACTGGAAGTGGGTTGCGTTCGCGGCTTGCGCGGCGGTGCCGCGATCTGCCCGGTCCCCGAACGCGAAGACGGCGGGGCAAGAACCCCGCCGCCCGCGAAGACCGTCGCCAGGGCAGCCTCGCGGGCTGCCAGTCTCCGTCGCTCAGAAGCCCATCAGGACGCCGGCCGAGCCGGTCACCGTCATCGCGAGGCCGCCCAGGAAAGCGCCGATCATCGCGTAGGAAAAGCCCTTCAGAACCATGTCGTGCACTCCTTTCATCACGCGGCGGGCCTTCAAAGGCCCGGGAAAACCAACTGCAACGATGATGCCGGATCGGCCGGGCGCGTGCGGTGCGATGCGTCACGTTGCATTGCGGAACCGTTCGGCGCAGGTTCAGCGACACGGCTGAGCGTGCCCCGGCGCGGGCCGGGATGCGGCGGTCGGCCGTCCTGCCGGTCCGTCCTATGCGAAATGCGCGGGGAGGCTCAGAGCTTGCGCGTAGGTGACCAGCGCGATCGCGCCCGCGATCAGGGTGGCGGCGATCGTGATGCGGTTCGTCCAGGTCATCGTCATCTCCATCAGATGTGCGGCGGCGTTCGCGGTGTGATCCTGATGTAAGCTCAAGCATTCAGGTCCGGCGTGTCCTGAAACACCCGCGGTAGAGGGCGCCCCCGCACATCGTCTGCGCGGCAATGGCCGGCCGAGCCCGCACCGCGCTGCACGCCGGCGCGGTGCGGGCTCGGTCCGTCCTTCTGGCGTGGGCCCCTCCACAGAACCGGCATCCGCTTCGGCGGAGGGCGCCCTAGGCACCCTGCTGCGGACCGGAGGCACCGTCCCGCGCCGCACCGCGGAGGGCGGCCGGTCGCGCCCGGCAGCGCTCCAGATAGGCCTCGAAGGCCTCGCTGGCCGGGAACGCGGCGCGACCGAAGCCCAGCGCGCTGGCGATGAGGATGTCGGCGCCGGAAAACCTCTCACCCATCGCGTAGGGGCCGCGCGCCAGGGCGGTTTCGAGGCGGCGAACCACCGCCTCGTGGGCGCGCCGCTTCTGCGGCGATCCCGGGAGCTCGCCCGCCATGCCGGCGAACAGGGCAGGCTCGAACTCTGCCACGTACCAAGCCAGCCAAGTCAGGTATGCGCCGCGATCGGGGTCGCCGATCGCCGGCGCCAGCCCCGCTTCGGGGAAGTGCTCCGCCAGATGGAGCACGATGGCCAGGGACTCCGCGACCAGCACGCCGTTGTGCAGGAGGGCCGGGACGCGTTTGTCGGGATGCGGGTTGGCGGCATCCGGCACGCCCTCCCCCGTCATCGGCCGGAAGATCGAGACCGGCTCGATGGCGTAGGGAACGCCCAGCTCCTCCAGCAGCCAGATCATGCGTGAGGATCGCGATTGCGGGGCGTGATACAGGGTGATCATGGCGCGGTTCCTTCGTCACGGCGGGCGGGATGGCCGCGACGGGAGGCTTGTAGGACCACCCTGCTGACAGCATCCTGTCAGCAGGAGTCGAGTGATGCGCCGCGCCGACAGGCTGTTTCAGATCATCCAGATCCTGCGGCGTGCGCCGCGCCCGGTGACCGCCGCCGAGATCGCCCGGGAGCTGGAGGTGTCCGCCCGCACGGTCTATCGGGACGTGGCCGATCTCGTCGGCCAGCGCGTGCCGATCCTGGGCGAGGCCGGGCTCGGCTACGTGCTGGGCGAGACCTTCGACATGCCGCCGCTGATGCTGACACCCGACGAGATCGAGGCGGCGGTTCTCGGCGCGCAATGGGTTGCGGGCCGGGGCGAGCCGGTCCTCGCCAGGGCGGCGCGCGATCTCATCGCCAAGATCACCGCCGTCGTGCCCGAGCGCCTGCATCCGTTCATCGCCGATCCCTCGATCGGTACGCCGCCGGCTTTCACGCAGACCGCGGACGGGATCGATGTCGCGCGGACCCGGGCCTGGATCCGCGAGGGCCGCAAGATCCGCATCGACTACCGCGATGCGCGCGGCGATCCGAGCCGGCGCGTGATCTGGCCGGTGATCGTCGGGTTCTTCGATCAGGCACGGATGCTGGCCGGCTGGTGCGAGCTGCGCGGGGAATTCCGGCACTTCCGCACCGACCGGATCACGGACCCCGACTTCCTGGAGGAGCGGCACGGCCTCCGGCCCGCCGTCCTGCGCGCCCGGTGGAAGCGGAGCCTGTCGGGCCGGCCGGTGGGTCCGCACGCGCCGACGCAGGTCGTGACGTGAAGGCGTCGGGATCCCGGCTTGCGGCCACCCGCCGTCGAGGGCGGGCGCCCCCTGGCGTTCCGAACGCGATCCGGGTCGCGCCGCGATCGCCCCCGTCGCCCGCCCGGCTGTCACGCGCTGGCCGAACTGCGCCCGCGCCGCCCGGGGGCGGCGCGACGGATCGCCCTTGGGACGCCGCCGCGCTCTTCAGATCGCCCAGTCGGCCGCCAGTGCCGCGGCGGCGTATCGGGCGCGCGCCGCCGCATCTCTCTGAAGCCCGGCCCGCTCGCACCACGCGGCGAAGATCTCCGGCTCGATCGGCACGCGCACGACCTCTACGCCGCTGCGCTGCACCTCGCGTTCCATTTGTTCGGTGGCGACGCGCCACGTCTCATAGTCGGGCGGCAGCTTGGCGCCATCCGCCAAGCGCGCGCGCAACTCCGCGTAGCGCTCCGGAGCGTACCAGGGCAGGCCGACGCGGCGGGGGCGGTCCATGGGAGGCTCTTCGAACGGTCACGCTGAACGGCCATCAACGGTCCAGAGCGCTCTTCGGTTCGAACCAGGATGGCCGGAGCGGCGGTGATCGTGCCGCAGCGGCCGAACGCCCGATGGCCGAGCCTGCGGCTCGCCGCTACGCGGCCCTCATGGATATCGTCCCGTTCGCCCTCATGGCCTCCGCCCTCACGTTTTCCGGCTTCGTCGTGCTGCTCGGATGGCGGTGAGTTCCGCGGCGTCGCGGTCGCGTCGGCGCCGTGAACGCGGAGGAGGACGCTGCGGCATCGTGAAACCCGCTCCGTCATCCCCGCAGCGGGCAAGTTGCTGGCGACCCCGGTAGGGCTCGAACCTACGACCTGCCGCTTAGAAGGCGGCTGCTCTATCCAGCTGAGCTACGGAGTCAGGATGCCAAGCGGCCCCAGAAGCCACGGGCTCGCCCGGGGGTCAAGCGCGAGACGAAGACGTCCGCCGCCCCCGGGTTCACATCGGCGGTGACGATGTGGACGTCTGGATCGTGCCGCGGATCCGGATTGGGGTTGCGCGGCGCTGCGGATCCGGACAGGCCGGGGCGCGGTTCATGCCGGGGCACCGCCCCCCCGTCCGGAGACCGAGGTTGCCCGCGCCGAGTCCCACAGCTTCGCCCCCTGGGCCGGCCCGGCGCCGGTGGAACGCCGCGGGTCGGGGCAGCCTGAACCGGCCCGGCTCGGACCTGCGGCGCCTGCCGACGGGCCTCGACCTCCGGAACGTCCGGCTCGTGGAGGGCGTGCGCGCCGCCTTCGCGTTCGGCGTCGTCATCCTCCTCAACATCTGGATCCAGTGGGCGCCGCTGCTGACGATGGCGCTCGCCGCCAACCTCGCCTGCTTCTGCGACAACGGCGGCCCGATGCGCGCCCGCCTGCGGGTCCTCACCGCCTTCTCGGTCCTGGGCGGCCTGCTCTGGGCCGGACTCGGCTTGATCCAGCCCCTCGGCCTGCCGGTGGTCGTCCCGGTCGCCTGCGCGCTGATCTTCGCTTGCTCGTACGCCCGCGTCTGGAGCGTTCAGGCCCAGTCGGCCGGCAACGTGCTCGTGGTGGTGCTGTGCATCGCCCTCGACCGGCCCCTGACCCCGGAGCAGGCGGCCGTCACCGCGCTGATGTTCGCGGCCGGCGGTCTCTGGGCGACGTTCCTGGCCCTGGTGATCTGGCGGCTGCACCCGTACCGGCCGGCCCACCGGGCGGTGGCGGAGGTCTGGCACAACCTCGCCCGGCTCTGCGGCGACCTCGAGCGGCTCGTCGTCCTGCCGGAACCCGATACGGCCGCCTTCGACGGCCACGCGCGGGGCCACCGGCGGGGCGTGCGGGCGAGCATCGAGACCGCCCGGACCATGATCCTCGACCTCGCCCGCTCCCGCGAGCGCGTCTCGGACCGCACTGCCCAGGCCCTGCTGCGCCTGGAGAGCGCCGAGCAGATCTTTTCCGCGCTGATCGCCGTCGGCGAGCTGATCGACAGCCGTCCCGATGCCCGCCGCCGGGCCCTCGCCAAGGTCTTCCTGCGGCGCCTGCGCCCCCTGCTGGTGACCATCGCCCGGGCGATCCGCGACGACGTCAACCTCGACCTCGACCGTCTGGAACACTCCATCGCCCGCGTGGCCGAGGGGCTGTCGGAGGATCCGACCCTCGCCCGCCTCGCCGAACGGATCGTCGGGCGCGTGCGGATCGGCGCCAAGCTGTCGACCCCGGAGGGCTATCGCCCCGGCGGCACGCTCACGGAGGGCGGCAGCCTCGACCGCTGGACCCGCTATGTCGGGCCGCTGCGTCAGAACTTCACCCTGGCCTCGCCCAATCTCCGGCACGCCCTGCGGGCGAGCGCGGTCGCGGCCCCGGCGCTCGCCGCCACCCTGACCTATGCGGGCGCCTTCACGCACTGGCTGGTGATGACCGTGGTGCTCACCATGCAGCCCTTCTACGCGGCGACGTGGCAGCGGGCGCTGGAGCGGATCGGCGGCACGGTGCTGGGCGGCCTCGTGGGCGCCGTGCTCGCCTACTACGCCACGAGCCCCCTGGCGGAGGCCGGGCTGATCCTCGTGCTCAGCATCGTCGGCTTCGCGGCGCGCCAGATCTCCTACGGCTTCTTCGTCACCTGCCTGACCCCCCTCGTGGTGCTGCTGGTCGAGCTGCTGGAGCCCGGCCACAGCTCCTGGGAGATCGTCGCCATGCGGGGCGGCTTCACGGTGCTGGGCGGCGTGATCGCGGTGGCGAGCTGCCTGGTGCTGTGGCCGATCTGGGAGCCCGATCAGGTCCGGCAGGAACTGCGCCGGGCGCTCAAGGCCCAGGCCGGTCTCGCCGAGGCGGTGCTCCGCGCGCCGCCCGGCGAGGGCCGCGAGACCGCGATCGCGGCGCAGAGCCGCGAGGCCGGCCTCGCCCTCAACGATCTGGAGGCGGCGCTCTCCCGCGCCCTGCAGCAGCCCCGGGCCGGCAGCCACCCGGAGGTGGAATCCGCCCTGGTGGCCGACGCGACCCTGCGCCGGATCAGCGCCCGGCTCATCGTCCTGCGGCACGCCCCGGAGGCGGCCGCCCCCGAGGCCGAGCCCTGGCGGGCCTGGATCACCGCAACCCTGGCGGCCCTGGGCGCGGACAGGCCCGTGCCCGAGCGGCCGGCGCTGGATCGCGGGCAATCGCTCGTGCGTCTCGTCAGCCAGGTCGATCTTCTGGTGGGAACCCTCCGCCCTGGAGAGATCCGGGCTGGGACGGCGGCCGTCGGCGCGGTGCCGGGTCCGGCAAACGGCGCCACCGGCCTTGCCGACCGGCCCGTCCCTCACACCTGAGGGTCCGCCGGTCCGGTGCCCCGATCACCGCCGGTTATCGGGGCCCGCGGAGCCCGCGGGCCCGTTCGCCCGTCAGAACCGCGGCAGGGCGTTGGCCGGGCCACCGGCATGCGGACCGCTGTAGCGGTAGGCGGCCGCCCGCGCCGGACCGGCGGCGTCCCGATGCAGGACGGCGCCGTTGCCGACCCAGCCCGAATAGGCCGAGGCCGGGTAGGGCGAGTGCTTCGAATCCAGGCCCTGCGCGAGGGCGGGCGTGGCGACCGCGGCGACCAGGGCGGCGGCAGCGAGCATGCGGACGGTCATGATGATCTCCTGGTGTCTTCGTACGACTTCAGCGGGAAGTCATCCGGTCAACCGTGTCGCGTGAGGAAGATCGTCGGGTCGGCGGTCTTGATCACTCGGGCTTTGCTTGGCCGAATGTGACCTCTCAACGGGGATACTCTGCTTCGGGTTCGGCCGAGGCCGTGCGCTGGCGCACGACGGAGACGAACCGGGCCCGGAGGCCGGCCCATCGCTCCGGTCTGGCCGGACCCGGCGCGGGGGTGCGTCCCGCGCGGAAGCGTGCCACAGACCGCGCCGAACGGAGTCCCGCGGAACCCTCTGACATGAAGTTGATCGTCGGCCTCGGAAACCCGGGCGCACGCTATGCGGGCAACCGGCACAATATCGGCTTCCTCGCCGTCGACGCGATCGCCCGCCAGCACCGGGCGAGCCCGTTCCGCCACCGCTTCCAGGGCGAGGCCGCCGAGGCGGTGCTGGGCCCAGAGCGGGCGATCCTCCTGAAGCCCTCGACCTTCATGAACGAGTCCGGCCGCGCCGTCTCGGAGGCGCAGCGCTTCTACAAGATTCCGCTGTCCGACGTGATCGTGCTGCACGACGAGCTCGACCTCGCCCCCGCCAAGCTGCGGGTGAAGCTCGGCGGCGGCAATGCCGGCCATAACGGCCTGCGCTCGATCACCGCCCAATGCGGCAACGACTATCGCCGGGTGCGGCTCGGCATCGGCCATCCCGGCGACAAGGCGCTGGTGCATGCCTACGTGCTCAACGATTTCGGCAAGGCCGAGCTGCCCTGGGTGGACGATCTCTGCCGGGCCGTGGCCGACCACGCCGCCCTGCTCGCCGCCGGCGAGGATGCGAGCTTCCAGAACAAGGTCCACCTCGCCATGGCCGGCCGCGGCTGGGACGAGGTGAAGACGCTGGGCGCCCGAAATTGACACGCCCCCGCGGGGACGGGATATCGGGGCGGGCGAGAGGGTCCGATGAAGGCCGTGCGCCACAAGCCCGGCTGTCGGCGGTTCGATTGCCTCCCGGTGGCTGAGGCCCGGCTCGCCGGTGCCGCGCGTGCTCGACCGAGGACAGGGCGCACGGTGCCGTGTTCGCGGGCCTGACTCTCCGCAACCCTTTTTCGCGCGTCGCCCGACGACGTGCTGCGACGGAACTGACCCATGGGCTTCAAATGCGGCATCGTCGGCCTGCCGAACGTCGGCAAGTCGACCCTCTTCAACGCGCTGACGCAGACGGCGGCCGCCCAGGCGGCGAACTACCCGTTCTGCACCATCGAGCCGAATGTCGGCGAGGTGGCGGTGCCCGATCCGCGGCTCGATGACCTCGCCCGCATCGCCTCGTCGAAGGAGAAGATCCCGACGCGCCTGACCTTCGTGGACATCGCCGGCCTCGTGCGCGGCGCCTCCAAGGGCGAGGGCCTGGGCAACCAGTTCCTGGCCAACATCCGCGAGGTCGACGCCATCGCCCACGTGGTCCGCTGCTTCACGGACGGCGACGTCACCCACGTGGAGGGCAAGGTCGATCCGGCCGCCGACATCGAGACGATCGAGACCGAGCTGATGCTCGCCGACCTCGACAGCCTGGAGCGCCGCGCCGTCGCCCTGGAGAAGAAGGCCAAGGGGGCCGACAAGGAGGCCAAGGAGAGCCTCGACCTCGTCAACCGGGCGCTGCCGCTCCTGCGCGAGGGCAAGCCGGCGCGGCTGGTGGAGCGCAAGCCCGACGAGGAGAAGCTGTTCCAGTCCCTCGGCCTGATGACCGCCAAGCCTGTCCTCTACGTCTGCAACGTCGATGAGCCCGACGCCGACAAGGGCAACGCCTATTCGGACGCGGTCTTCGCCCGCGCCAAGGCGGAGGGCGCCGTGGCGGTGGTGGTCTCGGCCAAGATCGAGAGCGAGATCGCCGTGATGCCCGAGGCCGACCAGGCGGAGTTCCTGGAGGCGGTGGGGCTCGCCGAGCCCGGCCTCAACCGGGTGATCCGCGCCGGCTACGACCTGCTCGGCCTCGTCACCTACTTCACGGTGGGCCCCAAGGAGGCCCGCGCCTGGACGATCACCAAGGGCACCCGCGCCCCCGGGGCGGCCGGGGTGATCCACTCGGATTTCGAGAAGGGCTTCATCCGGGCCGAGACCATCGCGTTCAAGGACTACACGGCGCTCAACGGTGAATCCGGGGCCCGGGACGCCGGCAAGCTGCGGCTGGAGGGCAAGGAGTACGTGGTGCAGGACGGCGACGTGCTGCACTTCCGCTTCGCCAACTGAGGCTCGGGTCGCGCTCAGCCCTGGGCGGCGCTGCGTCTTTGCGAGCGGAGCGAAGCGATCCAGGGCAGCGCGACATCGGTGAGCGTGGCGCTCCTGGATTGCTTCGCTCCCGCTCGCAAAGACGGCGATCCCGATCGCCCGCCCCACCGATCAACCAGACGAGCCCGCCATGCCCGATCCCGCCCTCGAGGATTTCGCCGTCGGCGACGTGATCGTCGGCGCGCCGCTCACCGTCACCCGCGACGCCATCGTGGGCTTCGCGCAGGCCTTCGACTTCCAGCCCTTCCACCTCGACGAGGCGGCGGCGGAAGGGACCTTCGCGGGCCGGCTGATCGGCTCGGGCTGGCACACGGCGGCTTTGGGCATGCGGCTGCTCCAGCAGGGACCGTTCAAGGGCGGCTCGTCGCTCGGCGCGCCGGGGATCGACGAGCTGCGCTGGCTCGCGCCGGTCCTGCCGGGGGACGCGCTGACGCTGACCTTCCGGGTGGTGGGGCTGCGCGATTCGGCCTCCAAGCCCGGGCTCGGTTTCGTGACCGCCGAAGTCGCCCTCGGCAACCCGCGCGGCGAGACGGTGCTGACCCAGCGCTTCACCTTCATGCTGGCCCGCCGCGGCACCGATCCCCTGCCCCCGCGGCCGGTGGAGATCGGCGTGCCGGGACCGGTCGCCGAGCCGGAGGATGCCGAGATCCTGCCGTTCCTGCGGGATGCCGAGATCGGCGCCGTGCGGGAGCTGGGCGCCTATCCGTTCACCGCCGAGGCGATCATCGCGTTCGCCGAGGCCTACGATCCACAGGCCTTCCACCTCGACCACGCGGCGGCCAAGCGCAGCCATTTCGGCGGCCTCTGCGCCTCCGGCTGGCACACGGCCGCCGCCTACATGAACCGGATGCTCACGACCCGCGCCCGCGACGCCGCCTACACGGCCACCCGCGGCCCGGTCCCGGAGGCGGGCCCCTCCCCCGGGTTCAAGAACCTGCGCTGGCTGAAGCCCGTCTACGCGGGCGACACGGTCCGGTTCAGCGCCAAGCTCACCGACAAGCGCGCCTCGGCCTCGCGGCCCGGCTGGGGCCTGGCCTTCGCCCGCAACACCGGGGTGAACCAGCGCGGCGAGCCGGTCTTCGCCTTCGACAGCGCGGTGTTCCACCGCTGGGAGCCCTGAGCGCACCGGGCCCGCTCCCGCGCGTTGACACCCCAGACACGGACGGGATCAGGCAGGCATGTATCAGAAGAAGCTCGGCAGCACGGGGCTGTTCGTCTCGGAACTCTGCCTCGGCACCATGACCTTCGGCGGCGGGGCCGGGATGTGGCGCCAGATCGGCGCCCTCGACCAGACGGAGGCCGGGCGCCTCGTCGGACGGGCGCTCGATGCCGGGATCAACTTCATCGACACGGCCGACGTCTACGCGGAGGGGCTCTCGGAGCAGATCACCGGCCAGGCCCTGCGCGACCTCAAGGTCCCGCGCGACAGCGTCGTCGTCGCCACCAAGGGCTACGGGCCGATGGGGCCGGGCGCGAACGCCAAGGGCGCCTCGCGCCTGCACCTGATCGACGCCTGCAAGGCGAGCCTCAAGCGGCTCCAGCTCGACCACATCGACCTCTATCAGGTCCACGGCTTCGACCCGGCGACGCCGATCGAGGAGCAGGTGCGCGCCCTCGACATCCTCGTCCAGCACGGCCACGTCCGCTACGTCGGCGTCTCGAACTGGGCGGCGTGGCAGATCGTGAAGGCGCTGGGGATCAGCGCGCGGGCGGGGCTCGCCCGCTTCGAGACCCTGCAGGCCTATTACTCCATCGCGGGTCGCGACCTGGAGCGGGAGATCGTCCCGATGCTGCGCTCGGAGGGGCTCGGCCTCCTGGTCTGGAGCCCGCTGGCCGGCGGCCTGCTCAGCGGCAAGTATGCCGGCGGCGCGGGGGAGGGCCGGCGCGCGAGCTTCGACTTCCCGCCGGTCGACCGCCCCCGGGCCGACGCCTGCATCGACGCCATGCGGCAGGTGGCGGAGGCCCGCGCCGTCTCGGTGGCCCAGGTGGCGCTGGCCTGGCTGCTGCACCGCAAGGCGGTGACCAGCGTGATCGTCGGTGCCAAGCGCCTCGACCAGCTGGAGGACAACATCGCGGCGACCGAACTCAGCCTCAGCGACGCGGAACTCGACGCCCTCGATGCGGTGAGCGCCCTGCCGCCGGAATATCCGGGCTGGATGTTCGAGCGCCAGGGCGCCCGGGCGCAGCAGCTCGCGGAATCGGGCCGGCCCGGGGTGCGGTGAGGCGGCTCACGCCGCCTTCCGGCGCTCCGGATAGAGCCCGTACAACCCCTCGGCGCTGGCCTCGCAGATGCCGCGCTCGGTGATGATGCCGGTCACCAGCCGGGCCGGGGTCACGTCGAAGGCGGGATTCGCCACGGGACTGCCGGGGGAGACCACCTCGATCGTGGCGAAGCCGCCATCGGCGAGCCGCCCGGTCATGTGGGTGACCTCGCGCCCGTCGCGCTCCTCGATCGGGATCTCCTTGACCCCGTCGTCGAGGGTCCAGTCGATGGTCGAGAACGGCAGGGCGGCGTAGAACGGCACGCCGTTGTCGTGGGCCGCCAGCGCCTTCAGGTAGGTGCCGATCTTGTTGCAGACGTCGCCGCTCGCCGTGGTCCGGTCCGAGCCGACGATGCACAGGTCGACGCCGCCGTGCTGCATGAGGTGGCCGCCGGCATTGTCGGCGATGACCGTGTGCGGCACGCCGTGGCCGTTCAGCTCGAAGGCCGTGAGCGCGGCACCCTGGCTGCGCGGCCGGGTCTCGTCGACCAGGACATGCACCGGCACCCCCCGCTCGTGGGCGGCGTAGATCGGCGCCAGCGCCGTGCCCCAATCCACCGTGGCGAGCCAGCCGGCATTGCAGTGGGTCAGCACGGTGACCGGTCTGTCGCCGCCCTTGGTCCTGTGCAGGTCGGCGATCACCTGGCTGCCATGGGCGCCGATGGCGCGGCAGCTCGCCACGTCCTCCTCGGCGATGCGGCCGGCCTCCGCGAAGGCGCGGGCGAAGCGCTCGTCCGGCGCAACCTGCCGCAGGTTGGTGGAGACCCGATCCAGCGCCCAGCGCAGGTTGATGGCGGTCGGACGTGTCGCCGCGAGCGTCGCCACCGCCCGGTCGATCCCGTCGTGGGAGGCATCCGCCCGCATGGCCAGCGCCAGCCCGTAGGCGGCCGTGACGCCGATCAGGGGCGCGCCCCGCACGATCATCGTGCGGATCGCCACCGCGGCGTCCTCCAGAGTGGCGAGGCGCTTCAGCTCGAACGCGAAGGGCAGGCGGGTCTGGTCGATCACCTGGACGCTGACGCCGTCCGGGTCCGGGAAGATCGTGCGGTAGGGCTGGCCGTCGATATTCATGGCCGCTCCTGTGCCACAGCGGGGCGGCTTTTGCATCCTCCCGGGCGGGATCGCGACGGCCCGAGGAGGCCCGGCCGGGCGCCGGTGAGCCTTCCTCAACCTTAGCGGGTCGTTAAGGCGGTCATGCCTAGCCTCGGGCGTAAGTCCCCGTCTTGCGTCCGGTCCCGCATGCGCTCGCTTCGCCGTCCCGCATCGCCCTACGAGACTTTCGTCGACAGCGTTCGCCCCTTCCTGGGCAAGCGCCTGACGGAACTCGGCGGTTTCGTGCTCTTCACCGGCGCGGTCGCGCTGACCGTGGCCCTGGCCACGTGGTCGATCGACGACCCGAGCCTCAACCACGCCACCGACCACGCCGCCCACAACGTCCTCGGCCAGCCGGGCGCCGTCGTGGCCGATCTCGCCATGCAGATCCTGGGCCTGGGCTCCCTGGCCTTCGTGCTGCCGCCGGTCCTCTGGGGCATCCGGCTGATGCGCGAGCGCAACCTGCCCGAGGGCGGCCTGCGCATCGCGCTCTGGATCATCGGCTTCTGCGCCGCCAGTGCGGTGGCGAGCGCGCTCCCGCCGACGACCCGCTGGCCGCTGCCCACCGGCCTCGGCGGCGTGGCCGGCGACGGCCTGCTGTCGATGGCGCGGGTGATCGTCGGGGCGGTCTCGTCCGCGGCGGCCCATCTCGTCGGCTTCGGCTACGCGGCGGTGGCGATCCTCAGCCTGACCGGTGCCTGCCGCTTCGGCGCCGTCGAGGAGGAAAGCCTGCACGACGACCCCTATCCCGTCCGCCGCGCCCCGGCGCGCGGCCGGGAATCGGCCCGCGACGAGCGCGAGGATTCCGACGAGCCGAGCCTCGGCCTCGTGGGTGTCGGCGCCCTGGCGCAGGGGCTGATGGGCCTGCGCGTCGCCGCGGCGGACCGGATCGCGGCATGGCGCGCCGGCCGGGCCGAGCCGATCGACAGTGCCTCGCCGGCCCTCGCGGCCCGGCGCGCCTTCACGGATGCGGATCTGCCCTGGGCCGACCACCTGCCCGAGGGACGGGCGCCGGGGCCGGGTCGGCGCGAGCCGGTCTTCGAGGCGCCCGAGGACGGCCCCCCGGCCACGACCGCCCGCCGAATCGCGGCGCCGCAGGTCGATGCGGAGGACGAGCTGGAGGCGTTCGAGGCGCCGCAGAGCCCGGTCCCGCCGCGCTCCGAACCCACCGCCTCCCGGGTCGCTCCGCCCCCGGCCGCGCCGGTGCCGGCGCGCCGCGCGCCCGCGCCGCCCGTCCGCCCGGAGGATTACGCCCTGCCCGCCCTCGACCTGCTGGCCGCCCCCCGCGGCCCGTCCCAGGCGAGCCTGATCTCGGCGGACGCCCTGGAGCAGAACGCCACGCTCCTCGAGGCGACGCTGGGCGATTTCGGCGTGCGCGGCGACATCCTGGCGGTGCGGCCGGGCCCGGTCGTCACCCTCTACGAGCTGGAGCCGGCACCGGGCACCAAGTCCAGCCGCGTCATCGCGCTCGCCGACGACATCGCCCGGTCGATGTCGGCGGTCTCGGCCCGCGTCGCGGTGGTGCCCGGCCGCAACGCCATCGGCATCGAACTGCCGAACGCCAAGCGCGAGACGGTGTATCTGCGCGAGCTCCTGGCCTCCACGGATTTCGCCGAGAGCAAGCACAAGCTGGCCCTGTGCCTGGGCAAGAACATCGGCGGCGAGCCGATCATCGCCGACCTCGCGCGCATGCCGCACCTGCTGGTGGCCGGCACCACCGGCTCGGGCAAGTCGGTGGCGATCAACACCATGATCCTGTCGCTGCTCTACCGGCTGAAGCCGGAGGAGTGCCGGCTGATCATGGTCGATCCGAAGATGCTGGAGCTGTCGGTCTACGACGGCATCCCGCACCTGCTCTCCCCCGTGGTCACCGACCCCAAGAAGGCGGTCATCGCCCTCAAATGGGCCGTGCGCGAGATGGAGGAGCGCTACAAGAAGATGGCCAAGATCGCCGTCCGGAACATCGACGGCTACAACGCCCGGGTCGCCGAGGCGGCGGCGCGCGGCGAGGTGCTGACCCGGACCGTGCAGACCGGCTTCGACCGCCACACTGGCGAGGCGGTCTACGAGGACGAGGCGATGGACCTGGCGCCGCTGCCGTACATCGTGATCGTTGTCGACGAGATGGCCGACCTGATGATGGTGGCCGGCAAGGACATCGAGGGGGCGATCCAGCGTCTGGCGCAGATGGCGCGGGCGGCGGGCATCCACCTGATCATGGCGACGCAGCGGCCTTCGGTGGACGTGATCACCGGGACGATCAAGGCGAACTTCCCGACCCGGATCAGCTTCCAGGTGACGAGCAAGATCGACTCGCGCACGATCCTGGGCGAGATGGGCGCCGAGCAGCTTCTGGGCCAGGGCGACATGCTGTTCATGGCCGGCGGCGGGCGCACGACCCGGGTGCACGGGCCGTTCTGCTCGGACAGCGAGGTCGAGACCGTCGTGGCGCATCTCAAGCGCCAGGGCCGCCCCAGCTACCTCGACGCCGTCACGGCGGATGACGAGGAGGGCGCGCCCGAGAAGGGCGGCGAACGGGCCGGGAAGGGGAAGGCCGGCGCGGCGGAACTCGAACTCGACGGCGCCGTATTCGACCAGGGCTCCTTCGGCGAGGCCGGCGGCGATCTCTACGATCAGGCCGTGCAGGTGGTGCTGCGCGACCAGAAGGCGTCGACGAGCTACATCCAGCGCCGCCTGCAGATCGGCTACAACCGCGCCGCCTCGCTCATGGAGCGGATGGAGATCGAGGGCATCGTCGGTCCGGCCAACCATGCCGGCAAGCGCGAGATCCTGGTGGAGGAGGCGGTCGGCTGAGCGTGCGGGCGCCGGTGCCGCCGGTTCCGGTCCGGCGCCCGTCCCAGTCCCCGGCCTCATCCTGATCTCTTGGGGCCGGAATGCCCGGTTCGACAGCTCGCAGCGCTGCGGTCAAAAATTTTCGCTCGGCCTGGAACCCGCCCTCACCCGGCACGTTACGCGCGTGCGAGGCCCGGAAACGGGCTCGCGGTGAGGGCGCCGGACACGGTGTCCGGCGTCGCTTGTAGTCACGTTGCTCGTCGGAGGATGTGGTTATGAGGACTTACGACGTTTCGCCCCTGTTCCGGTCGTCCATTGGGTTCGACCGCCTGTTCGAGCTGCTCAATCAGGCTGAGCGCGTCGAGCCTTCGGCCGCTTGGCCGCCCTACAACATCGAGAAGGTCGCCGAGGACCAGTATCGCATCACCATGGCGGTGGCGGGCTTCACGCCCGAGGAGATCGAGCTGAACCAGCAGGACACCACGCTCCTGGTGTCCGGTCAGAAGGCCGCCCAGGAGGGCGAGAGACACTACCTCCACCGCGGCATCGCGGCGCGCACCTTCCGCCAGACCTTCAATCTGGCCGAGCACGTGACGGTCGTGGGCGCGTCCCTGGAGAACGGCCTGCTCACCGTCGCGCTGAAGCGCGAGGTGCCGGAGGCGCTCAAGCCCCGCCGCATCGCCATCGGTGGCACGACGGCCGCGTCCGGCCAGGACAACGCCCCGGCTCAGATCGCCCGCGACGCCAAGGCAGCCTGATCGGCGGCCCGGGCCGCGCGTCCGGGCACCCCGTGCCGACACGCATGACATCCCTCACGGGTCCGCGGACCCGCCGCGGGCCTGTTCCCACGACTGCATCGCATGCGCTGGAGAATGGACCATGAGCGTGAGAGATCTGATTCCCTGGAGCCGCAGCACGGCCCCGGCGCCCACCGCCCTGTCGCAGGAGCCGGCCAGCCCGTTCCTGACGCTGCACCGGGAGATGAACCGCCTGTTCGACGACGTGTTCAGCGGGTTCGGCGGCGTGCCCAGCCTCGCGAGCCGCGGCATCGGCTGGCCGCGGGTCGAGCTGGTGGAGGCGGACGGGGCGCTGCGCGTCTCCGCCGAGCTTCCCGGCCTCGACGAGAAGGACGTCGAACTCCTCATCGCGGACGGTGTCCTGACCTTGAAGGGCGAGAAGCGTGCCGAGACCACCGACAGGGTGCGCGGCTATTCCGAGCGCAGCTACGGCCGTTTCGAGCGGTCGATCGCCCTCCCCGTGCCGGTGGAGGAGGACAAGGCCGAGGCGACGTTCCGCAACGGCGTGCTCACCGTGACGCTGCCGCGGGCCGCCGAGGCGCCGGAACGTCGTCGGCGCATCGCGATCAACGCTACCGGCGCGCCGGCCGCCAAGCACTGAGCCGGCTTTGGATCGACCTTGCCTGCGGCCGCCCCGGCGGCCGCAGACCTGAACGCATGATGCGGCCGCCGGTGCGTCCCGACCAACGTGCCGGCTGCCCCTGCCTTTGCTCACGACGAGGAGGGTTGCATGCAGCCGATCGATACGACGTCCATCCATCCCGAGATCGAGCGCCTCGGTCCGGTGGCGGCCGCCACCCTGAGACCGCAGGCGGTCGAGCCGTTCGACGCCTTCGTGGCGCCGGGCGACGTCTTCCGGCATCCCCGAGAGGTGCTGCGCTATCCGGGCCTGTCGCACGCCGAGAAGCGGGCGATCCTGGCCTCCTGGGCCTCCGACGCACGGGCGGTCGAGTCCTGTCCGGCGCTGCGCTGCTTGCCCGGTTGCCGGGCCGAGCCCGTGCCGCTCGACGCGATCCTGGACGCGCTCCAGGCGCTCGACGAGGGTTCGGCCCCGCCCGTCTCGCCGGCGCCGCCCAAGCCGCTCTTCCCCGCGGCGTTCACCCGCCGCTGGCGGCGCGGTCCGACCGGGCGCGAGCCTCAGCTGAACTGAGCCGGAGGCGTCCGATGGCAACCTTCGACCTGAGGGGTGGGCACAGGCGCGTATCCCGGTTGCGGCATGGCCGGCGTGGCGGGCCGGTGCAGGCGACCGACTGGGCCGTGCTGGGCCGCTGGATCCTGTCCGCCGCGCTGTGCCTCGCTTTGGCCGCGCTCTGCCCGTCACCGGCCCTGCCCTGGGTGCTGGCCGTGCTGCTGAGCCTGTCGGGCTTCGTGTGGCTCGGTCTTGCGATCACGCAGGCCGGGCCGCCGGCCAACACCCCGCATCTGACTTCCTGGGACGCCGCGCTGCTCTCGTTCGCGGCGAGCTTCGGCGTGCAATCGGCGGCGCGGCTCGGTCTCTTCGGCGGCTGAGCGCGCCTCAACAGGGAGGCAACCATGCAGGATCGTACGATCGGACTCGGAGACGACACGCCGCCCGCGGGCGCAACGAGGCGCGCCGGCCGCCGGGCGCCGATCCGCCACGGCGTGCGCTCCGTCGAGACATCCGGCCCCGCCCGGGCCGAGAGGGGCGGCCTCGCCGTCGAGCGGGCGACGCCTCCGGAGATCGCGGCGCCGATGGGCTGGACCGGCGAGACCGGCACGCCCGCCACGGAGGGGGCGCTGACAGGCCCGACAGGGGAGCGGGCGGCAGCCTCTGCCGCGGGCCGGAGCCGCGCCGACAGGCCCGCGCCCGACCCGGCGGACCGACGTGGTCGGCCAGGCACTGTGCGGGTCTGGCGCTCGAACCGGGACGCGGCGCCCGTGCAGGTCCGCGCGACGGCGCAGGGTCGTTCCGCGGACGATCGCGTGCCCGAGGGGGTGCCGGATCTGGAGCGAGCCCTGGTCAACCCGGCCGCGGTGTTCGCCACGCCGGCCGCGGTCCTCGATCATCCCCGGCTGCTGCCCAGCTGCAAGCGCGAAATCCTGCGGCGCTGGGCGTGGGACGAGTACCTGAAGGAAGTCGCCGCCGCCGAGGGCATGGCCGATGGCGAGCCGTCCCGGCTCGACGCCGTGACGGTTGCCCTACTGGCGCTCGGCGAGACGCGGCGTCCGCATCCCGCCGCGCCGGCCGCCGCGATCCCCGGCCTGCGGGGACGCCCGCAGGCCGCGTGAGGCCGGAGCCGGCCGTCAGACCGGATCGGCCGGTCCCGGATCGATCCAGGCTTCGGCCCTCAGGGCGCTGCGGCCCGGCGGTGTGCGCCCTGACGGAGGCGTGAGGCTGGCGCGACGCGCCCTCACACCACCGAGAACCGGAACTTCGTCGTCGCCGCGAAGGTCTCGCCCGGCCGCAGAACCGCGGAGGGAAAGGCCGGCTGGTTCGGCGCGTCCGGAAAGCCCTGCGTCTCGAAGCAGACGCCGTCCCCGGACCGGTAGATGCGTCCGGAGGGCCCGATCAGCCGCCCGTCGAGATTGTTGCCGCTGTAGAGCTGCAGCGCCGGCTGCGTGGTCCAGACGTCGAGCCGGCGCCCGCTGTCGGGGGCGATGCAGGTGGCGGCCGGCCGCAGCGTCCCTGCGGCCCCGCGCAGGACGAAGGTGTGATCGTAGCCCTTGGCGTAGGCGAGCTGCGGGTCCCCCTCGCGGATCCGGGTCTCCAGGGCCCGGGGCGTGCGGAAGTCGAACGGCGTCCCGGCGACCGGCTGGAGCGCGCCGGTGGGGATCTGGGTCGCGTCCGTCGGCGCGAATGCGTCCGCTTCGACCTGCACGATGTGGCCGAGGACGCTGCCCGTCCCCTCCCCGGCGAGGTTGAAGTAGCTGTGGTTGGTGAGGTTCACGACCGTCGGCCGGTCGGTGACGGCGGCGTAATCGATGCGCAGCACGCCGTCCTCGGGAAGGCTGTACGTCACGCGGACATCGAGGGTGCCGGGAAATCCCTCTTCCCCGTCCGGGGAGCGGCGGCTCAGGACGAGGCGCGTCGCCTCGGAGAGGTCCGCCCGCCACAGGCGCCTGCCGAAATTGTCCGGGCCGCCGTGGAGGGTGTTGGGCGCCTCGTTCACAGGCAGGCGATAGCTCTGCCCGTCGAGGCTGAAGCGCCCGTCCGCGATGCGGTTGGCGTAGCGGCCGACGATGGCGCCGAAGCTCGGGCTCAGCGTCTCGTAGGCCGCGAGGGTGTCGAGGCCGAGGACGACGTTGGCCGAATGGCCGGCGCGGTCGGGCACCTCGATCGCCGTGACGGCCGCGCCGAAATCGATGATGGCGACGCGCAGACCGTCCCGGCTCAGGACATGGCGGGTGACCGGCCGTCCATCCGCGGTGGTGCCGAACGCTTCGGCCGGCATCGGTCTAGCGCTTCCAGACGCCGAGCCGTTCGCTCCGGGCGTGATCCTCGGCCGCGACCAGTTCGGGGCTCGCCTCCGGCGAGGCGCGACCGCCACCGTTGAACAGCACCACCTCGGAGAGGTCGCGCCCGTCCACGAGGCAATTCATGGTCGTGCTGCCGGGGGCGGGCTGGCAGGTCACCGGCCGGTTGCCGATGTACCGGGCCAACTCCTCCGCCTGACCGCCGCGCACCCATTCGACGCCGAACAGATGCACGACCTTGCCGCCGACCTTGAGGGTCGCGGTATCGATGACTTGGGCCTGTCCCGTCACGGCATTCGGCGGCAGCGGCGCGTCGGGCTCGGACTCGCCTCCGGTTTCGGGGGGCGGCGTGACCGTGTCGGGGGCTGCCGCCGGGGCGCCGGAGGAGGGATTGTTCGGGGTGGCGCCGTTCGGGGCCTCCGTGCGGGGCGCGGCCGGGGCCGCGGGGCGCGCGGGATCGGGCGCACGGCCCTCCAGGACGAGGCCCGCGGCGATCACCGCCGCCAGGGTGCCGGCACTGGCGCCCAGGAGCAGGCGGCGCTGCCGGCGTGCGCCCTCGTCCGCGCCGTCTCCGCCGCGGCCGAACCGGTCGCGCAGACGGCCGAAGCCGTCACGGAGGGACTCTCCGACGCGGCCGGGGCCGCTGTTCCAGGCCGTTGCCGGATCGACCTCCGGGCTCGCCCCCGTGGCCGCGTCGGTCCGGACCGTCGCGGGACGGGCGAACCGGCCGCGCAGGCTCGTCCGCAGGGTGGCGAACCGGCCGGCGGCGCTCTGCGCCAGCACCCGACCCTGCTCGGAGGAGCGCTCCGCCAGGGAGCGGGCCCGTTCGGACTGGGTTTCGACGAAGCGCGCGGTGGCGGCCTTCATCTCGTAGGCGCCGCTCAGCAGGGACGAATCGCGGGCCTCGTCGGCGGCCTCCGGCGCCGATTCGGGTTCGGGCTCGGGCGGCAGGAACAGGGCCGGATGCCGGGCGCGCAGGTCCGCCACGAGATCCACGAGGGTCATCGGCTCGGACGTGTCGTCCCGCAGGCGCACGGCACCGTGTCGATCGAGCACGCGGAGGCCGGTTCCCGCCTCATCGGGGGTGCAGGCGGTCTCGGCCAGGAGCTCGAGGGTCCGGACCGCCACGGGGCGCGGGCGCGCCCGCGCGATCTCAGCCCGGATTGCCTCGCGCAGGGCGAGGCGGCCGGGACCGTCGAGGGCCGGACGCGCCGGCTCCGCCGCCTGTTTCCCCACCACCATCGAAGACGTCATACACCCGATCCCGGCATCACCGCGCGCGGCGTGAAGGAGGCCCGGCCGCGCCTCCCGACGAAGCCCGCCCGGGGCGCCTCACGGAACGCCCGAGCACCGGGACCGATCCCATGACGCACCACCTCGCACGCCCCTGCCCGCCGCGAGGCGGCGGACCATGATCCGGGGCTCTTACGCCTTGCCGGGCGAAGCGGCCAGGGTTCCGGCCTGGATGCTCCGCCGCAGGACGCGACCGGTCTCGCCGAGGATGTAGGGTCGCGTGCCCGCGAAGCCGACCTCCAGGATCAGCTCGGCCTCGCCGCTGGAGACGGCGCCGCGCCCCGGATTGGCGGTGCGGAAATCGACGATCGTGCGGATCGTACAGGTCTCGGCATCGCAGGCGGCGCGCATCGCCCGCGGCTCGTAGCGACGCTCGGGCCAGCGCTGCACGAAGCTGCGCTTCTCGGCCACGAGGCCCGCCGTGGTGATCGGCCGCCCATAGAAGCGCACGCGGGTCGCGTAGAACCGGGTCGCGGCATCGACCATCGTGTCGCTCGAACCCGAGACGGTGGCGAGGTAGCTCGTGGCCAGCGCCCGGGCGGCGGCGGCGCGCTCGGCCGAGACGCCGGATGCCGGGACCATCGCGGCCGGCGTCTCGGCGAGCCGGTGCTGAGGGCGCGCGTGATGGTGCAGGGATTCCCGGACCGGCGGGCGCTCCAGGGCGGCGGCCCGCTTCGGTCCCGGCCCCCGCGTCGCCGCAGCCTTCGGCAGGGCATCCTCCCCCGGTTCCGGTCTGGCGGCCTGCCGGAGCGGCTCGGCGCCGCGCCCGCCTTCGGGCGGGGCTTTCGCCTGAGCGGTGATCGGCTCTTGGGTCTGTGGGCCTGCGGCTTTGAGCGGGGCCTTCGGGGCAGCCGCAACGGGCGCGGCCGCCCGCGGGGGCGGATCCACCCAGCCGCCCCCGCCTGCAGCACCCGGCTGCTGGGCCGCGGCAGAGCCCACGATGGCGAGCGGCAGGACCAAGCCCAGGACGAGGGCCTGGGGACGGGTGGGACGTGTGGCGGGCATCGGTGCCTTCCTGGCGGCCGGGGCGGACTGAGAGAGAACGCGCCTGCGTGAGTGCGAGGTTCCACGGGGGCTTCGGGCGCGCGTCACATCCTGCCCGACTGCGCGGCGGCGACCAGCCCTGGATTGCGGGGATGATGGGGTTGCGTTCGTGCGTTTGGGTACCAAGTCGGGGACAGTCTCGGCCTTTCGCCGTTCCCGCGTTCCCCTGGCACCCCCTTGCCGCCGTGCACCGAGGATCCCTTGGCCCGACCTGAGACCGAAACGCTGTCCGGCACCCGTCCCGGACGCACACGATGAGCACGCGCCAGCGCCGGGCCCTGCTGATCTGTAACGCCAAGGCCCGCAATGGCGCCCTGGATCTCGACGAGGTGCGCGCCATCCTGCGGGAGGGCGGGATCGAGCCGGAGGAGCCGTCGCCGGAGGCCGATTGCCGGGATGTCATCCGCGACCGCGCCGGCGCGGTCGACCTCGTGATTCTCGGCGGCGGCGACGGCACCATGAACTACGCCGCCCCGGCTCTGGTGGAGGCCGGCCTGCCCTTCGCCATCCTGCCGCTTGGCACGGCCAACGACCTCGCCCGCTCCCTCAACCTGCCGCTGGATCCCCTGGCGGCCGCCCGCTTCATCCCCGCCGCCGAGGCGCGGCCGGTGGATCTCGGCTGGGTCAACGGTCACTACTACTTCAACGTGGCGAGCATCGGCTTCTCCGCCGAACTCGCCGGCGAACTCACGGCGGAATCCAAGAAGACCTGGGGCGTGCTCGGTTACGCGGTCGCGGCTGTCCGCGTGCTGCGCCGTGTCCGGCCCTTCACCGTGACGATCGAGCATGACGGCACGGTGGAGAAGGTCACCACGATCCAGGTCTCGGTGGGCAATGGCCGCCACTATGGCGGCGGCATGACCGTCGAGGAGATGGCCGCGGTGGATGACGGCAAGCTGGATTTCTACAGCCTGGAGATCGATCACTGGTGGCGGCTCATCACCCTGCTCCCGGCGCTTCGGCGGGGCACGCATGGACGGGCGGCCGACGTGCGGGCGTTCCACGCGCAGGAGATCCGCCTCTCCACCCGCAGACCCCGGCCGGTGAACACCGACGGCGAACTGACCACGCACACGCCCGCCCACTTCAAGGTCTTCCCGCAGATTCTGCGGGTGCTGGCCCCCGAGCCGGTGCGCGGCCCCAGCCCGTTCGACCTGACCACCCTGGGCAGCCGCTTGTTCCCGACCAGTGAGGCCCCCAGCCTGTGACCGACCTGCTCCAACTCGCGAGCCAGCCGGCCGTCTGGGCCGCCCTCGCCACCCTGGTGGTGATGGAGGTGGTGCTCGGGATCGACAACCTGATCTTCATCTCGATCCTGACCAACAAGCTGCCGGCCGATCAGCAGACCCGGGCGCGGCGTATCGGCATCGGGCTCGCGCTGATCCTGCGGCTGGGGCTGCTCGGCACCGTGGCGTTCATCGTGCAGCTGACCGAACCGGTCTTCGCGGTGCTCGGCCAGGCTTTCTCCTGGCGCGACCTGATCCTGATCGGCGGCGGCCTGTTCCTGCTGTGGAAGGCCACCAAGGAGATCCACCACACGGTGGATCCGGAGCCCGAGACGGACAGGCCAACCGGGGGCAGCCTGGGCTTCGGCGCGGCGATCGGCCAGATCCTGCTCCTCGACCTCGTCTTCTCCATCGACTCGATCATCACCGCGGTGGGCATGACCGAGCACGTGCCGGTGATGATGGTGGCGGTGGTGGCCGCCGTGGTGGTGATGCTGGTCGCCGCCGAGCCGCTCTCGGCCTTCATCGCCCGAAACCCCAGCGTGGTGATGCTGGCGCTCGGCTTCCTGATCATGATCGGCATGACGCTGATCGCCGAGGGGTTCGGCGCGCATGTGCAGAAGGGCTACGTCTACACGGCCATGGCCTTCTCGGCCGGCGTCGAGGTCCTCAACATGCTGGCCCGCCGGCGCCGCCGTCCCGCCCGGGACGGCGTCCCCGCGTCGACCGGGCCGGCGCGGCGCGCCTGAGGCGGAGCGACCGTCATGTGGATCCGCGCAGCCCTCCTCCTCCTGCTGCTTCCCGCCGCCGCACATGCCGAGACGAGACCGATGGCACCCGATCCGACGGTCCTGCACGACCTCGCCCCCACCGGCACGCTCCGGGCGGCGATCAATCTCGGCAACCCGGTGCTCGCTCAGGGAGGCCCGGACGGGCCCGCGGGGGTCTCGGTGGATCTGGCCCGGGCCCTGGCGGCGCGGCTCGGGGTGCCGGTGGCGTTCATCACCTATCCGGGAGCGGGCGCGGTTTCGGGCTCGGCGGGCTCCGGAACCTGGGACATCTGCTTCCTGGCGATCGACCCCAAGCGCGCCGAGGGGATCAGCTTCACCGAGCCCTACGTGCTGATCGCCGGCAGCTACCTCGTGCCGGCCGCCTCGCCGCTCCGGTCCCCGGAGGCGGTGGATCGCGACGGCGTGCGCGTCTCGGTGGGGCGCGGCAGCGCCTACGACCTGTTCCTGACCCGCGCCCTGACGCACGCGACCCTGGTGCGGGCACCGACCTCGGCCGAGGCGGTGACGGCCTTCGCGCGGGACGGGTTGGAGGTGGCGGCGGGCGTGCATCAGCCGCTGGCCGCCTACGCGGCGGCGCATCCGGAGGTGCGATTGCTGCCGGGGCACTTCATGGAGATCCCGCAGGCCATGGGCCTGCCGGTCGGACGCGCGGCCGGGGCCGCCTACCTCGCCGCGTTCATCGCGCAGGCGAAGCGGGACGGACTGGTGCGGCGCGGTCTGGAAGCCAGCGGGCAGGACCCGGAGCTGGCGGCGCCTTGAGGTGCGTCACGCGGCGCGCTGAGGCCTTCGTCAACCCGGCGCTGTGACAGAGGCCCGGCAGAGCCGTCCTCGCCCTGGAATCCGCTGACCTCACCCGTGCCCTCATCCTGAGGTGCCCGCGTCGGCGGGCCTCGAAGGAGGGCACCCGGGATCGCCCGGCTGGCGGGAGCTCTCTTTCGAGGCCTCCGCTGCGCTCCGGCACCTCAGGATGAGGATGGAGGGTGGGATGGAGTCGATTCCCGATGGGATCGGCAGATCGACGCCTCACACCACCAGGTTCACGATCCGCCCCGGCACGACGATGACCTTGCGGGGCGCCTTGCCCTCCAGGACCTTCTGGACCGCCTCCAGCGCCAGGGTCGCGGCCTCCACAGCCTTGGCGTCGGCATCGCGCGGCACGGTGACGTCCGCACGCTTCTTGCCGTTGATCTGGACCGGCAAGGTGATCTCGTCCTCGACGAGGAGCCCCGCCTCGGTCTCGGGCCAGGGCGCCTGGGCCACGAGGCCGCCGCGGCCGAGGACGGACCAGCACTCCTCGGCGAGGTGCGGCATCATCGGGGCGATGAGCTGGACCAGGATGCCGGCGGCCTCCCGCGCCGCTTGTCCCGAGACCGGCCCGCGCAGGCCATCCTCCAGGGCGTTGGCCAGCGTGTAGATGTGGGCGACGCAGCGGTTGAAGCGCAGGCGCTCGATATCGTCCTGCACGGAGGCCAGCGCCCGGTGGGCGGCCTTGCGCAGGGGCAGGTCCGCGGCGCCGTCGCCGGTCGCCTGCACGGCCGCGTTGACCAGCCGCCAGACCTTCTGGACGAAGCGGGCCGCGCCCTGCACGCCCTCCTCGGTCCAGATCACGTCGCGCTCCGGCGGCGAGTCGGAGAGCATGAACCAGCGCGCCGTGTCGGCCCCATAGCTCGCGATGATGTCGTCGGGGTCGACCACGTTCTTCTTCGACTTGGACATCTTCTCGATGGCGCCGATCGTGATCGGCGCCTGAGTTTTCACGTGAAACGCGCGGCGCTCGCCCTCCTCCGTGGCGAAGCGGATCTCGGCCGGGGGCACCCAGGCGCCGGCCGCGTCCTTGTAGGTTTCGTGGACGACCATGCCCTGCGTGAACAGGCCGGCGAAGGGCTCGGAGACGCCGGCCCAGCCGGTCTCGCGCATCGCCCGCATGAAGAACCGGGCGTAGAGCAGGTGCAGGATCGCGTGCTCGATGCCGCCGATATACTGGTCCACCGCCAGCCAGCGATCGACCACGGCGCGGTCGGTGGGCGCGTCCGTGAGCCAGGGCGCGGTGAAGCGGGCGTAGTACCAGGACGAATCGACGAACGTGTCCATCGTGTCGGTCTCGCGCCGGGCCGGCGCGCCGCATTGCGGGCAGGGCACGTTCCGCCACGCCGCGTCGCGCTCCAGCGGGTTGCCGGGCTGATCGAAGGAGACGTCCTCGGGGAGTTTCACCGGCAGGTCGGACACCGGAACCGGGACCGGGCCGCAGGACTCGCAGTGGATGATCGGGATCGGGCAGCCCCAGTAGCGCTGGCGGGAGACGCCCCAGTCGCGCAGGCGGAACTGGACCTTGCGCTTGGCGATCCCCTCCCCTTCCAGGCGCCGCGCCACGGCCTCGAAGGCCTCCCCGGTGCTCATGCCGTCGAGGAAGCGCGAATTGATCATCCGCCCGTCCTCGACATAGGCGGTGTCAGTGATGACGAAGGTCGCCGGATCCTGCCCCTCGGGGCAGACCACCGGCGTGTTGCCGAGCCCGTACTTGTTCGAAAAATCGAGGTCGCGCTGGTCGTGCGCCGGGCAGCCGAACACCGCGCCGGTGCCGTATTCCATCAGCACGAAATTCGCCACGTAGACCGGCAGCGTCCAGGACGGGTCCAGGGGATGGCGGACGGTGAGGCCGGTGTCGAAGCCGAGTTTTTCCGCCGTGTCGATCGCCGCCTGGGCCGTGCCCGTGCGCCGGCATTCTTCGATGAAGGCCTGGAGAGCGGGGTTTGTTGCGGCAACCGCTGCCGCCAGCGGATGATCGGCGGCCACGGCGAGGAACTTGGCGCCGAACAGGGTGTCGGGCCGCGTGGTGTAGACCTTGATGTCACGGAGGACCCCATCGGCCGCACGTTGGGCAGCTGCGGCGTGGGCATCCGGAACAAGTGCGAAAAGAACCTCCAGGCCCTCCGAGCGGCCGATCCAGTTCTTCTGCATCAGCCGGACCTTCTCCGGCCAGCGGTCCAGCCCGTCCAGCGCGGTCAGCAGGTCCTCGGCGAAATCGGTGATCTTGAAGAACCACTGGGTCAGCTCGCGCTGCTCCACCAGGGCGCCGGAGCGCCAGCCGCGCCCGTCGATCACCTGCTCGTTGGCGAGCACGGTGTGGTCCACCGGGTCCCAGTTCACCTTGGCGGTGCGGCGGGTCACGAGGCCCTTCGCCAAGAAGTCCAGGAACATGCGCTGCTGATGCTTGTAATAGTCGGGATCGCAGGTCGCGATCTCCCGGCTCCAGTCCAGCGACAGGCCCATGGCCTTCAACTGGTCGCGCATCGACGCGATGTTGGCGTAGGTCCAGTCCCGCGGGTTGACCTTGCGCTCCATGGCGGCGTTCTCGGCCGGCAGGCCGAAGGCGTCCCAGCCCATCGGGTGCAGCACGTTGAAGCCGCGGGCGCGCTTGTAGCGGGCGACGACGTCGCCCATCGCGTAGTTGCGGACATGGCCCATGTGGATGCGCCCCGACGGATAGGGGAACATCTCAAGAACGTAGTATTTCGGACGGCTGTCGGAATTGTCGGTCTCGAACAGGCGCCTCTCAGCCCAGGCTTCCTGCCAGCGCGGCTCGGCATCCTTGGCGTTGTAGCGCTCGACGGGCTGGGGGGCGGTGCTGGTCATGGATCCGGCTGGGTCAGGGGCTCGTCGGTCATTCCGAAGGATGACCACGGCACGGTCGCGCCGCGATAGCATATCTGCGCCGCAGCCGGTCAACGCAGCGCGCGATTCGGGCTTGCGCGGGGCGCGCGAACGCATAGGTCGGACAGGGAGAGACGGGACATGAGGCGGGGTCGCGCCGGAGCGATCCCATCCAACCCCCTCATCCTGAGACGCGGCGCCGCCGCCTCGACGGCGGGCTGCAGGGGGGCGGACCGCCGGGACCCTCCTTCGAGGCCTCCGCGGCGCTCCGGCATCTCAGGATGAGGGGGTTGGACAGGATGACCGTCCCCTCGAGAATCACGGCAGCGGGGATGCACGGGCCGCCGCCCGGCAGCGACAGGACAGGCAAGGCCATGGACGACGCGAAGACCGAACCCAGCGCGCCTCCCACCGACGGGATGGGGCATGTGACCGCGAAGCTTCCGGTGGGGCAGGCCGATGTTGCCGCGGGTCTCGCCGAGGTCCGGGCGGCCATCGCCCGGGCCGCCGAGGATTCGGAGCGCGATCCGGCCACGGTCCAGCTCGTGGCCGTCTCCAAGACCGTGCCGGCCGAGGGCATCCTACCGGCGCTCAAGGCCGGACAGCGGGTCTTCGGCGAGAACTACGTCCAGGAATCCGTAGCGAAATGGCCGGACCTCCGGGCCCGCTACCCGGATGTCGAGTTGCACCTCGTCGGGCCGCTGCAATCCAACAAGGCCCGGGAGGCGGTCGCCCTGTTCGACGTGATCCACTCCCTCGACCGGCTGTCGCTCGCGGCGGCGCTGGCCAAGGAGATCGACCGGTCCGGCCGGACGCCGAAGCTTCTGATCCAGGTCAATACCGGCGCAGAGCCGCAGAAGGGCGGCGTGCTCCCGGATCAACTCGACACCCTGCTCTCCGAATGCCAGGAGACCCACGGCCTCGCCATTCAGGGGCTGATGTGCATCCCGCCGGCGGAGGATCCGCCCTCGGCCCATTTCGCCCTGCTGGCCCGGCTCGCGAAGGCCCACAACCTGCCGATCCTCTCCATGGGCATGAGCGCGGATTTCCCCGCGGCGATCCAGCTCGGCGCCACCCATGTCCGGGTCGGGACCGCGATCTTCGGGGCCCGGACCCGGAAGGCCTGAGCCTGAGGTCGGGCCTCAGCCGATCCGCAGATGCGTCCGCGGCCCGAGGCGGCGCAGCAGCCGCAGCAGGTCGGCCCGGGCCAGGGCGACGCAGCCCTCCGTCGGGCGGTAGCCGTCCCGGGCGATGTGCAGGAAGATCGCCGAGCCCCGCCCCTTCCGGATCGGGGCGCGGTTGTAGTCGAGGTCGATCACCACGTCGTAGAGCCCGTCGCCGCGCCACATCGATTCGGCGCTGATCCCGGGGGCCGGCAGGCGGATCGGCCGGTTGTAGCGGCGGTCCCGGCTCTCGTCGCACCAGCCGTCGTCGGGCCGGGTCGCCCGCAGGGGCAGCAGCGTGCGCGGCCGGATCCCGAGATGATCGGGCCGGTAGGCGCCGGCCCGCAGGCGGAAGCGCCCGCGCGGCGAGCCGCCGTCGCCCTCGCGCTTGTCGATCACGATCCCGCCCGCCCCGAGGGCGCAGGGGATCACCGCCGGGCCGACGAGAAGCTGACCGCGCCGCCGGTCCCCCACCGTGGCCCGCACGCGGATCTCCCCCAGGGTCAGGCGGACGGGTCCCCTGCTCGACCGCCGCATCTCCGTCCTCCCGAATCCACCCGGTCCGGCGCGCCTTATGCCCGAGATCCGTACTCCGAACCGGTGAAAAATTGCGCGCAAGGCAACTTCCGGCCACAAAGGGCGCTCTATTTCTCGGTTGAACCCGGGCCGCCGAGCCGGGATTCGGGAGCCAGCCCACCGCCTCGCCGTGGGGTCCGACGCCTTGATCCTGAAGCGGTGCGCCCCGATCCCGCAGCCCGTTCACCGCGGCGATTGCCGCGGCGGCGAAAGGATGCGGAAACACAAGCCTCGGTAGAGTCGCGCCGCGATCCTGCCGAGATCCTGACGTCATCGCATGCTGCACCCGGCAGGCGGCCCCCGCCTCTCCCGCAGCCTGCTCTGGGGCCCCGGACGATGCCGAATGCCTACCGCCTGCTGATCTGCGACGACGACGCGATCCTGCGCGATACTCTCACCGAGCAGCTCGATCTCTGCGACGAGTTCACGGTCTTCACCGAAGCCAACGCCACGGACGCGATCCGACGGGTCGCCGCCGAGCGCATCGACCTCGCCGTGATGGATGTCGGCCTGCCCGACCTCGACGGGCGCGAGGCCGTGCGCCGGATGCGGGCCGGCGGCTTCCGCGGCCCGGTGATCATGCTGACCGCCCAGGATTCCGAGGCGGACCATGTCGAGGGGCTGGAGGCCGGCGCCAACGACTACGTCACCAAGCCGTTCAAGTTCGGCATCCTGCTGGCCCGGATCCGCGCCCACCTGCGCAGCCACGAGGCCTCCGAGGACGCGGTGTTCCAGATCGGCCCCTACACGTTCCGGCCGGGGGCCAAGCTCCTCGTCGGCGAGCGCGGCTCGAAGCTGAAGCTCACCGAGAAGGAGACCGCGATCCTGCGCTTCCTCTACCGGGCGGGCCGGGCCGTGGTGAACCGCGACACCCTCCTCGCCGAGGTCTGGGGCTACAACGCCCAGGTGACCACGCACACGCTCGAGACGCATATCTACCGGCTGCGCCAGAAGATCGAGCCGAACCCCGCCACCGCCGCGATCCTCGTGACCGAGGGGGGCGGATACAAGTTGCTGCCCTGACGAATTGAAGCTTTACGTGTAGGCGATCCGGCAGGTTCGCGTATGCGCAGGGTGGTGAGGCGTTCTTGGGGCTCGACGACGACATCGCGATCCTCGCGGCCGCACCGCTGTTCGGCTTCCTCGACCGGGATGCCCTGCGCCTGCTGACCTTCGCGGCGGAGCGCCGCGACCTCGCGGACGGCGACCTGCTGTTTTCCCGCGGCGATCCGGCCGATGGCGGCTTCGTGGTGATGGCCGGGACGATCCGGCTGGCACCCCGGTCCCCGGGGGCCGAGCCGGTGCGGGCCGGGCGCTCCGCCTTGATCGGCCAGCTCGCCCTGTTCGTGCGCGGGACCCGCCCGACCGAGGCCCGGGCCGAGGGGAGCGCCGCGGTGATGCGCATCACGCCGATGCTGATGCGCCGGGTGCTGGAGGAATTCCCCGCGGCCGCGCAGGCCGTCCACGACACCCTGGCGGACGACCTCGCCGGGCTGGTGACCGATCTCGATCAGGTGCGCGGGCTCCTCGAGGTCATCGACGGCATCTCCTCAGGTGACAGCTCCGATGGCCGCTTGTAAGCACGGGCTCCCGCCGCAAGAGTTCTGACCCGTTCCATGTCCCAGGCCGGCCTGCCCCATTCCGATCTCGCCCAGACCATCGAAGCCGCCTGGGAAGACCGCGCCAACATCTCGACCGCCACCCAGGGGGCGGTGCGCGAGGCGGTCGAGACGGCCCTGGAGCTGCTCGATTCGGGCAAGGCACGGGTCGCCGAGAAGAGCGGCAACCACGACTGGGTGGTCAACCAGTGGCTGAAGAAGGCGGTGCTGCTCTCCTTCCGCCTCAACGACATGGCGACGATCGAGGGCGGCCCCGGCGGCGCGCCCTGGTGGGACAAGGTCGCGTCGAAATTCGCCGGCTGGGGCGAGGCCGAGTTCCGCGCCGCGGGCCTGCGCGCCGTGCCGGGCTGCTTCGTCCGCCGGGGCTCCTACATCGCCCCCGGTGCCGTGCTGATGCCGAGCTTCGTCAATCTCGGCGCCCATGTGGGCGAGGGCACGATGGTCGACACCTGGGTGACGATCGGCTCCTGCGCGCAGGTGGGGAAGAACTGCCACATCTCCGGCGGCGCCGGCATCGCGGGCGTGCTGGAGCCGCTCCAGGCCAACCCGGTGATCATCGAGGACGATTGCTTCATCGGCGCCCGCGCCGAGGTGGCGGAGGGCGTCATCGTCGGCCAGGGCAGCGTCCTGTCCATGGGCGTGTATATCGGCGCCTCCACCAAGATCGTCGATCGGACCACCGGCGAGGTGATGTACGGCCGCGTGCCGCCCTACTCCGTGGTCGTCTCGGGCACGATGCCCGGCAAGGCGCTCCCGGACGGATCGCCCGGCCCGGGCCTCTACTGCGCGGTGATCGTCAAGCGCGTCGATGCCGGCACCCGGTCGAAGACCGCCATCAACGAGCTGCTGCGCACCTGATGTCCTGAGACTGGGCGGGGGCGTGCTGGGCGGGAGCGCGATGGAGACGCTGGAGCTGAACCTCACGGTGGCGGGCCGGCCGGTGCCGACCCCCTGCGACGTGTTCGGAGCGGGGCCGGACGCCCTCCTGCTCCCGGCCCTGTCGACCATCTCGGCGCGCGCCGAGATGCGGGACCTCGCCCGCGACCTGGGAACCGCGTATCGCTGCCTCGTGCCCGACTGGCCCGGTTTCGGCGCCCGGCCGCGGACGCGGGTGCCCCTCGCCCCCGCGACCTTCCACGCCTTCCTCGACGCCCTGCTCGCCGCCGCCCCCGGCCCGTACGCGCTCGGCGTCGCGGCCGGCCATGCCGCCGGCTACCTTGTGGCGGCGGCGCTGCGCCATCCGCAGGCCTTCGCGCGCCTGGTCCTGGTGGCGCCGACCTGGCGGGGGCCGCTGCCCACCGCGATGCCGGGACGGGCGCACTGGTTCCCGCGCATCCGCCGCGCCGTGGAGGCGCCGCTCCTCGGCGAGGCGCTCTACCGCATCAACATCAGCCCACCGATCATCGGCCGGATGATGCGCGCCCATGTCTATGCCGACGCCGCCCGGGTGACCCCGGCTCTGATCCGCGACAAGCACGCCATCACCCGCCAGCGCAACGGCCGCTTCGGCACCGCCGCCTTCGTCACCGGAGGCCTCGATCCGGTGGGCAGCCGCGACGCCTTCCTGGCCCTGTTCGGCGACGGCCTGCCGCCGACCCTGGTGCTGCGGCCCGAGGGCGCACCCCGGCGCTCGGGCGCCGAGATGGACGCCCTTATCGCCGGCGGTCGCGTGACCGGCGCCGCGATCCCCGGCGCCCTGAGCCCGCACGAGGAGCATCCGGGCGCCGTGGCCGCCGCGATCCGGGCGGCGTGATCGCGGCGGGGGCGCGATCACGCGTGACAGTCGGCGCGGATCGGCACCGTCACCCTGGACAGAAGAGGGCGCCTGTGCAGGGACTGGATGGGCCGGCTGAGCCGTTCGTCCGGCAGCGGGCGCGCCCCGCAGATTCCATCCGATAGAGCCCCGGATCCGATGCTGCGCACGCCGTCCCTGCCCCTCCTCGCCCCGGCCGCCCTCGCCCTCCTCCTGGCCGTCGCGGCCCGGGCTGAGGATGCGCCCCACCACCCCCCGGCGATGACCCCTGCAGCCCCGTCCCTGGGCGCCGAGACGCTGAAGCCCGGCAAGCCGGCCGTGAAGCCCTACCTGGCGGACGCGGCGGTGCCGGACGCCGTCCAGATCCTGCCGGCCCCGCCGGCCCACGACGCGCCCCTCGATAAGGCCGACCGGGCGGCCTTCAACAGCACCCGTGTCCTCAAGGGAACGGCCCGTTGGGACCTGGCCGCCAACGACGTCGCGGAGGGCGCGGCGGCGGTGCTGGAGAATTTCGCCTGCGTCCTCGGCACCCGGATCGATCAGGCGCGGGTGCCGGCGGTGATCAACCTCCTGGAGCGCGCCCGCCTCGACCTCGCCCGGGCGACGCGGGGCCCCAAGGTCCATTACCGCCGCCTGCGCCCGTTCGTGGGCAACGAGGCGCCGATCTGCGTGCAGCGCAGCCAGGCCCTGGCCGACAGCTTCAGTTATCCCTCCGGGCACGCCACCCAGGGGTGGGCCTACGCGCTGATTCTCGCATCCCTGGTTCCCGAGAAGGCGACGCCGATCCTGACCCGCGGCCGGGCCTATGGCGAGAGCCGGATCGTCTGCGGCGTGCACTGGCTCAGCGACGTGGCGGCGGGACGCCTCACCGGCACCGCGGTCTTCGCCGCCCTGATGGGGGATGCAACCTTCCGGGCGGACCTCGACCGGGCTCGGGCCGAGCTCCGGAGCGCCATGGCGGGCGCCGGGACGGTACCGGATCAGGCCACCTGTACCCGGGAGGCCGACGCCCTGCGGGAGCCGCCGCTCGAGTTCTAGGCTCGAACCGTTCCAGATTTGAAGTCTTCTAAGTGTGTGATTTACAACACGTTTTCGGCTTGCTCAAGGACCCGTGAACGATGGTACGTGGACCCCAGGCGCCGCGTAAGGGCGCGTTTCGGGGTCTCCGATGTCATTCCGTATCGCCCAGTCCGGCCTGCTGCTCGCCACCACGGCGCTGACCACGATTGCCCTCGCCCCGGCGGCTGCCGCGCAAGAGACCGCCGTGCAGCTCAACGAGATCTCCGTGGAGGCCGCCCGGCCGGCCGTGGCGGCTCCGACGGGATCCGGCGGCGGCGGCGGCAATGTCAGCGGCGGTGACGGCGGCAGCGCCGCCACCAGCGGCGGCGGCGGCGGGCCCTCCGGCATCACCGGCTACGTAGCGCGGGTGAGCCCGACCGCCACGAAGACCAACACGCCCCTGATCGAGACCCCGCAATCGGTCTCCGTGGTCACCCGCGAGCAGCTCAACGACCGCAACGTGCAGAGCCTCAACGAGGCGGTGGCGTACACGCCCGGCGTGTCGAGCAACGTGTTCGGCTTCGATCCGC
The DNA here is from genome assembly GCF_040545035.1 of Methylobacterium sp. 1973. Lineage (NCBI taxonomy): Bacteria > Pseudomonadati > Pseudomonadota > Alphaproteobacteria > Hyphomicrobiales > Methylobacteriaceae > Methylobacterium > Methylobacterium sp. 1973. The sequence goes on from NZ_JBEPLA010000007.1 coordinate 151,542, forward strand.
GGGCCGACGCATTCTACATTCGCGGTTTTGCGGAGACCTACGACGGTGTGTTCCGCGACGGCCTGCGCCAGACCGGAGTCGGCTTCGCCGTTCCCCGGATCGAACCCTACGGAACGGAAGCCCTGACGATCCTGCGCGGGCCGGCCTCCGGCCTATACGGCCTGGGCTCGCCCGGCGGCATCGTCGACGTGACCAGCAAGCGGCCGGTCTTCGCCCAATTCGGCGAGGTGTGGTTCCAGGGAGGCAACTTCGACCGCTACCAGGGCAATTTCGATATCGGCGGCCCGGTGGAGGGGTCGGACGGCACGATGGCCTACCGGCTGACCGGCGTCGCCCGGCAATCCAATACGTTCCTGCCCGGCCCCGGCGTCCGGGACGACCGGTTCACGATCGCGCCCGCCTTCACGTGGCGCCCCACGGCCGACACGACCTTTACGCTGCTGACCGAGTTCCAAGAATCGAACGTCCCGGGCAATGCGAGCTTTTACAACTTCCCCGGCTTCCGCGTGTCGCGGATCTACTCGGGTGACGGCGCGCTCAACACCTACCGGACGGATCAGCACCGGATCGGCTACGCCTTCGAGCATCGGTTCTCGCCAGACCTGATCCTGCGGCAGAACTTCCGCTATTCCGGCGTCGATGCCAATTTCTCGTACACGCAGGTCGACGGGGTGACGGGCCTCAGCGCGCAGCGCTCCACGGGCCTGTTCAAGCAATCGCTGGCCTCCTTCGCGGTGGACACCCAACTCGAGGGTCATCTCCACACCGGCCCGATCGCCCACACGCTGCTGACGGGCATCGACTACTATCATTACGACTTCTCGAGCGTCGCCGGCTTCGGCGTGGCGCCCGATCTCAACCTGCTCACCTTGAACTACGGTCGCCAGCCGATCGCGCGCCCCAGCATCGATCGCTCCTCGCGACAGGCGCAGGATCAGGTCGGCGTCTATTTCCAGGAACAGGCGAAGTGGGGGAAGTTTGTCCTGACGCTGACCGGACGGCAGGACTGGGTCGCCTCCGACACGGCGAGCGTGACGCGGGGCGTCGTGGCCGGACCGCAGAGCCAGAACGACAGCGCCTTCACCTACCGGGCGGGCCTGAACTACGAACTCGCGCCCGGCCTCGTGCCCTACGCGAGCTATGCGACGACCTTCACCCCCCAGGTCGGCGTCAACACCGTCACCGGCCGTCCCTATCGCCCGGCCACAGGCGACCAGATCGAGGCGGGTGTGAAATACCTGATCCCGGGCACGAATATCAGCGCCGGCATCGCAGGCTTCGATATCAATCAGACGAGCATTCTGCGCCAGGATCCCACAAACTTTGCCAACCAAGTTGCGACCGGCGAAGTCAATTCGCGCGGCTTCGAGATGGAGGCGACGGCGAATTTCGCGCCGGGGACCAACCTGACGCTCGCCTACACCCATCTCGACTTCCGCTTCGTGAAGCAGACCTCGGCCGTGACCGGTGCGGCGATCGACGGAAACCAGCTCTCCGGCATTCCGGGGGACACTTTCGCGTCGTTCCTGACCTACCTGTTCCCGCCCTCCTCCGCGTTGCGCGGCCTGACGATCGGCGGCGGCATCCGGTTCAACGCCAACAGCTTCGCCGACGACGAGAACACGGTGCGCAATCCGACCGTGACGCTGTTCGACGCCCTCGTCGCTTACGACTTCGCGGCGCTCGATCCGAAGTACAAAGGCTTCCGGGCGCAGATCAACGCGTTCAACATCTTCGATCGCGATTACTACAACTGCCAAGCCGGCTTCTGCTATCGCGGCGCGCCCGCGACGGTCATCGGCAGCCTGATCTACCGCTGGTAGGTCCTGTGAGCGGGGGCCGCGGCATGGCAGGTCCCCGCCCCCGGCACTGGAGATGGCCCCGCAAACCGTCCTAAGGCCGGAGCATCGTCCTCCGACCCGGACCCGCCATGCTCTCGACCGTGCTGGTCGTGCTGCCGATCTTCGCGCTGATCTTCGCCGGCTGGCTGGCCCGCCGGATCGGCGTGCTCGGCGCCGCCGCCACCACCGAACTCAACCGGTTCGTGGTCTTCCTGGCCCTGCCGGCCCTCCTGTTCGACGTCACCGCACACGCCCATTGGAGCGCCATCTGGAAGCCCGGCTTCATCGGCGCCTTCGGTCTCAGCAGTCTCGCGGTCTTCGCCCTCACCGTGCTGATCCGGCGCGGGGAGGGGCGGCCGCTGGCCGATGCCGCGGTGGACGGGCTCAACGCCGGCTACGCCAATACCGGCTTCATGGGGTTCCCCCTGGCGCTGGTCGCCTTCGGGCCCGAGGCGCTCGCCCCCACCACGGTGGCGGCGATCCTGACGGTCTGCGGCGTGTTCGCGGTGGCCATCGTGCTGATCGAGACCGGGCTGCGGCGCGAGGCGGCCGCGTCGGGCCGGAGCGGGCCCCGCATGCCCGTCTGGCGGTCGGTCGGCCGCTCGCTCATGCGCAACCCGCTTCTGGTGGCGCCGGCGCTGGGCGCCCTGGTGCCGAGTGCCGGACTGACCGTGCCGGAATCCGCGGAGACCTTCCTGAAGCTCCTCGGAGGCGCGGCCGCGCCCTGCGCCCTGGTGGCGCTCGGCCTGTTCCTGGCCCAGACCCGTCACGCCGGCGGCGGGCAGGGGCGGACCGCCGCGCTCCTCGTCGGCCTCAAGCTCGCCCTTCATCCGCTGCTGGCCTACGGCCTCGGCCGCTACCTGTTCGACCTGCCCCCGCTCCTGCTGCACACCGCGGTGCTCATGGCCGCCCTCCCCACCGGCACCGGACCGTTCATGCTGGCGGAGTTCTATCGGCGCGAGGCCGACCTGACCGCCACCGTGGTGCTGGTCTCGACGGTGCTGGCGATCGTCACGGTCTCGGCCTACCTGTCGGCGATCGCCTAGGATTTCCGGCCGGTCATCGGATTTCTCTCCCGCCGCGGCATGACATTCGGAAACCGGACGATCACGCTCTTGCCGCAGAGGAATCGTAACGTTTGCCCCCTAGCGTCGTGGCGCGGCATGCCGTGTCCGCGCTAGAACGATCCGACAAGCGGGGGCGGAACGACGGCGGATGGTGGGTTCGGGAGTTTCCATCGCGGGGCGGATCGTCCGCCTCGCCTGCGCGACCGGCCTGGCGCTGAGCCTCTCGGCCTGCTTTCGGCCGCTCTACGGGCCGACCGCGTCGGGCGAGTCCGTCCAGGCGCTGCTCGCCTCGGTCCAAGTCGACGACGTGGCGATGGCCCAGGGGCAGGAGCGCCTCGGCCATTACCTGCGCAGCGAACTGGTCTTCGATCTCGACGGGTCCGGTCATCCGGCGACCAAGCGCTACCGGCTGAAGCTCTCGGGCTCCGAGATCGTGCAGACCCCGATCGTCTCCTCCACCACCGGCCGCGCCGAGGCCGGCACCCTGGTGGCCAACATCAAGTACAGCCTCGAGGATATGAGCGGCGCCAAGGTCTATACCGAGGGCGTGGCCACCTCGACCGCGACCTACGATCGCTCGGTCCAGCGCTTCGCCAGCCAGCGGGCGGCGCGGGACGCCGAGATCCGGCTGGCGAGCGTGCTGTCCGATCAGATCAAGAGCCGCCTCGCCGCCGTGCTCTCGACGAAGCCGTAATCCGACGTGACGGCGGTCAAGGCGGGTGAGATCGAGGGGCTGATCCGGCGCGGACCCGATCCGCGCATCCCCGTCATCCTCGTCTACGGGCCGGATACCGGGCTGGTCACCGAGCGGGCCCGGAAGCTCGCCGAGGATTTCGTCGACGACCCGGCCGATCCCTTCGCGCTGGTTCGGATCGACGGCGACGCCCTGGCGGCCGATCCGGGCCGGCTGTGCGACGAGGCCGGGACGATGGGCCTGTTCGGTGGCCGCCGGTCGATCTGGGTCCGCCCTGGCACCCGCAATTACGCCCCCGCCGTCGAGGCGGTGCTCGGCGCGACGGTCGCCGACGCCCGCATCGTCGTCGAGGCCGGGGATCTCGCCAAGAACAACCCGCTCCGCACCCTGTGCGAGCGCTCTTCGAAGGCGCTGGCGATCCCCTGCTACGCCGACGACGAGCGGACCCTCTCGGACCTGATCGAGCGCACCCTTCAGGAGCGTGGCCTGCGCATCGACCGGGCCGCCCGGGAGGTTCTGGCCCGCAGCCTCGGCGGCGACCGCCGGGCGAGCCTGATGGAGATCGAGAAGCTCGCCCTCTACGCCGGGGGCGAGGGGGGAGGGGACAAGACCGTGACCCTCGACCATGTGGAGGCGATCACCAGCGACGTCGCGGCGAGCGTGCTCAACACCCTGATCGATGCCGCCTTCGACGGCCGCCGCGACGCGGTGGAGCGCGATTACCGCCGCTTCCGGCACGAGGGCCTCGACCCCGGCGTGGTGCTGGGCTCGGCGCTGCGGCACGCCCTGACGCTGCTCACCACCCGGCTCGACAATCCCGACAAGACGCCCGCCATGATGGTCGCGACGTGGCGCGGCCTGCATTTCAAGCGCAAGGCCAGCATCGAGGGCCAGCTCGGCGCCTGGCCGCCCGGCACCCTCCGGCAGGCCGTCGCGGCCCTGCAGGCGGCGGTCCTGGCCTGCCGGCGGGCGGAGCCCGACCTGGCCCACGCCCTGGCCTCGGCGGCCCTCCTGCGGGTCGCGGAGGCGGGGGCGCGGCGGCGGCGCTAGTCCGGGCTCAGGCGCCGTCGGCGCTTCCGGCACGGCGCAGCGCGAGCCACGCGCCCCAGAACAGGCTGGAAAAGAAGCGGGTCGGAGGCGCGAAGCCGGCGGCATCCAGCAGGGCCGCGACGGCTGCCTCGGAATGGGGCGGATCGGCCCCCTGCAGGATCTTCCCGCGTCGGGCCTCGATCGCGTCGGCGCTGGCGCCGTGCTGGCGCCAGCGTTCGCCCCAGGCTGCAAGCAGCAGTGGCTGACTTGCATACGCGTAATGGTTGCCGGCGAGCACCAGAGGCGCGCCCGGCTTCAGGCGCCCGGCAATGGCCTGCAGGATCGCCCGTTTCTCCGCGTCGCCCGGCAGATGGTGCAGCACGCCGATCAGGGTCGCGGCGTCGTAGACCGCGTCCTGGGGGAGGGCATCCACCGTTCCGAGGACGATCTCGGTCCGGTCGTGGAGACCGTCCTGCTCCAGCCGCGCGATCGTGAGATCCATCATGGCGCTGGACGGGTCGACGGCGGTGAAGCGCCAGCCGGGCTCGAGGGCCGCCGCAGTGACGATCTCCGGGCCGCCCCCGCCCGCCCCGACGATCAGCAGCCGCGCAGGCGTGCCGCTGCCCAGGACGGCGGCAAGCATGCAGGCGGCGAGCTCATGGCAGGCCTCGTAGCCGGCCAGGGCGATCCGGCTCTGCTGCGCTTATTCGCCGGCCCGGTCGGCGTCGAATTTCCGAGCCGCCGCGCTGGTACCGTCCGCCAAGTTCCGGCTCCCCGGTCATCCGGACTGCGGACCGGCCCGCATGTCCCAACTCTGGGCCGGGCGACACACGCGCTCCGGCCACCGATACGGCACGCGCTCCCGCCTGCGAGCGCCACCGGCAGGGCAGGGGGCCCGATCAGGCGTCCGAGACCTTGAACCGGTTGAGCAGGGCCTGAAGCTCGTCCTTCGTCTCGTAGCGGATGCGGATCTCGCCCGAATCGGCGTCCTTCGGCTTGTAGGAAACCGGGACGCCGAGCGCCCGGTGGATCCGCAACTCCAGATCGCGCACCGGCGCGGGGCGCTCGGCCGAGAGGCGCGGGCGCCCGGGGCGGGGTGCCTCGGCCGGCGCGGCCTCCGCGGAGGCGATGGCCTCCACGTCCCGGACCGACAGACCCTCGGCCACGACGCGGCGCGCCGTCGCCTCGGGATCGCGCACCGCCAGCAGGGCGCGGGCATGACCGGCGGTCAGCTCGCCGGCGGAGACCCGCTCCTGCACGGAGAGCGGCAGGTTGAGCAGCCGGAGCGTGTTGGCCAGATGGCTGCGGCTCTTGCCGAGGATCTCGGCCAACTCCTTCTGCGTGTACGAGAAATCCTTCATCAGGCGCTCGTAGCCGGACGCCTCCTCGATCGCGTTGAGGTCGGTGCGCTGGACGTTCTCCAGGATGGCGAATTCCAGGGAGCCCCGGTCGTCGATCTCGACCACCACCACCGGCACCTCGTCGAGGCCGGCGCGCTGGGCCGCCCGCCAGCGCCGCTCGCCGGCCACGATCTCGAAGGTGCCGGGCACGTCGCCGATCGGCCGCACCACGATCGGCTGGATGATGCCCCGCTGGCCGATCGAGACCGCGAGCTCCGACAGCTCCGTCTCGGCGAAGCTCCGGCGCGGGTTGCGCGGGTTGGCACGCAGGAACTCGATCGGAACCTTGCGCTGCTCCTCGGCCTTGGCCGACCCACGGCCCGCCTCGTTGAAATCGCCGATCAGCGCCGCGAGCCCGCGCCCCAGTCGAGGCTTCGCCCCCTCCTCCGCCATGATCGCCACCCGTGTCACGCTCCACACTCCCCCTCTTCGAACCGGAGGGGGCTCAAATCAATCAGGCCGCGGCCGGAACCCGGCCCTCGCGCTGGATCACCTCCGAGGCGAGGCGCAGGTAGGCTTGGCTGCCGGCGCATTTCAGGTCGTACAGCAGCGCCGGCTTGCCGTGCGAGGGCGCCTCGGAGATCCGGACGTTGCGCGGGATCACGGTCTCGTAGACCTTGTCGCCCATGAACCCGCGCACATCCGCCACCACCTGGGCGGAGAGGTTGTTGCGCGGGTCGAACATCGTCAGCACGATGCCCTGGATCGTCAGCTTCGGGTTCAGGGCGCCGCGGACCTGCTCGACGGTGCGCAGCAGCTGGCTGAGGCCTTCCAGGGCGAAGAACTCGCATTGCAGCGGCACCAGCACCGCGTCGGCCGCCGCCAGGGCATTGATGGTCAGCAGGTTGAGCGAGGGCGGGCAGTCGATCAGCACGTAGCTGATCCGGCTGAGGCTCGGCGCCTGGGTCAGGCTCTTCAGGACGCTGCGCAGCCGGTGCGCCCGGTCGGGCAGGGTGGCCAGTTCCAGCTCCAAGCCGAGGAGGTCCATGGTCGAGGGCGCCAGGGACAGCCGCGGCACGGCCGTGGGGACCACGGCCTGCGCCAGGGAGGCCTCGCCGGCCATCACCTCGTAGGTCGAGACCCTACGCTTGGCGCGGTCGATCCCGAGACCCGTGGAGGCGTTGCCCTGCGGATCGAGATCGATCACCAGCACATCCTCGCCGATCGCCGCCAGGGCGGTGCCGAGGTTGATCGCCGTCGTGGTCTTGCCGACGCCGCCCTTCTGGTTGGCGAGCGCCAGAACGCGCAGAGGGCGTCGCATGGATGAATCCATGGACCGGTCGGCGGAATCGCCGAGGATCGCTTCGCTCATCGGTGGCTCGGGGCGGCGAGGGCAGTGACGCGCACGATCCGGGCATCGGAATCGGTCCGGCTCGGCACGAGGTCGTTAACGACTGTCCACTGCGCGCCGGCCTGGGTCAATTCGGCTTGTACGTCCCGGCCCTTCGGAAACAGTCCGGTGGTGCCCGTTTTCAACAGAGGCTCGGTCCAGGCGAGGAGCTGCGTCATCGGCGCGAGGGCGCGGGCGCAGACCATGTCGGTGCCGACATAGTCCCCGATCACCGCCTCGATCCGGGCGTTGCGCACCCGGGCCGGGGCTCCGGTGAGCCGTGCGGTCTCGGTGAGGAAGGCGCATTTGCGCGCGTTGCTCTCCACGAGGTCCACCCGGATGCCGCGCTCCTGGCCGGCGATGGCCAGGATCAGGCCGGGTATGCCCGCGCCGGAGCCGAGATCGAGCCACGTGCGCGCCTCCGGTGCCAGGTCGAGCAGCTGGAGCGCGTCGTCGATATGGCGGCTCCAGACCTCCGTCAGCGTCGCCGGGCCGACGAGGTTCTTGATGGGCTGCCAGCGCCGCAGCTGGGCCACGTAGAGGTCGAGCCGCTCGGCTGTTTCACGTGAAACACCGGCAGCCGCGAGGACGCGGGCGCGATCCGGATCGCTCATGCCGAAAGCGGGTCCACGGGGGCCGCGACCGGGACCGATCGGGCGCCGCGCCGCGCATGCGCGGCCAGCAGGGTCAGGGCCGCCGGCGTCACGCCCTCGATCCGTGCCGCCTGTCCGAGGGTCCCGGGGCGCACGGTCTCGAGCTTCACCCGCATTTCGTTGGAGAGCCCGCTGATCGTCGCGTAATCCAGGGCCGGCGGCAGGCGCACCGCCTCGTCCCGGCGGAAGGCCGCGATGTCGGCGTTCTGACGATCGAGATAGACCGCGTAGGTGGCGTCGGTCTTCATCCGGTCGGCGATCCGCGGGGCGACATCCGCGAGGTCCGGCCACACCGCTGCCAGATCGGACCACGCGATCTCCGGATAGGCCAGCAGCTGGAAGCCCGTGCGGCGGATGCCGTCGCGGTTCAGGCTGATCCCATGGGACGCGGCCTGGCTCGGCGTCAGGCTCACGGCTTCGAGGCGGGCGCGGGCTTCGTCCAGGGCCGCCTGTCCGGCCGCGTAATGGGCTGCCCGGTCTCCGCCGACGCAGCCCAGCGCGATCCCCCGCGGCGTCAGCCGGGCGTCGGCATTGTCGACCCGCAGGGACAGCCGATACTCCGAGCGCGAGGTGAACATCCGGTAGGGCTCGCTGACCCCCTGGGTCACGAGGTCGTCGATCATCACGCCGAGATACGACTCGGCCCGGTCGAAGCCCACGATGCCGCGGCCGCCCGCGTGCCGAGCGGCGTTGAGACCGGCCACCAGCCCCTGGCCGGCCGCCTCCTCGTAGCCCGTGGTGCCGTTGATCTGGCCGGCCAGGAACAGGCCCGGCAGGCGCTTCACCTGCAGGCCGACATCGAGTTCCCGGGGATCGACGTAATCGTACTCGATGGCGTAGCCCGGCCGGCGGATCGCGGCCCGCTCCAGCCCGGGGATCAGGCGGACGAGATCGTGCTGGACCTCCTCCGGCAGCGCCGTGGAAATGCCGTTCGGGTAGATCGTCGGATCGTCGAGGCCTTCGGGCTCCAGGAAGATCTGGTGCCCTTCCCGGTCGCCGAAGCGCACGACCTTGTCCTCGATCGACGGACAGTAGCGCGGGCCCCGGCTGGCGATCCCGCCGGAATACATCGGCGAGCGGTGCAGGTTGGCGCGGATCAGGTCATGGACGGCCTGGCTCGTCCGGGTGATGCCGCAGCGGATCTGTGGCGTCGTGATCCGCTCGGTGAGCGTCGAGAACGGCACCGGCTCGGCGTCGGCCTCCTGCATCTCCAGGCCCGACCAATCGATGGTCCGTCCGTCGAGGCGCGGGGGCGTGCCGGTCTTCAGGCGTCCGAGGCGAAGGCCGAGGCGGTCGAGGGTCTGCGCCAGCCCGATCGCCGGCGCCTCGCCGACCCGGCCCGCCGGGATCTGCCGCTCGCCGATATGGATCAGCCCGCGCAGGAAGGTGCCGGTGGTCAGCACCACCGCGCCGCAGGCGAGGGTGCGCCCATCCGCCAGACCGAGGCCGCAGAGGTGGCCATCCGCGTCGAAGGTCAGATCCTCGCAGGCGCCCGCGATCACCGTGAGCCCCGCGGTCTCGGCGACGGCGGCCTGCATGGCGGCGGCGTAGAGCTTGCGGTCGGCCTGGGTCCGGGGGCCGCGCACCGCCGGTCCCTTGCGGCGGTTGAGCAGGCGGAACTGGATGCCCGCCGCGTCGGCGACGCGACCCATCAGCCCGTCCAGGGCGTCGACCTCGCGGACGAGATGGCCCTTGCCGAGACCGCCGATGGCCGGGTTGCACGACATCGCCCCGATCGTCGCCGGATCGTGGGTGACCAGCGCCGTGCGCGCGCCGCAGCGCGCCGCCGCGGCCGCGGCCTCGACGCCGGCATGGCCGCCGCCGACGACCGCGACGTCGAACCGGGCGGAGGAGGTGGTGAGCATGGGGTGACGAGCAGCCTTTCGCAGACATCCCGCCGCGGATGCGGGTGACGCACACCCGCTGTCCTCCGGACTGGAGCCCGGGGGCGGCGGTTCTTCCGGGAGGTCTAAGCGGGGGCGGGCGCGGCGGTCAACGCGTCCCCGTCGTCCTTTGCCAGACGCGGCCTCCGTCCTGGTCGGCGGTCGAAGCCGCAAATGGATACGATATTCGGTGCGATCGAAGCGCCAAGATCTATCGTCACCTCAAGCATTGCTCGTGAAGGATGCGTGAGGACTTGGCTATCGTCGCTTGCCAGTCACCCCGGACCGTGCAAGTCTTGCGCCGTGACTTCATCCTGAACGGACAGCGCCGTCCGGCAGGCTCACGAGAGGGGCTGTTTCGCCGCGTCGCGGGGCGACGCGGGATGAGGAGATTCGACATGTCGTCCCTGACGATCGGTCTGGGGGCCGCCTGCTGCGCGGCCGGCGCCGCCGCCCATTTCCTCGACCGCACCCAGCGCAAGGAAGGGCTGTTCGGCCTCGCGGGCTTCGCCCTGCTGCTGACGGGGATGTTCCTGAGCCGCTCCTGAGCGGGGTTCCTCGGAGGCCGGCCATCATCGTCCCGATACCTGCTCGGTCAGGACGCCTGCTTGGCCAGGATGACGGCTTGGCCAGGAAGACGGCTTGGCCAAGACGATGGAGCGCCGCGACATCTGCTGCCGCAGCCCGACACCCCGGATCCGGCGTTCCGGGACCCGACTCGGCGTCAGCCCGTCATGGCCGTCGCGGTGTAGCCGGCCTTGGTCAGGGCCTCGGCGAGGGTGAGCGCCTGCGCGCCGGTGCGGATCGCCACCCGCCCGGCGTCCCGGTCGACCTGCACGTCGGCCGCGGGATCGATCCGCTTCACCGTGCGGGTCACCGCGGCGGCGCAGCCGTCGCAGGTCATCCCCTCCACCCGCATCAGCAGGTCGGTGCGCGTCTCGTCCATCCGGGCCTCCATCAGCCGTATCGCCTTCCGTCGTATCGCCGGGATGTCGGGCCCGGGTGCGACCGGTGCAAGCCGTGCGTGCGGCTCAGAACAGCGCAGGCATCCGGAAGGCGTAATCGATCCGCAGGCCGAACTGGTACTGATTGGGATTGCCGAAGGGTCGACGCACGAGCGGGCTGTTGCCGGAGGCGCCCAGGATGCGGGTGTAGCCGGCATAGGCCGTGTAGGCCCAGGTCTCGCTCTGCGTGTAGGTCACGCCGCCGAGCACGCCCGCCGAGTAGAAGCTGCGCGGGTCGTAGGGGGTGACGCGCCCGTTCAGCGCCGCCTCGATCGGGGAGACGCCGAAATACTTCCGGGCGTAGCTGGCATCGCCGATGTTCAGGCGCGGCCCGATGGAGAACAGGAATTTCTCCGCGGGGATCAGGTAGTCGGCCGCCACCGAGCCGACCGTGCCGTGGTGACCGTAGAGGCCCTGGCGCACCTCGACGCGGGTCCGGATGAACGAGACCGGGTAGAACTCCGCGAACACGCCCGGCTCCACCGCGAAGCGGGCGTCGCGGAAGCCGTAAAGGTGCCGCCGGTCGTCGCCGTAATAGCGCCCCGGCACGAAGCGCGCGGTCGGGCCGATCCGGAACGACTCGGTGTCGAACAGCGACAGGCTGAACCCGTCATCCGGCGTCGAGAAGCGGCGCGGCTCGCCCACCCGGCGGATATCGATCGAGGGATAGCCGACGGCCGTGTAGTCGCTGGCGCCGGGATAGCGCGGCACGGCCTGGATCGAGCCGCTCAGCGTGACGATCCACGTATTGGGATCGATCATCGCGAAGGTCGGCGTGGTGCGCGGAAGATCTGCGCCGAGATCCGCGGCCTGCGGCGCGGTCGCGCCGAAGGCCGCGAGGAGCGCGCCGGCGCCGAGAACGGCGCGAAATCGGGAAGTACGCGGGGGGACGAACGTCATGGCCACGCTTTATGACCCTTTTTCATCCCCTCCGCATTCGCAAGCCGCGCAACCCTCCCCGGAGCGCCTCGCAATCGGATCCGCCGTGATGATTCCGCAACGTTCCAGCGGGCGCCGGCGTCACACCGCCCGGAATTAACAGGTGATGGCGCATCATCCTCCTCCCGGAGCCTTGCCGGGCCCGGTGCGCCCGGCCAATGATCCAGTGATTCGGTTCGCGCCCGGTGGGGTTCGCTCGGGATGTCCCCCGGCGACCGGCGCGCGTTCCCGGCAGGTGGTTAGACGATGGTCCCGGTCCTCGGCCGGTATGCGGGGCTGTTGACGGTCGGCCTTCTTGGGCTCGTCGTGTTCGGGCCACTCGCGGTGTTCCTGCCGCTCTGGAGTGCCATGACGCTCGGCGCCGCCGCCGCCCTGGCCGGCGGTCTCGCCCTGACCCGTATCGCCACCCTGAAGGCGCGCTGCGAGAAGCTGTCCGGCGAGGTCGATCTGCTGTCCCGGCGCCTGCTCAAGGTCGAGACGGCGGGGGCCGGCGCCGCGGCTCAGCCGCGCCCCGAAGCCGCCGAGGCGGCGTTGCGGGCGCAGATCGAGGAATTGACGGTCGAATTCGGGTTGCTCAGCGGCATCGTGCGCGACCTCACCACCGTGCTGAGCGCGCAGGATGCCGAGATCGCGGCCCTCAAGGCCCGGCCGGCGGAGGCGCTCCGGCCGCAGCCCGAGGCGGCGCCCGGCGCGGCCCTTCCGGACGCCGCCCCGGCCCCGGCCCTGCCGCGTCCGCAGATGTCGGCCGCCCCCCCGCGCGAGGACGGGGCGCTCCGGCCGCAGGCGGTTCCGCCGGACCCGCAACCGGCCCCGAACCCGGCCCCATCCGTCCCGGCACGGCCGATCCCCCCGCGGCCGATCCCGCCCCGGCCCGCGGCTCCCCCCGTCGACGAGGCCGGTCTCATCGGCGCCTTCGAAGGGGACGGTCTGGAGATCCATCTGCAGCCGGTTGTCACCCTGCCTCAACGCAAGGTCGTGGCCTACGAGGCGCTGGCCCGGCTCCGGATCGGCGGCCCCGGCGTTCCGCCGGCCGAGCCCGAGGTCTTCCTGCCCGTGCTGGAGCGCTTCGGACGGACCACCGAACTCGACCGCCGCATGCTGCAGCGGGCCACCATCGTGGCACGTCACCTCGCCCGGCGCGGTAGCGAGACGCTGCTGACCTACAGCCTGTCGCCGCTGTCGCTGTTCGAGCCCGGGCTCCTGCGCGAGCTCGCCCGCACCGCCACCGACGATCCGGCCCTGGCAGGTCTGACTATCGCCCTGCCGCAGGCGAGCTGGCGCCGTCTCGATGCAGGCCAGCGGGGCCTGCTCGCGCCGCTCCGGGGTCGGATCGGCTTCAGCCTCGACCGTCCGGACGACCTGCGCTTCGATGCGGCCGAATTCGCGGACCGCGGCATCGGTCAGGTCAAGGTCCCGGCCGAGATGCTGCTGCGCCCGCGCTCCGACCGGGGCAGCCTGTCCGACATCGCCGTGGAGGACATCGCACCGGCCCTGACCCGGGCCGGCATCCGCCTGATCGCCACCGGCGTCGCCGACGAGGCCGACGTCCCGGACCTGATCGACCTCGACGTGCCGTTCGCCCAGGGCACGGCCTTCGCGGCCCCGCGGCCGGTCCGGTCGGAGGTTCTGGCCGCCCCGCCCGTCGAGCAGCCCGTACCGCCCCCGGAACCGACGCCCGAACGGCGTCCGTTCCGATCGGTCCTGCGCCGGGCGGTGTGACGGGCGTCAGCTGAGGCCGCTGGCTTTCCCGGCACGCGCCGTCACCAGTAGATCTGCAGGCGTGCGATCACCGTGTCGACCGAGAACGGGGCCGTGCCCAGGGTCGCGGATTGGGCCTCCCCCGGCTGCACGCGCCCGTGAATGACGTTCCCGATCAGCCGCAGATTCGGCTCCGGATACCAGCTCAGGCCGAGGGTCACGTCCTGCTCCATGCCCCCGCGAAAGCCGCGGGCGTTCAGGTCGATGGCACTGTAGCGCGCGGCCAGTTCGAACACGCCGATCCCGCCGCGGGACACACGCTGCGCCTCCGGAACCGCCACGCCCCTGAAGGTCGCGTAGGTGGTGCCGCTCTGCGGCGTCAGCGCGTAGGCACGGCCTTCGCCGTTGAGCACGAGCGCCGCCTCGACATAGCCGCCCTGGAAGTCGAGCGCGGAGCCGGATTGTCCGGGGCCGCGGAACGGCTGCAGCGCCGCGTAGATGTATTCCGCCTGGATCAGGACCGGACCGCGGCGATAGGCGAATTCGGCCCCGAGCCGGGACACGCTGGCGGCATCGGGGAGATCGCCGGTGTCCACCAGGGGGCGCTCGAACAGGAAGGCTCCCGCGGGGCTCGAGAAGCCGAAGGCTCCGTCGGACCGCGACCGGTTGCGGACGATCCCGGCGAGGCCGAGATGCAGGGTCTCGTCGGCGGTCATGATCGGCGCGACGGTGGCGCGGGCCGCCACCGCGACACCATCGCCGTCGATGCCGTTGCTGGCGGCGTTGCCGAACAGGCCGGCCACCGCGGTCCAGGCCTGCCCGTGATGCCCGGCCGCGACGCCGAAGCGACGCTCCGGCACGAGGGCATTGGCCACCGAGCGCTCGACGAACAGGGTGTCGTTGTTGCTCTGCAGCCATTCCAGGCTGAAGGGCTCCTTCATGTTGCCGAGCGTCAGGATCGTGTCCGGCAGTCCCTTCCAGGCCACCAGCGCGTCGTTGATCGGCAGCATCGGGTCGGCGAAATCGTACTGGAAGGCGATCACCCAGTCGCGGCCGATGGTGAGCGTCGGCTCGATCCAGGCCCGGCGCACGGCGACGGTGTCGGGGAAGGCCTCGGGCAGGTCCGGCCGGCTGAAACCCGCCGCACCGCCGTCGATATGCAGCCGGCCGCCGATCTGGAGCTTCACATCGGGCGCGGGGAAGGTGAGGGTCAGCCCCTTGGCATCGACGCGAAGACGCTCGCCGTACGGGCCGGCCATCCCCTCGAACGCGTCCTCCCCGGCGCCCGCGGGCACCGCCAGGGCGAGGGACATGGCCAGGACGGCCGGAGCGGTGCGCGGTCCATTCACGGTCCCAGCAGAGAACAGGTCGGCCGGCCGGAGCCAATGAGCCGATGGCGCAAAATCCGAAAAGTCCGAGGGCCGTGGCCAGACGGCCACGACGGCGCGCGCCCGGTCGAGGGGGCGGTCGAGGGGCCGGTCGAGGGGCCGGGGGCAACACCCGGCGGGACGGCTGTGGGGTGCATTCCCCCGATCCCCGCGCCGCCGGCCCGCGGCCGGCCAGCCTACACGGCGCGGTTGTCGATCAGCCGGGTCCGGCCCAGAAAGGCGGCGGCGAGCACGCGGGCCGGGCCGTCGACCCGTTCCACCGGCGCCAGGGTCCGGGCGTCGCAGACCGCGAGATACTGGACCCGGAACCCCGCCGCCTCCAGCGCCGCCCGCCCGGCGGCGATCCGCCCGGCCACGGGGGTGCCGTTGCGGGAGGCCGCCGCGATCTCGCCCAGGACCGCCTGGAGCTTCGGGGCGACGGCACGCTCCTCGGGAGAGAGGTAGCGGTTGCGCGACGACAGCGCGAGGCCGTCGGGCTCCCGCACGGTCGGCACGCCGTGGATCTCCACCGCGAGGTCGAGATCCGCCACGGCCTGCTGAATCACCCGAAGCTGCTGGAAATCCTTCTCGCCGAACAGGGCGACGTCCGGGCGGACTTGGTTGAGGAGCTTGGTCACCACCGTGGCGACGCCGGCGAAATGGCCGGGCCGGAACGGGCCGCACAGGCCCTCGGTCAGGCCTGCGACCTCGATCCGGGTGGCGAAGCCCGGCGGGTACATGGTCTCCACCCCGGGCGTCCAGGCGGCATCCGCGCCGGCCTGCGCGAGCAGGGCCAGGTCGGTCTCCAGGTCGCGGGGATAGCGGGAGAAATCCTCGTTCGGGCCGAACTGGGTCGGATTGACGAAGATGCTCGCCACCGTCCGGCGGCCGATCCGCCGCGCCTCGGCCACGAGGGCGAGATGCCCTTCGTGCAGGGCCCCCATGGTCGGGATCAGGACGACGCGCTCACCCGCCGCGCGCCACGCGGCGACGCATCGGCGCAGGGCTGCGAGATCACGGAAGGGCTGAAGGGTCGGCTCGGGCACGGGACGGGCTCCGGGGGAGGGCAGGGCCGGTCTAGAGCATGATGCGGAGCGGTGGAATCCGGCACTCCGATCCGCCTGCGTGAACACGGGCCTGGATCTGCCGCGGCGACGCGGTCTCCGGAATGGCGCGTGTTTCGGCGTCAGGGGCAGTAGGGCAGGAGGGAGCGGCCGAAGGGATCGTCCACGCCGGGCGGCGGCGTGAAGCCGTAATAGCTTGGATGCCCCAGGCCGTACTCGGAGCCGACATAGCTCGGATCGTCCGGCGCGTTGGTGGGCACCGGCACCCGGCGGGGCGTGCAGCCCACCGGCACGGGACGGGACCGGACGGCGTAGACCGGGCGGCGATCGAGCCCGTCGTTGCGCGGGAAGAAGCGCGGGCTGGCCCCCACACCCGTCTCGGCGGTTCCACGGATGTCGAGATCCGCCCCGCGGGCCGATCCCGCGAGCAGCAGGACGAATCCGAGCGCCGTCATCGCCCTTCGTCCCGTCTTCCGCATGCCGTACCCGTCTCCGCCGGAAGGCGTCACCGTGGGGCGGCAGGGTAAACGGATGATTACCGCGCGCTCACGTGAGCGGCACGACGAGGGCCTTCAGGGCGCCGACGAGATCGCCTTCGGTCAGGCGGATCTGCAAGCCCCGACCGCCCCCGTTCACGTGGATCTCGGCCGCCGGGTCGGTCAGCGATCCGGCATCGATCGCCGTCGGGACAGTCCGCTTCTGCCCCAGGGGACTGATGCCGCCGACATGGTAGCCGGTCAGCCGCTCGGCATCGGCGGGCTTGAGCATGGCCGCCGCCTTGCCCGAGAAGGCGGCGGCGACCCGCTTCATCGACACCTCCTTGTCGGAGGCCACGAGCAGGCAGATCGTCCGTCCGTCCACGGCCGCCATCAGGGTCTTCAGGATCCGTCCGGGCGCGACCCCGAGCGCCTCCGCAGCCTGCAGGCCGATGCGCGGGGCGTCCGGATCGTACGCATAGACGTGGAGGCTGTGGCGGATCCCGGCCTTGTCCAGGACGAGCGTCGCGCGGGTGGTCTTGGCGGGGGTCTTCATGGGTCGTCCGGTCAGGCTGCCTGTGCTCGCGCGGCGATGAGCCGGCCGATTTCCGCGTAGGCCGCCGCGTAGGTCTCCGGGGACGCCGTCGAGCCGGTGACGTAGACCGCCACGACAACCGGTGCACGCCCCGGCGGCCGCAGGATCGCGATGTCGTTGACCGAGCCGTTGTCGCCGCTGCCTGTCTTGTCGCCCACGATCCAGTCGGGCGGCAGCCCAGCCCGCAGACGCTTGCGCCCGGTCTCGCAGGCGATCATCCAGGCTTCCAGCCGGCCGCGCGACGCCGGCGACAGGACGGTGCCCAGGAGGATCCGGCCCAGGCTCGCCCGCATGGCGTCCGGCGTGGTCGTGTCGCGCGGGTCACCGGGGAGCGCCGTGTTGAGGGTGGGCTCCGTCCGGTCGAGGCGGGTGACGGGGTCACCGGTGCCGCGCAGCCATGCGGTCAGCGCCTCGGGGCCGCCGAGGCTCGCCAGGAGCAGATTGGCGGCGCTGTTGTCGCTCCACACGATCGCGGCCGCGCAGAGATCCGAGACGGTCATCTGCCCTGTCCCGGCACCGGCCTCCAGGGCCTTCCGGGTCACCGGCGCGTAGCTCAGGAGGTCGCCGGGACCGTAGGCGACGATCCGGTCGAGGGTCTCGCGGCCGGTATCGACCCGCGCCAGCACCGCCGCCACCGCCAGCACCTTGAAGGTGCTGCACATCGGAAAGCGCGCGTCCGCGCGATAGGCGGCGAGGACGCGGTCCGCCGTGGCGGCCGCGATGCCGAGGCGACCGTCGAGCCGCCGCTCGAGGGCGCCCCAGTCCGGCTCCGCTTCGGCGGCCCGCAGGGGCAGGGTGAAGGGCGCGGCGAGCAGGCCGAGGCTGACGGTGCGGCGGGTCGTGACGAGCATGGCGCATCCGGGTTCGAGGGCGCGACACCGCAACCCGGCGCGGCACCGCGACGCCGGAATGGTATAGGGCACCCGCACCTGTTTCACGTGAAACTCTGCCCCTCCGCACGACCCTGCCGGATCATGACCCAAGCCGAGACCCTCTTCGCACCGGCCAGCGGCTTCGGCCGCGCGGCCGTCGCGGTGATCCGCATCAGCGGCCCGGCCGCGCGCGACGTGCTCGTCGCCCTTTGCGGGAGCCTGCCGCCACCCCGCCGGCTGTCCCTGCGAAGCCTGCGCGATCCGGCCGACGGCACCGAACTCGATCGGGCTCTGGTGGCCTGGTTTCCGGGGCCGGACACGTATAGCGGCGAGGACATGGCCGAGCTGCACCTCCATGGCGGTGCGGCGGTGCGGATGGGCGTTCTCGCCACGCTTGCCCGGTTTCCCGGGTGCCGCGCGGCCGAGCCGGGCGCCTTCACCCGTCGGGCGGTTCTCAACGGCCGGATGGATCTCGCCGCGGCCGAAGCCGTCGCCGATCTGATCGATGCCGAGACCGAGGGCCAGCGCCGGCAGGCCCTCCGTCAGCTCGACGGCGCCCTCAGCCGGCAAGTGGCCGCGTGGCGGGCGGAAGCGGTCGATTGCCTCGCCGCCGCGGAGGCGGCGCTGGATTTCGCCGACGAGGGCGACGTGGACGATGCCGGGCTCGACGCCGCCTTGTTCGGCCGCGCCGCGCGGCTTCGCGACGCGATCGCCGGGACCCTGCGCGACGGGCAGAGGGGCGAGCGCCTCCGCGAGGGCTTCACGGTGGTGCTGGCCGGGGCACCCAACAGCGGCAAGTCGACCCTGCTCAATGCTCTCAGCCGACGGGACGTGGCGATCGTCTCGGACCGTCCGGGAACGACCCGCGACGCCATCGAGGTGCGGCTCGACCTCGGCGGCCTGCCCGTCCTGCTGGTCGACACGGCCGGGCTCCGGGAGACCGCGGAGCCGATCGAGGCGGAGGGGATCATGCGGACGCGGGCGCGGATCGACAGCGCCGATCTGGTGATCGCCGTGGTGCCCCCCGACGGGGCGGTTCCGGAGCTCGGACCGACCCGCACGCCGATCCTGACGGTCCGCACGAAGGCCGATCTATTTGCCGGCTCAGAAACGGAACGGGCGTCGGACGGTCCGGCGGTTTCGGCCCGCACGGGCGCCGGCATGGCGCGGTTGCTGGATGCCATCCAGGCTGCGGCCGAATGCGGTCTCGGCACCGGCGATGCGCTGATCACCCGGGCCCGGCACAGGGCGGCGCTCGAAGCCTGCGTGGGCCATCTCGACCGCCTGCTCGAAGGCACGGGCGGATTGCCGGAGCTCGCCGCGGAGGATCTGCGTCTCGCCGTCCGGGCGCTGGGCGAGGTCGCGGGTCATGTCGGCGTCGAGGATGTGCTCGATCGGTTGTTCAGCGGCTTCTGCATCGGAAAGTAGTTCTATAGCCGGCAACTCAAAGCGGCATTCGGCGCGGCTTTCCCGGTTTCGTCGCCGGTCGTGCCGCGCCGGGACCGGGATGATCGGCGGATGCGGCGCGCCTACTGGGGGATCCGCAGGATCCGGGGCCGCCAGATCCCGAGCGCGACATTCGCGGTCGCGACCGCCAGCAGCACCCAGAGGGTCCCGCGTTCGCCGGGGAGCGACACGGCCAGCACGGCGGGATCGACGAGGCCGGCCAGCGCCCGGGCGCTCTGCTCCGCCTCCTGCTTCATCGGTCCCTGCACGTAGACCAGGCCGCCCTCGAACATCAGGACCCCGGTGGCGAGCTTGAGCCATGCCCAGCCGGCGTTCAGAAAGGCGCGGTTCAGGGCCATCGCCAGCAGGCCGGACATCAGCGTCACCGCCAGGGCGGGCAGGAAGATCCAGGTGGCCACGGCCCCCATCGCGCCCCGCATCGCCGCGTATCCCGCCAGGGCGGATGGCGCGGGCGCGAGGCTCAGCATGACCACCAGGGACGCCATCGCCCCCAGCAGCCCGGCGGATCCCATCGTGTGGAGGAACTTCAGCAGGCGTCGCACGGCATCTCACCCGGGGCCGTTTCGGCGCAGCCTAGCGTGGGGCCTCCCGGGGGGATAGCGGCGCGCCGGTCGCACCGCACCGGGACGGGGTCCGTCCGCGCCCGTCAGCTCCGCAGGCCCGGCGCCTCCTGGCCGGTGCGGGCCACGTATTCGGTGTAGCCGCCGCCATACTGGTGGATGCCCTCCGGGGTCACCTCCAGCACCCGGTTCGAGAGTGCGGCCAGGAAGTGCCGGTCGTGGGAGACGAACAGCATCGTCCCCTCGTAGTTGGCCAGCGCCTCGATCAGCATCTCCTTGGTGCCCATGTCGAGGTGGTTGGTCGGCTCGTCGAGCACCAGGAAGTTCGGCGGATCGTAGAGCATCAGCGCCATGACCAGCCGGGCCTTCTCGCCTCCCGAGAGCACCCGGCAGCGCTTCTCGACATCGTCCCCCGAGAAGCCGAAGCAGCCGGCCAGCGCCCGCAGCGAGCCCTGTCCGGCCTGCGGGAAGGCCTCCTCCAGGGTCTGGAACACGGTGCGGTCGCCGTCGAGCAGGTCCATGGCGTGCTGGGCGAAGTAGCCGAGCTTGACGCTGCCGCCCACCGTGACCGAGCCGTCATCCGGTGCGGTGGTGCCGGTCACGAGCTTCAGGAGCGTCGACTTGCCGGCGCCGTTGATGCCCATCACGCACCAGCGCTCCCGGCGCCGCACCGAGAAGTCGAGGCCCTCGTAGATCGTGCGGCTGCCGTAGCGCTTGTGCACGCCTTTGAGCATCACGACGTCGTCGCCCGAGCGGGGCGCCGGCTGGAATTCGAAGGCCACGGATTGCCGCCGCCGGGGCGGCTCGACCCGCTCGATCTTGTCGAGCTTCTTCACCCGGCTCTGCACCTGGGCGGCGTGGGAGGCCCGGGCCTTGAACCGCTCGATGAAGGCGATCTCCTTGGCCAGCATGGCCTGCTGGCGCTCGAACTGCGCCTGCTGCTGCGCCTCGTTCAGCTTCCGCTGGCCTTCGTAGAAGGCGAAGTCGCCCGAGAAGGTGGTGAGCGCGCCGCCGTCGATCTCGATGACCTTGGTGACGATGCGGTTCATGAACTCGCGGTCGTGCGAGGTCATCAGCAGGGCGCCGTCATAGGCCTTCAGGAAGGATTCGAGCCAGATCAGGCTCTCGAGGTCGAGGTGGTTGGACGGCTCGTCGAGGAGCATCACGTCCGGGCGCATCAGCAGGATGCGGGCCAGCGCCACGCGCATCTTCCAGCCGCCCGAGAGGGCGCCGACATCCCCGTCCATCATCTCCTGGCTGAAGCTGAGGCCGTCGAGCACCTCCCGTGCGCGGCCCTCCAGGGCGTAGCCGTCGAGCTCCTCGAACCGGGCCTGGACCTCGCCGTAGCGCTCGATCAGGGCGTCCATCTCGTCCGCCCGCTCCGGGTCGGCGAGGGCCGCGCCGAGCTCGGCGAGCTCGGCCGCCACCGCGCTCACGGGGCCGGCGCCGTCCATCACCTCGGTGACGACGCTGCGGCCGGACATCTCGCCGACATCCTGGCTGAAATAGCCGATCGTGATGCCCCGGTCGGCGGCGACCTGCCCCTCGTCGGGCTGCTCCTGGCCGATGATCATCCGGAACAGGGTGGTCTTGCCGGCCCCGTTCGGGCCGACCAGCCCGACCTTCTCGCCCCGCTGCAGGGCGGCCGAGGCCTCGATGAAGACGAGCTGCCGCCCGTTCTGCTTGGTGATCTTGTCCAGGCGAATCATGAAGTGCGGGCGCGGTGTCCGGGAATGGGGCTCCGGGGCGCTTACGGCATCGATCGAGACGGCGCAAAGACGGGCGCGGCCGCTGGGCCCTGCATGGCGCGCAACCGTGACCGTCATCCGATCGCCGGACGCCTTTTCTGCCCGATTCTGCGAGCTAAGTCGTTTCCCTGCCGCTCCAGCCGCCGCTCCGGCGTATGGTGCCGGGCTTGGCCGTGGCGGACGCCTTTGAGGACGATGATGTTTTGCGGTTGGTGGACGACGAGCCTCGACATGGCCATGCTCGGCCTGGAGGCTCAGGGCGTGATCGCCCAGCGGATGGCGATGTTCGCCCTCGGGGGGCCGGCCGCGCAGGTCGAGGCGCAGCTCATGGTGACCGAGAAGATGCTGGCCGCCGGCGAGGCGGCTCTGATGCTCGCCGCGGGGGCCTCGAACGGCAAGGTGATCCGCAGCTACCGGCGGAAGGTCCAGGCCAATGCCCGGCGCCTGAGCCGGGGGTGAGGCGGAGTGCGCGTCTCCCTCCCCCGCGAAGAGGGGAGGGAGGGCGTATGTCAGGTCCGGACGAGGCTCTCCGCCCCGCCGCACACCTCAGTTGTTCGCCGTCCTGAACGTGTCGCAGGCCTTGGTCTGCCCACTCTTGTAGCCGGCCTTGAACCAGCGCTGGCGCTGGGCCGAGGAGCCGTGGGTGAAGGAATCCGGCACCACGTAGCCCTTCGAGCGCTGCTGCAGGGCGTCGTCGCCGATCTGGGCGGCGGCGTTCAGGGCCTCGTCGATGTCGCCCTGCTCCAGCTCGGCGTACTTGTCGTTGGAGTTCTTGGCCCAGACGCCGGCGAGGCAGTCGGCCATCAGCTCGATCCGCACCGAGAGGGCGTTCGCCTCGGTCTTGCTGGACGCCTGCTGCTGGCGCGCCTGGACCTTGCCGAGGATGCCGAGCACGTCCTGGACGTGGTGGCCGACCTCGTGGGCGATGACGTAGGCGTAGGCGAAATCGCCCTTCACGCCGAACTTCGAGGCCATCTCCTTGAAGAAGCCCGTGTCGAGATAGACCTTCTTGTCGAGGGGGCAGTAGAACGGGCCCATCGCCGCCTGGGCCGAGCCGCAGCCCGAGCGGGTGCCGCCGGTATACAGCACCAGGGTCGTCGGCGTGTACTGCTTGCCGGTCTGCTGCGGCAGGATCTGGCTCCAGACGTCCTCGGTGTTGCCGAGGATCTTCGAGGCGAACCGGCCGCTCTCGTCCGTCGGCGCCTGCCGCCGCTTGGCCTGGGTCTGCGGATCGACCTGCTGCTCCTGCTGGCCGCGCCCGCCGCCGATCCGCTCGGCGCCGCCGATCAGGATCGCCGGGTTGATGCCGGTGAAATAGCTGATGATCAGCAGCACCACGATGGTGCCGATGCCGAGCCCGCCGGCGCCGCCGCCGGGAAAGCCCATGCCGCCGCCGCCACCGCCCTCGCCCCGGCGATCCTCGACGTTGTCGGAGCTGCGTAGATCTTCCCAGCGCATGGTTGGGTCCCGCCATCAATGCTGCGCCGGCCGCCTCGGGCAGCCCACGGTTTGCTATGCGTCGCTATGTCCGGCCGACGGTGGACCAGCGGCGGGAACGAAGCTCTAATGGCGGGAGGGGAGACCCGGTTCCGCCCACGTGGTCAAGCTTTCCCGTCGAGAAGGGCGCGCAGGGATCGGAAATCCCGCCATGCGAGACGCTTCTGCACCGGCTGGCGCAGCAGGAAGGCCGGGTGGAGGGTGGCGAGCAGCTTCACCTCGCGGTTGGGCAGCTTGTAGGGGAACAGTCGGCCGCGGGTCCGCAGGATGCCATCCTTCGTGCCGGTCAGCGTCTGGGTCGCGGGCGCGCCGAGGCAGACGATGAGGTCCGGATCGACCAGCTCGATCTGGCGCTCCACGAAGGGCCGGCACACCGCAACCTCCTGGGGCGTCGGGTTGCGGTTGCCCGGCGGGCGCCAGGGCACGATGTTGGCGACGTAGGCGCTGGTCCGGTCGAGCCCGATCGCCTTCATCATCTTGTCGAGGAGCTGGCCCGAGCGGCCCATGAACGGCTTGCCGATCCGGTCCTCGTCGGCGCCGGGCGCCTCGCCGAGAAACATCACCCGCGCCTTGGGATTGCCGTCGGCGAAGACGAGGTTCTTGGCGGTGAAGCGCAGCGGGCAGGCGTCGAAATCGGCGAGGATCCGCTCCAGTTCGTCCAGGGTCTTCGCCTGCCGCGCCCGGGCGCGGGCGTCGCTCGCGGCTTCGTCGGGCTGGGCGCTGGCGGCGCGGCCGAAGGTCCGCGACGGCGCGGCGGGCGGCGGCGAACCGGGGGGCGGCACGAGGCTGCCGGCGGTCGGGCCGGCGGTCTGGCCGACGGGCGGGTCGGGGGCCCGGCGCGGTGCCCGCAGGGTCGGCGCCGGCGCATCCGCCTCGCTGAACCGGTCGTGCGGCCGCTCGTCCAGAACCGCGTCGGCACCGGCCTCCACGTGGAAGTCGAGATAGGCGATCAGATCGGCTTGCGCGTCGTTGGGGCTCGGCATGGAGAGGAGCATGTGGGAACGCCGCGGCCTGTGGACAACTCTCGAAACCCGCCGGCCGGGCAAGGTCTTGCGTGACGGAACAGCGCGATCCCGCGGGCCCCGCCCCACCCGCCGTCTGACCGGCATGCCGGGTTGCGGACGGGGTGGGATCGTCCGGCACCCGTCACATGTACCGCCCCGTGCGGCAAAGGGAACTTTGCCTTAAGCCGGATCTTCGGCAACTTGCCTTTCTAGCTTGGAATCGCTTGAGACGGCAGCAGGGATGCCGGCCCACCGCGGATCGGGGGCTGGAAGAAGACTGGAAAAAGAAAAGGAGAGGCGAGGATGGCGCTGCCCGAACGCGAGAGCATGGATTTCGACGTGGTCGTGGTGGGCGCCGGCCCGGCCGGCCTCGCCACCGCGATCCGCCTGAAGCAGCGCGCCGCCGAGATCGGCGAGGAGATCAGCGTCGTCGTCGTCGAGAAGGGCTCCGAGGTCGGCGCCCATATCCTCTCGGGCGCGGTGATCGACCCGATCGGCCTCGACCGGCTCCTGCCCGAATGGCGCCAGGACCCGGAGCGGCCGCTCAAGACGGAAGTTCAGCGCGACGAGTTCATGATGCTCACCAAGAACAGCGGCATCACCCTGCCGAACCTGTTCTTCCCCAAGCTCATGTCGAACCACGGCAATTTCGTCGGCTCGCTCTCGAACGTCTGCAAGTACCTGGGCGCGCAGGCCGAGGCGCTCGGCGTCGAGATCTATCCGGGCTTCCCGGCCTCCGAGGTGCTGTTCGACGACAAGGGCGCGGTGGCGGGCATCGCCACGGGCGATCTCGGGATCGGCAAGTCCGGCGCGCCGCGCGAGGACTACACCCGCGGCATGGAGCTGCGCGCCAAGTACACGGTGTTCGGCGAGGGCGCCCGGGGCAACCTGACCAAGGGCCTGATCCAGCGCTTCTCGCTCAACCGGCACAGCGACCACTTCAAGTACGGGCTCGGCGTGAAGGAGCTCTGGCAGCTCGCGCCGGGCAAGTTCGAGCCTGGGCTCGTGCGCCACACCATGGGCTGGCCGCTGCCCAACAAGGCCGGCGGCGGCTCCTGGCTCTACCATTTCGACGACAACCTGCTCTCGGTCGGCTTCGTCACGCACCTGAACTACGAGAA
Organism: Methylobacterium sp. 1973; assembly: GCF_040545035.1. NCBI lineage: Bacteria > Pseudomonadati > Pseudomonadota > Alphaproteobacteria > Hyphomicrobiales > Methylobacteriaceae > Methylobacterium > Methylobacterium sp. 1973. Next base: position 176,851 of record NZ_JBEPLA010000007.1, read on the forward strand.
CCCGACCCTGTCGCCGTTCGAGGAGTTCCAGCGCTTCAAGACCCACCCGCTGATCGCCGAGACCTTCGAGGGCGCCAAGCGCATCGGCTACGGCGCGCGCGCCATCATGGAGGGCGGCTGGCAATCGGTGCCGAAGCTGGTCTTCCCCGGCGGCTGCCTGGTCGGCTGCTCGGCGGGCTTCGTCAACGTGCCGCGGATCAAGGGCTCGCACAACGCGGTGCTCTCCGGGATGCAGGCGGCCGACGCCATCGCGGACGCCCTGAAGGCGGGCCGCGCCGGCGACGAGCTCACCGCCTACGAGGCCGGCTGGCGCGACAGCCCGATCGGGCAGGACCTGAAGGCGGTGCGCAACGTCAAGCCGCTCTGGTCCAAGTACGGCACGTTGGTGGGCGTCGGCCTCGGCGGGATCGACATGTGGGCGACGAGCATCTTCGGCGCCTCGCCGTTCGGCACGCTCAAGCACGGCAAGCCCGACCACGCCTGCCTCAAGCCGCTCTCCGAGGTGACGCCGATCGTCTACCCGAAGCCCGACGGCAAGCTGACCTTCGACCGGCTCTCCTCGGTCTACCTGTCGAACACCAACCACGAGGAGGACCAGCCGCCGCACCTCAAGGTCCGCGACCTGGAGCTGCAGAAGCGCTCCGAGCACGACGTCTATGGCGGGCCGTCCGGCCGCTACTGCCCGGCGGGCGTCTACGAGTGGGTGGCGGATTCCGCCGCGAGCGACGGGGTGCGCTACCAGATCAACGCGCAGAACTGCGTCCACTGCAAGACCTGCGACATCAAGGATCCGAACCAGAACATCGACTGGGTGACCCCGGAGGGGCCCGGCGGGCCGAACTACCCGAACATGTGAGGCGCCCGGACCGGGCCGGGAGGACGCGGCGTCATCCTTTCGCCTTGCGGGGCTGGCGGGATGGGTTCAGTGTCCCCAGCGTTTTTTCGGGGATGCCCCGCCATTCTCGCGCCCGGCCCCTGACGGGCCGGCGCCCAGGAGCCGCGATCGGTTCATGATGATCACACGCGCCCGCCGGAGCGTCTCGGCGCTCGCCCTTCTGCTCGCCGCCGGGCTGCCGCAGACCGTGCTGGCCGCGCAGCCGAGGGAATCGACCCCGGTGCTCGACTACGAGCCCGCGGATTCGCTGGAGGGCAACTTCCTCTCCGCCTACATCGCGGGCGCGTCCCGGGACACGGCGGCGGCGGCGACCTTCTACCGCGAGGCGGTCAAGGCCGATCCGCGCAATGCCGAGCTGGTCGAGCGCGCCTTCATCTCGCTGCTCGCCGACGGCGCCCTGCCGGACGCGTTCCGCACCGCCGAGAAGCTCATCGCCCGCGATCCCACCAACGGGCTCGCCAACCTCTCCCTCGGGGTGCGCCAGATCAAGGCGGGCCAATGGGCCGCCGCCCGCCAGAACTTCTCGCGCAGCGGCCGCGGGGCGGCCACCGACCTGACCGCGACGCTGCTCACCGCCTGGTCGTATGCCGGCGCGGGCGACGGCAAGAAGGCGCTGGAGACGGTCAACAAGCTCCGGGGCGAGCGCTACTACAACACCTTCCGCGACTACCATGCCGGCCTGATCGCCTCGGTGACCGGCGACAACGCCGAGGCCGAGCGGCGCCTCAAGGCCGCCTACGAGGCCGACCGCAACACCCTGCGCATCGTCGACGCCTATGCCCGGATGGAGGCGAGCCTCGGCCGCACCGATCTGGCGATCCAGGCCTATTCCGACTTCGACCAGCTCTCGCCCCGCCACCCGCTGGTGCGCGACGCCCTCGACAAGCTCAAGGAGGGCAAGCCGCTCACGCGGCTGATCGGCACCGCCCAGGAGGGCGCAGCCGAGGTGCTGTACGGGCTGGGCTCCGCGGGCTCGACGCAGGGCGACGAACTGCCCGCCGTGATCTACCTGCGGCTGGCGCTCTACCTCGCCCCCGACCACGCCCTCGCCCGGCTGACGCTGGCCGACACGCTGGACCGGATGAAGCAGCCCGAGCGGGCCAACGAGGCCTACGCGCAGATCCCGGCCGCCTCCCCGCTCAAGCTCAACGCCGACATCCAGATCGGCCTGAACCTGGAGCAGATGGGCAAGGGCGACGAGGCCCTGGCCCATCTCGACGCGGCGATGAAGGCCCACCCGGACGACATCGACGTCATCACGGCGCTGGGCAACGTGCAGCGCGCCCGCAAGAAATACGAGGAGGCGGCCGCCACCTACACCCGGGCCATCGGCCTGATCGGCGACCGGCCGCAGGCCAATTACTGGACGACCTACTATTTCCGCGGCACCGCCTACGAGCGCGCCAAGCAGTGGCCGAAGGCCGAGGCCGACCTGAAGAAGGCCCTGTCCCTGGTGCCGGCCAACCAGCCGGCCGCCAAGGCGCAGGTGATGAACTATCTCGGCTATTCCTGGGTCGATCAGAACGTCAACATCGACGAGGCGTTCAAGCTGCTGCAGCAGGCCGCCGATGCGAGCCCCCGGGACGGGATGATCGTCGACAGCCTCGGCTGGGCCTATTATCGCCTCGGCCGTTGGGACGATGCGGTGCGCGAGCTGGAGAAGGCGGTCGAGCTGAAGCCCGGCGATCCGACCATCAACGACCACCTGGGCGACGCCTACTGGCGTTCGGGCCGGCGCCTCGAGGGCAAGTTCCAGTGGCAGCACGCCAAGGATCTGAACCCCGAGCCGGATGACCTCACGCAGATCAACGCGAAGCTGAAGGACGGTCTGCCCGACATCGAGAAGCCGACCGCCACCGCCGAGACCGTGCCGGCCCCGGTCGCCGCCCCGCACAACGCCGAGAACCCGGAATTGCCGAAGGGCGCCCCCCAGCCGCACGAGGCGCCGGGCGCCGCCGACAAGGCCAAGAAGTCGGGGGGCTAGCGCCCCTCTCCCGATCCGGCGCGCTGGCGGTCCGCACCTCGTTCGTCACGGCGGTGCGGCGGCCGGCGCCGCCCGCAGCCGAAGCTCGGGCGCGCCGTCCCGAAGATCCGCAAGGCGGCTTCGGGCCGCAAGGGCAAGATCTTCGGCCTCCGGGCATGAGCCTGCGCCCGTTCAGGCTCCCGGCGCCTGCGTAAGATCGCCGGTATTCTGCACCCGACATCCCGTAGCGCCGTCCTGCAAAGCGCAAAGACGAACGGGATTCTCTTGGGGACCGTAGCTCAAGAGGCCTAATTGCCTGCCGATCCGGGCCCGCTAGGCTCGCGCCTCCGCAACCTGTCGGAGTGGATCGTGAAAGCGCTGAAGCCGGTCTGGATCCTGCTGGCCCTCGCCTGTGCCGCATCCGGGATCCCGGCCGATCCTGCGAGCGCGCAGGACACGGTGTCCGGGCCGGCTGCGTCCATCCTGGAGGCCGTTCCCGTCTCGAACGCGCCGCTCGGCGGCTTTCCCTACTTCGCGCTCCCCGACGGCTACCAGCCGCTGAACCCGCCCGAGACCCGCGCTTTCGGGCATTTCCTGTTCTGGACCGGCACGGCGCTCCACGAGGTCGAGGGCAAGGTCTTCCTGTCCCTCATCGGCACCAAGGACGGCAAGACCTACGCATCCTATGAGCTGAAGAAGAACATCGAGGCCGTGCTGACACAGGCCGGCGGCCGGAAGATCGCCGACAGCAGGATCCCCGCCTCCCTCACGGAGACGCTGCCCGAGGACATCCGGATCGGGATGTATGAGGGCCTGGGCAATGTCTACAACGAGCCGGCGCAGACCTGGGTGATCCGCCGGCCGGACCGGCAGATCTGGGTCCATTTCGTGCCCGGCAGCAACAACGCGGCCTGGACCATCCTGGAGACCAAGCCGTTTCTCCAGACCGCCGCCCTCCTGCCCGCCGAGCAGCTGAAGCAGGACCTCGACACGACGGGAAGGGCGGTGATCCAGGTCAACTTCGCCACCGACAGGACCGAGATCCTGCCGGCCTCCGCCCCGCAGATCGACGCGGTGGCGGGCCTGCTGCGGACGAATCCCGGCCTGCGGCTCGCGATCAACGGCCATACCGACGAGACCGGAGCCGCCGCGCACAACCAGGCCCTGTCCGACGGCCGTGCCAAGGCGGTCATGGCGAAGCTCGTCGCCGCCGGCGTCGCGAGGGATCGGCTGAAGGCCAGGGGCTTCGGGGCGTCCAGCCCGGTCGCCGCCAACGACAGCGCGGAGGGACGGGCGAAGAACCGGCGCGTCGAGCTGGTCAGGTTCTGAGGGCCGAGGCGCCGATGGCAGGCCTCGACCGGGCGTCTCGCTGGTCCGGACCCGCTCCGTGCGTCGGAGCTGGGGACGTCGGGGGCGACAAGAGTATTTTGTCCGCCATATCATAAAAATCGACGCGCATTTTCCCGGGCTTTGACGCACAGTGCGCAGCCGTTCGCGGGCGGCCAAGCCGCAGCCCGCACGGCAGGAGATTCGCACGGCAAGAGCCGGCGGGCGGGCATCGCGCCCGCGAGTCAGGGAGGAAGGCCCATGCCGTCAGATATCGAGATCGCCCGCGCCGCGACCCTGAAGCCGATCGCGCAGGTCGCCGAGAAGCTCGGCATCCCGGATGACGCGCTCCACAATTACGGCAAGCACATCGCCAAGATCGACCACGGCTACATCGCCGGTCTGGAGAGCCGGAAGCCCGGCAAGCTCGTGCTGGTCACGGCGATCTCCCCGACGCCCGCGGGCGAGGGCAAGACCACCACCACGGTGGGCCTGGGCGACGCCCTGAACCGCATCGGCGAGAAGACCATGATCTGCCTGCGCGAGCCGTCGCTCGGGCCGTGCTTCGGCATGAAGGGCGGCGCCGCCGGCGGCGGCAAGGCCCAGGTCGTGCCGATGGAGCAGATCAACCTGCACTTCACCGGCGACTTCCACGCCATCACGTCGGCCCACAGCCTCGCGGCCGCGCTGATCGACAACCACGTCTACTGGGCGAACGAGCTCAACATCGACGTGCGCCGCATCCACTGGCGCCGCGTCGTCGACATGAACGACCGGGCTTTGCGCCAGATCACCCAGTCGCTCGGCGGCGTCGCCAACGGCTTCCCCCGGGAGGACGGGTTCGACATCACGGTGGCCTCCGAGGTGATGGCGGTGTTCTGCCTCGCCAAGGACCTCGCCGACCTGGAGGAGCGCCTCGGCCGGATCGTCATCGCCGAGACCCGCGACCGCAAGCTCGTCACCCTCAAGGACGTGAAGGCCACCGGCGCCATGACGGTGCTGCTCAAGGACGCCCTGCAGCCCAACCTCGTGCAGACGCTCGAGGGCAACCCGGCGCTGATCCATGGCGGCCCCTTCGCCAACATCGCCCATGGCTGCAACTCGGTGATCGCCACACGGGCCGGCCTGCGGCTCGCCGACTACACGGTGACGGAGGCCGGGTTCGGCGCCGATCTCGGCGCCGAGAAGTTCCTCGATATCAAGTGCCGGCAGGCGGGGCTGACCCCCTCGGCCGTGGTGGTGGTGGCGACCATCCGCGCCCTCAAGATGCATGGCGGCGTCGACAAGAAGAACCTCGGGGCCGAGAACATCGACGCCCTGGAGAAGGGCTTCGCCAACCTCGCCCGGCACGTGACCAACCTGCGCGGCTTCGGCCTGCCGGTGGTGGTCGGCGTCAACCACTTCTACGCCGACACCGATGCCGAGCACGCCAAGCTCAAGGAACTGTGCCGCGAGCGGCTCGACGTCGAGGCGATCACCTGCCGCCACTGGGCGGAGGGCGGGGCCGGGGCCGAGGAGCTGGCCCGCGCGGTGGTGAAGCTCTCCGAGGCCGAGCCGGCGCCGATCCGCCACGCCTACGAGACGGAGAGCCGCCTCTCCGACAAGATCCGGGCGATCGCCACCAAGCTGTACGGGGCCGCCGACATCCAGATCGAGACGAAGGCTCAGGCCAAGCTCGCCACCTTCGAGAAGGACGGCTACGGAAACCTGCCGATCTGTATGGCCAAGACCCAGTACTCGTTCTCCACCGACCCGACCCTGATGGGCGCCCCCGAGGGCCACATCGTGGGCGTGCGCGACGTCCGGCTCTCGGCCGGCGCCGGCTTCGTGGTGGCGATCTGCGGGGAGATCATGACCATGCCGGGCCTGCCCCGGGTGCCCGCCGCCGACACGATCCGGCTGGACGCCAACGGGCAGATCGACGGGCTGTTCTGAGGATCACGCGCGGGGCGGGTCAGGGCTCGCCCTCTACACCGCTCCGAACAGGTCCACCGCCAGCCGGGAATGCGCCTCGCGCAGCATCCCGGTATCGACCCCGAGCGGCTGGCCGTCGATCACCCGCCAGCGGCCCGCCACCATCACCCGGTCGGCCCGGGTGGCGCCGCACAGGACCAGAGCCGCCAGCGGGTCGTGGGCGCCGGAGAAGCGCAGCTCGTCCAGGGTGAACAGGGCGAGGTCCGCCTCCCGGCCCGGCTCGATCCGGCCGATATCGGTGCGGCCGAGGCAGGCGGCCGAGCCCTCGGTGGCCCAGCGCAGGGCGTCGAGATGCGTCACGGCTTCCGCCCCGTAGGTGAGCCGGTTGATCATCAGGGCGTGGCGCACGCCCTCCATCAGGTTCGAGCTGTCGTTCGAGGCCGAGCCGTCGACACCGAGGCCCAAGGGCGAGCCCGCCGCCTCCAGCTCGCAGGTGCGGCAGCGGCCCGAGGCCAGGGTCATGTTCGAGGTCGGGCAGTGGCAGACGCCGACCCCGGCCTTGCCGAGCCGGGCGACCTCGGCATCGGTGAAGTGGATGCCGTGGGCGAGCCAGACCCGGTCGTTCAGCCAGCCGACCTCCTCGAGGTACTCCACCGGCCGGCAACCGAACATCTGCTGGCAATAGGCGTCCTCGTCCAGCGTCTCGCCGAGATGGGTGTGCAGCCGGCTCCCGTGCCGGGCGGCGAGCGCCGCGCTCTCGCGCATCAGGCGCCGGGTCACCGCGAAGGGCGAGCAGGGGGCGAGCGCGACCTGCACCATCGCGCCGGGGGCGGGGTCGTGGAACAGGTTCAGCACCCGCTCGCAATCCGAAAGAATCGTGTCGTCGTCCTGGGTCAGGCTCTCGGGCGGCAGCCCGCCCTCCCGGTCGGACAGGCTCATGGAGCCGCGGGTGATCGCGGCCCGGATCCCGAGGGCCCGGGCCTCCGCGACCTGGACGTCCATCGAATCCTCCAGCCCCTTCGGGAACAGGTAGTGATGGTCGCCCGCCGTGGTGCAGCCCGAGAGCAGCAGCTCGGTGAAGGCCACCTGCGTGGCGAGCCGGAACGCCTCCGGGGTGATCCGCCCCCAGACCGTGTAGAGCGCCTTCAGCCAGGGAAAGAGCGGCTTGTTGATCGCCAGCGGGTGGGCGCGGGTCAGCGTCTGGAAGGCGTGGTGATGGGTGTTGATCAGCCCCGGGATGACCACGTGGCGCGAGGCGTCGAAGGTCTCGTCCACGGGCGCGGCGGGTTTCGCGCCCGCCGCCACGCATTCGACGATCCGGGTGCCCGCCACGACGATCCCGCCCCCGGCGCCCTCGGCCAGGATGGCGCGCGGATCGCGGATCCAGAGGCGTCCCGGTCCCGGTTCAGCTGCCTCGGCCATGTCCGTCCGCTCCCGTCGATCGAGGATCCTGCGTAGCGGAGGGGCCGGACCGGCGGCAATCCCGCTTGAGGATCGCCGCCGGCCGGCGCCCCGGCCGGCCCGGTCAGGGTTGACGGGCCCGGGCCGCCTTGAGAAACGTCATGGGGACTGACCTATCACCCGTTGGGAGCGGCCGCGCCGTGACACGGACAGCCCCGCGCGAGGCGATCTTCGCGGCGAAACCCGTCCCGGGTGCCGCGCCGGCCGCCCTCGGCAGCGACGACCTGATCGAGCTTCTGTTCTTCGCCTACCGGGATTTCGTGGGCGATCCCGACCGGATCCTGGCCGCCTACGGCTTCGGCCGGGCCCACCACCGGGTGCTGCACTTCGTCGACCGCTATCCCGGCCTGACCATCGCCGAACTCCTCGACATCCTGCGCATCACCAAGCAGAGCCTCAACCGGGTGCTCAAGGACCTGATCGGGCAGGGCTACGTCGCGCAGAAGCCGGGTTCCAGCGACCGGCGCCAGCGCCTCCTCTACTGCACCGAGGCCGGCGCCCGGCTCGCGGCCGACCTCACGCGGGTCCAGGCCCGCCGCCTCGCCCGGGCGCTCGCGGCGCCGGATGCCCGGGGCTCCCCGGAGGATTTCCTGATGGCGATGATCGAGCCGGAGGACCGCCCGGCGGTCCAGCGCCTGATGGCGCGGCGCGGGGGCGGGAGCGACGGGCGCGTCGCCGGGGAGGAGTGCGCGTGAGCAATGCCGCCCGGGCCGACCTGCCCGACGAGGCGCCCCACGTCCTCGTGGTCGACGACGACCGCCGGCTGCGCGAATTGCTCGCCCGTTACCTCACCGACCAGGGCTTCCGGGTCACCGCCGCGGCGAGCGCCGCGGAGGCCCGGGCCCGGGCCCAGAGCGTCGTGTTCGACGCCATGGTCCTCGACGTGATGATGCCCGGCGAGAACGGCTTCGACTACGCCCGCAGCGTGCGCGAGACGTCGCGTGTGCCGATCCTGATGCTCACCGCCCGCTCCAACCCGAACGACCGGGTGATGGGGCTGGAGATCGGCGCGGACGATTACCTGCCCAAGCCCTTCGAGCCGCGGGAGCTGACGCTGCGGCTCAACAACATCATCAAGCGCAGCGCGCGGCCCCGCGCGGCGGCCGCCGAGGCGGTGACCTTCGGGCCGTTCGCGTTCCGGGTCGACCGGGGCGAGCTGCGCCGGGACGACGAGCTGATCCGCATCACCGAGCGCGAGCGCGAGATCCTGACGATCCTGGCGATGGCGGGCGGCGCCAATGTCGAGCGCGAGCAGCTCGCCGGCCCCGGCGGGGCCGCGGCGGAGCGCACCGTCGACGTGCAGATCAACCGCCTGCGCCGCAAGACCGAGGTCGACCCCGCCAATCCGGTCTTCCTGCAGACCGTGCGGGGCGTCGGCTACCGGCTCGCGGTGGATTGAGCCGGAACCGGGCGGCTCAGACCACCCGCGGCTCGTCGCGCTTCAGCTTGAGGGCCTTGGCGATCCGGGTGGACAGGCTGCCCACGATGGCGAGGGTGGCCGACGGGTCGACCAGAGGGCGGACGGCCTCCAGCGCCTCCGCGGCGCTGGGCTTCATCACCGCGTAGACCGTGGCGCCGGATGCCGGGCTGGAGCCCTGCACGGTGACGGAGACGAGGAAGGTCGTGTGGCGTCGCCGCAGGCGTCCAGGCATGGCTCAGCATTTGGCATGTCGGCTAACCATCACCAATGCCAGAGTCCCGGAGCCGGCCCGGGAAACGACACGATCCTGGCACGATAACCCGTGCCGGGTCTTTCAGATCAGGGCAAGGTCGATGCCGGGAAGCCGCAGCCCGTCGAGCCGCGTGCTCCAGTGCTGGCCGGAGGCGACCGGAAGCGCGTCTGTCAGCGTGCCGGTTGTGACGACCGTGCCGGCTGCGAGCGGCGGGGCGACCGGATCGTTAGCCAGCGCATCGACCAAGTGCGCGAGGGCGGCGAGCGGTCCCGTCCCGAGGACGCTGCGGCCGCCGCCCCGGTCGGCGACGGCGCCGTCCCGCAGCAGGTCGACGGTGAAGCCCGCGAGGTCGCCGATCCAGCCGCGCCGCGCGGCCGCCGGAACCGGCACCCGCTCGCCCACCACCAGCAACCCGTGCAGCCCGAAGGCCGCCACGGTGTCGGGCGCCGCGAAGCGCCAGCCCGGATAGAGCGACTGCACGATCTCGAAGCCGCTCGCGGCCCAGTCGAGGCAGGCGATCAGCGCCTCGGCATCCATGCCGGGTTCCGGCGCGCGTGCCAGACCGAACACGATCTCCGGCTCGATCCGGGGCTCGACGAAGGCCGCGAGGGGCACCGGTCCGCCCAGGGCGGCCCGGTCGCGCAGGGTCGTGTCGTAGACATGCCCCCAGATCGGCGCCCGGACGCCGTACCGCTCCCACAGGGTCGTGTTGGTGAAGCCGATCTTGTAGCCGACATTCCGCTCGCCGCGCCCGGCACGCAGGCTCCGGATCGCCTCGGCGACCCGGTAGGCCGCCGGCAGGTCGAAGGTCGGATCCCAGCCGGTCAGCGGTGCGATGGGGCGGCGATGCTCGTGCGCGGCCAGGATGGTGCGCGCGTGGGCCGCGGCGGATATCGGCTCGGTCATCGGCAACAGGGTCCAGGCCGACGCGACGTCATCCGCGCCGGGCCGCCTGGATCGCGGCGACGTCGATCTTCCCCATGGTCATCATGGCCGTGAACGCGCGCCGGGCCTCCGCGCCGCCGGCCGCCAGCGCGGCGGTGAGCACGCGTGGCGTGATCTGCCACGCGATGCCCCAGCGATCCTTGCACCAGCCGCAGGCGCTCTCCTGCCCGCCATTGTCGACGATGGCGGTCCAGAGCCGGTCCGTCTCCGCCTGGTCGTCCGTCGCGATCTGGAACGAGAAGGCCTCGCTGTGCCGGAAGGCGGGACCGCCGTTCAGGCCGATGCACGGGATGCCGGCCACAGTGAACGCCACCGTCAGCACGTCCCCCGCCTTGCCCGACGGGTAATCGGCCGGTGCCCGGTAAACCGCGCCCATGGCGCTGTCCGGAAAGGTCGCGACGTAGAATCGGGCGGCCGCCTCGGCCTCCGTGTCGTACCAGAGGCAGATCGTGGCCTTGGGAATTTCGCTCTCGCCGAGCGCGTTCCGGGCGTCCTGATCCTCGGCGACCACGCTGGCCATTGCGGTGCCTCCCTTGCCGTTCCCGTGCCATGCCGACGCGCGGGCCTCGCCGCCGGCCGACAGGGGCCGCGGCACGCCCCCATACAACCATGAGATGTCGACCCGGCAAAGACCGACACGCGGGACCGGCCGGTCGGGTTGGCCGCACGGATTTGCGTCGCGGCGCGATCGACCGCGCGGGGACCGTTTTGCCCGGCGCCGTGGAGGCCCGGCCGGGACGCGGGCCGATCATCGGCCGCGCGGGGCCCCGCCTGGGAGATCCGCGAGTGCCACGCCGCCGACGGTGTCGGTGCGAGCGGGCGTCGCGGCTCAGAGCTTGCTGACGAGCAAGCCCAGACCGAAGCCCGCGAGCCCGGCGACGAGCAAGGAAGCGTGGGGCCAGGCGACGGAGGTCTGGTGACCTTCCCACGCGTAGGCACGGCTCCGGTCATAGGCCTCCGCGGCGTGGTCCGAGATCTCGTTGGCCGCGTGCCGGACCGCGTCCTTGGCCTGACCGTAGAGGTTCTCGGCGGTGCCCTGCGCTTCGCGGAGCCGGCCCTCGATCGCATCGCGGTTCGAACCGGCGAGGTCGCCAACCGAGCCCTGAACCGTGCCGCCGAACGCGCGCGCGGCCCCCGTGATCCTGTCCGTGTCGATCATCGCGCTGCCCTTCACATCCTGTCTCGGGCTGGCATCGGCTGCGGTCTCGCAAGCCCGACGCCCACCCTCTCGCGACGGGTGCAACGGCGGCCTCCTCCAAGCGTTCCGGCGAGCGGTCCAGTCCAGTGGGTCCAGGCTTCCGCCACGGACCCTGGCCATTCCGGGATGGCGCGCTGTCCCGTCGGGGTCGCGCGGAAGGCGATATCGGCTGAGCCGCACGCGACGCCGGCGCGGACGCCTTCAATCGGGACCCTGTGCGGATCGGCGGTTTGGTCGGAGGCGCGGACGTCGCCGAGCCGGCGAAGGGCGTCGGAGGCCGTCCGGTCGCCCGCGGGCGCATCTGTGCCGGCGCCGACACGGTCGGCGAGACCGTCACGGGACTGGCCGGGACTGGCCAGGACTGTCCGCTGGAACGCCCTCCGGGTCGGCTTGATGGGGGAGGCCCGGATCGACCCCGTGACGCTCAGCCCGGAGGGGGGCTGGCGTCCGGTCGTGGCCATGGACGGCGTCCCACGCGGCGGCATCGCCTTTTTCTCCGACGGCATGTCACATCCCGCGTCGTCCCCTCGTCTTGACGTCGAACGAGCGCCTCAGCGGCACCCCGCCGCGCCGCCCGGTTCACGCAGGAGACGCGCGTCATGAAGATGGTTGTGATCGGCGGGAGCGGGTTGATCGGCAGGCAGTTGACCGCCGAACTCGGCCGCAGGGGACACGAAGCCGTCGCCGCCTCCCCGCGGACGGGCGTCGACGCCCTGACGGGTGAGGGGCTCGCCGAGGTTCTCGTCGGCGCCGAGGTCGTGGTCGACGTCGCGAACGCACCGTCCTTCGAGGATGCGGCGGTGCTCGATTTCTTCGAGCGGTCGAGCCGCAACCTCCTGGCCGCCGCGCGTCGGGCCGGCGTGACGCACCATGTCGCCCTCTCGATCGTCGGCACGGATCGCCTGGACGGGAACGGATACTTCCGGGCGAAGGTCGCGCAGGAGCGGCTGATCGTGGCGTCCGGCCTGCCCTACACGATCGTTCGTGCAACCCAGTTCTTCGAGTTCGTCGCCACGATCACCGCGGCGTCGGTCGTGGGCGATCGCATCGTCGTCCCCGACGCCGATTTCCAGCCCATCGCCGCCGCCGACGTCGCGGCCGCGCTGGCGGAGGTCGCCGTCCACGAGCCCCGCAGCCGGACGATCGAGATCGCCGGACCGGACAGGCTGCCCTTCCGCGACTTCGTCGCCCGATGCGCCGCCGCCGCCGGCGACCGCCGGGCGGTGTCGGCCGACCGCAGCGCACGGTATTTCGGCGCCGCGCTGGAGAAGGGCTCGCTCGTTCCCGAGGACGCTGCCGCGGCGCGCCTCGGATCCACGCGCTTCGCGACCTGGCTCGCGACCGTCTGACGGCCTCCCTCACCACGCTGGACGAACCCCCATGGTCAAAGCACTCATCCTCTCCGCTTGCCTGGCCGGCTTCGCGCTCCCGGTCGGGGCGGCGGAGCTGCGGGCCGGCGAGGCCCGCGTCACGACGATCTTCGACCACCCCCTGCCGGGCATCCCCGGCAAGAGTCTGCGCGGCGTCCTCGTCGCATACGGGCCGGGCGGGTCCTCCCCCGCCCACAGGCATGCGCGCTCCGCCTTCATCACCGCGACGGTGATCGAGGGCGCGATCCGCAGCCGCATCAACGACGGGCCTGAGCAGATCTTCCGGGTCGGCGAGAGCTTCGTGGAGCAGCCGGGCGACCACCATGCCGTGAGCGCCAATGCCAGCGCCACGGAGCCGTCCCGCCTTCTCGCGGTGTTCGTCGTCGACACGGACGACCGCGACCTGACCGTGCCGGACCGGCGGTGACACCCCCTCCGGCCGCGTGCGAGGATCCCCGGGTCTCGCCATCGCTCCGCAGACAGATCCCATGCCGCCGACCGACACGCAGACCGACGCGGCGACCGCCACCTTCGAGGCCCATCGTCCGCGCCTCCTGCGCATCGCCTACCGCATGCTCGGCTCCCGCAGCGAGGCCGAGGACATGGTGCAGGACACGTGGCTGCGCTGGATCGCGGCGGATCGGGGCGCGGTCGCGGCCCCGTATCCGTTTCTGGCCCGCATCGTGACCCGGCTCTGCCTCGACCAGATGAAGTCGGCCCGCGCCCGCCGGGAGACCTATGTCGGCGCCTGGCTGCCGGAGCCCCTGGTCGAGACGGGGGAGGACGGCGTGGACGAGGACGATCTCACGCTGACGCTGATGATGGCGCTGGAACGCCTCTCGCCCCTCGAGCGCGCAGCCTTCCTCCTCCACGACGTGTTCGGCATCCCGCTCGGCGAGGTGGCGGACACGCTTGATCGGGAGGCGGCCGCCGTGCGTCAGCTCGCGGTGCGCGCCCGCCGGAACGTGCAGTCCGCACGGCCGCGCTTTCCCGTGGCGCGGGAGGAGGGCGAGCGGATCGCCCACGCCTTCTTCGCGGCCTCCGCCAGCGGGGACATCGCGACCCTGCGCACGCTGCTCGCGGAGGACGTGGTGCTCTGCTCGGACGGCGGCGGCAAGGTCCTGGCCTTTCCCAACCCCATCGTCGGGTCGGAGCGCCTGCTCCGTCTCTTCGCGGGCGTCCGGCGCAAATGGGGGCCCAAGCGGGCCGCGCTGGTCGCGCCGGTCTGGATCGACGGATTGCCGGGATACATCAGCCGGGAACGCGGCGATCTCCTCCAGACGACCGCGCTCGCCATCGAGAACGGTCGGATCACCGCCCTCTACATCACCCGCAACCCCGACAAGCTCCGCCATGTGCTCCGTCAGGTCCTGCCCCCTGTGGCGGGCGCAGCCGGCACCGGGCCGCATGCGGAGCCGCAACCGCGCGGATCCGGGGAAAGGCGCCCGGGAGGGGCGGTTCCTTGACCGCATCGCCGAGAGCGGCCGCGCATCGGCCCGGCCCCGAGGCCCCCGGGATCGCGCTGGCTCTCTCCGCATCACGGAAATTTGAACCGAAATTTAATCGTGTTCGTTGACGTTTCGCCTGATGCACACAGGTGGAACCATGTCCTTGCTCTCCAACGCTAAAATATTGACAAAGCTGTCAGCGGTCATCGTGCTTATCGGTGGAGTGATCGGTGGCTGTATTTGGTTTGCGCAGGCGCGGATCGGCCAGATCGATAAGGCCTACAGTTCTTTCATCGATCGCGATGCGAAGGCGGTTGCAACGGCGCGTCGCCTGAATCGCAGCGTCTTCGAGATGAATTACTGGGTGTATCGCATCCTCGCTGAGACAGACGAAGCTCAGATGAAGGTGGCCAACACTGGATTCGACGACGCCATCCCCACCCTGACAAAGGCTCTGGCCGACCTGCGCCGACTCGCGCCGGATTTTGGCGCGCGCATCGACGAGCAGGCGGCCCGTATCCATCAGTTCGTCCAGCAGGTTTCCGAGGTTCGCCAGCTCTGCCTGGCGGGCCGGAACGCCGAGGCCCTCGCGCTGGTCCATCGTACGATCGACCCGACCTTCGTCGCCCTGGTGCAGGGCAGTTCGAAGCTCGGGAACGACATCGATGGCGCGATGGAGAAGGGCTCGGCCGAACTGACCGAGCAGACCAACGCCACCCGCATCTCCCTGGTGTCGTTCAGCGCGCTCGGCTTGCTGGTCGGGCTCGCTGCGGCCGCCCTCGTGACGATCGTCGGCATCACGCGCCCGCTCGGCAGATTGGTCGTCGTCCTGCGACGCATGGCGCAAGGGGAGATCGAGGCGGAGATCCGGGAGGCTGGCCGGGGCGACGAGATCGGCGCGGTCGGCCGGGCAGTGGAGGGGATCAAGGCCCTGGTCGCCCGCAAGGCCGCCGAGGAGGCCGAGGTCAAGCGGCTGGCCGACGCGGCCGCGGCCCAGGCGCGCCGGCGCACCATGATCGAACTCGCCGACGGGTTCGAGCGGGCGGTCGGCGGCGTCGTCGGCATGGTCTCGTCCTCGGCCACGGAGCTGCAGGCCACCGCCCGGCAGATGACCGCCACCGCCCAGGAGACGGCCTCGCAATCCACCGCCGTGGCGGCCGCCGCGGAAGAGGCCGCCGCCAACGTCCAGACCGTGGCGGCCGCCGCGGAGGAGCTGGGCTCGTCGGTGCAGGAGATCGGCCGGCAGGTCACCGGCTCGGCCCGGCTCGCGCAATCGGCGGTGGGCGAGGCCGACCAGACCGCCGCCCTGGTCCAGGCGCTCAGCCAGACCGCCGCCCGGATCGGCGACATGGTCGGGATGATCTCCGGGATCGCCGGGCAGACCAACCTGCTGGCGCTCAACGCCACGATCGAGGCGGCGCGGGCCGGCGCCGCGGGGCGGGGCTTTGCGGTGGTGGCTGCCGAGGTGAAGGCGCTGGCCGAGCAGACCGCCAAGGCGACCGAGGAGATCGCCCGGCAGATCGGCGCGGTGCAGGAGGTGACCGGGCAGGCCGTGACGGCGATCGGCGGGATCACCGGGCGGATCCGGGAGATCGACGGCGTGGCGACCTCGATCGCCGCGGCGGTGGAGCAGCAGGGGGCGGCGACGCAGGAGATCGTGCGCAACGTGGCGCAGGCCTCGACCGGCACCACCGCGGTGACCGGCACCATCGCGGGCGTCGCGCAGGCCTCCGAGGAGACCGGCGCCGCGGCCAGCCAAGTGCTCGCCTCCGCCTCCGAACTCTCGCGCCAGTCCGAGCATCTCGGTGCCGAGGTCGCCCGCTTCCTCGCAACCGTCCGCGCCGCCTGACGAGCCCCTGGCCGGATCCTCCCGGTCCGCCCTCCCGGCGCGGGCCGGCTCCGCCGCTTGCGGGCCGGCCCGACGGCGGTGCAGGGGCAGAGCGCGGATTGCGGGGGGCGTGTGGCGCCCATTGAGACCGGGGCGTCGTCGGCCGACGGCCTTGAGCAGGCCGTCGGCCTTCGCCTGCACGACCCGTTCCCCGCAGAGGGGCCTGGAGCCCCCCAGGAACGGGCTTGGCGTGGTCGAGCCCTGTCGGCGCACGTCATTGAGATGCCCGCACCGTCCCGATCCCGGCCGGGACGACCGGACGCGTCGAAGCCCTGGGGCGCACCTATCTGTCGGGGGCCGACACGGGGGCCGGCGCGGTCAGCCGGGCCGCGCGGTGCGTGCGTGCATGGCGCAGGGTGGCGTCCGGCGGCAGGGTGCCCACGGAAACCTTCGGGACGGCGATGCGCTGGGACAGGTAGATGCCGCTGTGCCCGGAGCACAGGTAGGCCAGGAAGCAGGCGGTCGCGATGTAGACGCCGTGCGTGGCGCCGAACAGCTCGATACCCATGAGCGTGCAGGCCAGCGGCGTGTTGGCCGCTCCGGCAAACACGGCGACGAACCCGAGGCCGGCCAGGAGATCCACCGGCGCCCCCAGCACCCCGGCCAGTGCGTTGCCGAGGGCCGCGCCGATGAAGAACAGCGGCGTGACCTCGCCGCCCTTGAACCCGGCGCTCAGGGTGACGACCGTGAACAGCATCTTGAGCGCCCAGCTCCAGGGATGCACCTCCGGACCGAAGAAGCGGGCAATGGTCAGCCCGTGCGGATCCGCCGACCAGACGCCCAGTCCCAGGTAATCCCGCGTGCCACAGAGGTAGACCAGGGCGATCACCGCGAGGCCGCCCGCCACGGGGCGGAGGGGCGCGAAGGCGATGACCCGCTTGCACCATCCGCCGAGCATGTGGTTCGCCTCGGCGAACACCAGGCCGGCCAGTCCGAAGGCCACGCCTGCCACCGCGACCTTGGCCAGGAGCAGCGGCTCGACCATGTGCGTGCCGACGGCTCCGGCGTGGTCGTCGATACGGTAGACCCCGTGTTCGATGCCCCACAGCTGACAGGTCCAGTCGCCGACCACGGCCGCGACGAGGCAGGGCACGAGGGCCGCATATTCGACGCGTCCGACAGCGAGGACCTCGAGCGCGAAGACCGCGCCGGCCAGTGGCGTACCGAAGACGGCGCCGAACCCCGCGGCGATCCCGGCCATCAGCATGATCCGGAAGCTCGGCGCATCCAGGCGGACCGCCTTGCCGAAGGCGCTTGCGAGGCTGCCGCCCAGTTGGACGGCCGTGCCTTCGCGGCCCGCCGATCCGCCGAACAGATGCGTGACCACCGTGCCGAGGAAGATCAGCGGCGCCATGCGCAGGGGCACGCCGCCCCCGGGCACATGGATCTGCTCGACGATGAGGTTGTTGCCGCCCTCCACGGATTGGCCGAAGCGATGGTAGAGCAGCCCGATAGCCAAGCCGCCGAGCGGCAGGAGAAACAGCAGCCCGGGATAGGCGAAGCGCGCCCGGGTGGCCGCATCGAGGCTCCAGAGGAAGGCCGCGCACAGGGAGCCCACGGCGGCGGCCATGGGCAGCAGAACCAGGATCCAGCGCGCGACCGAGACGGCATGATCGTGCCGCGTGCGGACAAAGGCCGCTACGTTGAAGCGTGTGAACAGATTTCGGAAGGTTGCAGGCATGACATCCCCTTGATGCGACGCCGCAAGACTTTGCGGGATCGCAAGAAGTAGGAGTCATCAGCCTGACGGCGGTTCGGCCTTGATGGCCCGGCAGACACCATTGCCGTCCTCAAGAGATACGGGACCCCTCCGAACCGCGTCAAGGCCCTTCGTCAAGGCCCTTCGTGCAGGCCTGCGGCGTGCGGGCGGGGCGAACCCGTCGCTCCCCCGAGGGTGGACGCGGAGACAGCGGATCCGGTCGACCCTCGGGGCGCTGGGACCCTGGTCTCGCACAGACCTGACCCACGGGCGGCCGGTCGCCGCCGCGATCACGACGGCGCCCGCGTGGACGGTCGCATCGGCGGCGGGGTGTCTCAGCGCTTCACAAAGCCGATGTCGGCGGCCACGGCGCTCAGCCGCTCCGGCGCGCGCTCCTTCCGCTCGCTGTAGCGGTCGACGAGGTCGTCGGCCCGCTCCCGGGTCAGCAGCGTGAACTTCATCAGCTCCTCGCACACGTCCACGACGCGCTCGTAGAGCGGCCCCGGCTTCATCCGGCCGGCCTCGTCGAACTCCTTGTAGGCCATCGGGACCGACGACTGGTTCGGGATCGTGATCATCCGCATCCAGCGGCCGAGAATCCGCAGGCTGTTCACGGCGTTGAAGCTCTGCGAGCCGCCGGACACCTGCATCACGGCCAGCGTGCGGCCCTGGGTCGGCCGCACGCTGCCTTCGGAGAGCGGCAGCCAGTCGATCTGGCTTTTCATCACGCCGGTCAGCGTGCCGTGCCGCTCCGGCGACACCCACACTTGGCCCTCGGACCAGATCGAGAGGTCGCGCAGCTCCTGCACCTTCGGATGATCGGCGGTCGTGTCGTCGGGCAGGGGCAGGCCGTGCGCGTCGTAGATCCGCACCTCGCCGCCCATGGCTTCCAGGAGCCGGGCGGCCTCGTAGGCGAGGAAGCGGCTGAACGAGCGCTCCCGCAGGGAGCCGTAGAGGATCAGGAACCGGGGGGCGTGGGTGAGCGGCTTGACCGCCTCCAGGCGCGCGCGGGTCGGCACCACGAAATGCGCGGCGCTCAAGTTCGGCAGGCCATCGGTGAAAGGCTGGCGCGGCTTGTCCAAGGTTCAGCTTTCTTGTACGTTCAAAGAGTGATTTGAAGATTGTAACGAATATGGACGAGCCGCAAGCCCTCGCCGCCTTCGCGGCCCTCGCCCAGGAGCACCGTCTGCGCCTGGTGCGGGTGCTCGTGACCGCCGGCCCGGACGGGCTGGCCTCCGGCGTGCTGGCCGAGGCGGTGGGCGTCTCCGCCGCCACCGTGTCCCATCATCTCAAGGAACTGAGCCACGCGGGCCTGGTCGCCTCGCGGCGCGCGGGCCGCTCGATCATCTACAGCGCCGCCTACCCGGCGCTGTCCGGCCTGATCGCCTTCCTGATGAAAGATTGCTGCCAGGGCCGCCCGGAGGTCTGCACCCCGGCGATGGCCGCCCTGGCACCCTGCTGCCCCGCCCTTGGAGAGACCGCCCATGCCTGAGCCGTTCGACGTCGTGATCTACCACAACCCCGAATGCGGCACGTCCCGCAACACCCTCGCGATGATCCGCAACGCCGGCATCGAGCCGCACGTGATCGAATACCTCAAAACCCCGCCCGCGCGGGCGCTGCTGGTGCAGCTCCTGGCCCGCGCCGGTCTGTCGGTGCGTGCGGTGCTGCGGGAGAGCGGCACGCCGTTCGCGGAGCTGAACCTCGGCGATCCCGCGCTGACGGATGCGCAACTCCTGGACGCCATCGCGGCGCACCCGATCCTCCTCAACCGCCCGCTGGTGGTCACGCCCAAGGGCGTGCGCCTGTGCCGACCGTCGGAAGCCGTGCTCGATCTTCTGCCGGTGCAGCAGGGCGAGTTCGTCAAGGAAGACGGTGAGCGGGTCGTGGACGAGCACGGCCGCCGCGTCGCCACGGCTTGAGCCTCACACCGATCCATAAGACGAAAACGCCCGGATGCTCGCGCTCGCCATTTTCCTTGCCACCCTCGTGTTCGTCATCTGGCAGCCCAGGGGCCTCGGGATCGGATGGAGCGCACTGGCCGGCGCGGGGGTCGCTCTCGCCGCGGGCGTGATCCATCCGGGCGACATTCCGGTGGTCTGGCATGTCGTCTGGGACGCCACGTTCACCTTCGTGGCGCTCATCATCCTCTCCCTGCTGCTCGATGAGGCCGGGTTCTTCCATTGGGCGGCCCTGCACATCGCCCGCTGGGGCGGCGGCCGGGGCCGGCGGCTGTTCCCGCTGGTCGTGCTCCTCGGCGCGGCCATCGCGGCGGTGTTCGCCAACGACGGCGCGGCGCTGCTGCTGACGCCGATCGTGCTGGCGATCCTGCTCCGGCTCGATTTCAAGCCGGCGGCGGCCCTGGCGTTCATCGTCGCCTGCGGGTTCGTGGCGGACAGCACCTCCCTGCCGCTGGTGATCTCCAACCTGGTCAACATCGTCTCCGCCAACTTCTTCGCCGTGACCTTCGGCCGGTACGCCGCCGTGATGGTGCCGGTGAACCTGGTGTCCCTGGCGGCGACGCTGCTGGTGCTGTGGGCCTATTTCCGGCGCGACGTGCCGGAAGCCTACCCGGTCGATGCCCTCGAACGCCCGGCCGACGCGATCCGCGATCCGCTGGTGTTCCGGGCGGCGTTCCCGCTGCTCGGCGTGCTGCTCGCCGCCTACTTCGTCACCGCGCCGTTCGGGGTGCCGGTGTCGGCCGTCACCTGCGCCGGCGCGGCGGTGCTCCTGCTGCTCGCCAACCGGGGCGGGATCATCCCGATCCGCAAGGTGCTGACCGGCGCCCCCTGGCAGATCGTGCTGTTCAGCCTCGGCATGTACCTCGTGGTCTACGGCCTCCGGAACGCCGGCCTGACCGACGCGCTGGCGAAGGGCCTGGTCTGGCTCGCCGGCCACGGCCCGTGGGCCGCCACCATCGGCACCGGCTTTGCCGCTGCGATCCTGTCGTCGCTGATGAACAACATGCCGAGCGTGCTGATCGGGGCGCTCGCGATCGAGCGGGCGCCGGACCTGTCGCCGCTGACCCGCGAGCTGATGGTCTACGCCAACGTGATCGGCTGCGACCTCGGGCCGAAGTTCACGCCGATCGGCAGCCTCGCCACCCTGCTCTGGCTGCATGTCCTGGACAGCAAGGGCCAGAGGATCACCTGGGGCCAGTACATGAAGGTCGGCCTGGTCATCACCCCGCCCGTGCTGCTGGCCACGCTGCTGGCGCTGGCGGCCTGGCTGCCGCTGCTCGGTCCCCGGTAGGCCGCGCGTGTCCGGGGGGCGGCGCTGGCCGGTGATCTCCGCCCTCGGCGTGATCGAGATCCTCGCCTGGGGGTCCTCGTTCTACCTGCCCGCCGTGCTCGCCGGCCCGGTGGCGGAGAGCACCGGCTGGCCGCTGGCCTGGGTGGTCGGCGGTCTGTCCCTCGGGCTCCTCGTTGCCGCGTTCGCCGCGCCGCATGTCGGGGCGGCGATCCACCGCCACGGCGGCCGTCCGGTTCTGGCGCTGGCGGCGCTGCTGCTGGCGGCCGGCCTGATCACGCTGGCCGCCGCGCCGGTCCTGCCGGTCTACCTGGCCGGCTGGCTTCTGCTGGGGCTCGGCATGGGCTGCGGCCTGTACGATCCGGCCTTCGCCACCCTCGGGCGCCTCTACGGGGCGGCGGCACGGCCGGCGATCACCACCCTGACCCTGTGGGGCGGGTTCGCCAGCACCGTGTGCTGGCCGCTCTCGGCGCTCCTGGTCGCGCAGGTCGGCTGGCGGGGCGCCTGCCTCGCCTATGCCGGCCTGCACCTCGGGGTCACGCTGCCGCTGGTGCTCCTGCTGATCCCGAACCCGCCGGCGGCGGCGGCGGAGCACCGCGCGGCGCGCACCGGCCCTCTGTCCGCCTCCGAGCGGCGGGCGTTCCGGCTGTTCGCCGGGGTGCTGGTCCTCGGCGGCGCGATCATGGCGCTGGTGTCGGTGCATCTGCTGACGCTGCTGCAGGCGCGGGGCGTGGCGCTGGCGTCCGCCGTGTCCTACGCGGCGCTGATCGGCCCGGCGCAGGTCGGCGCCCGCATCGTGGAGATGTCGTTCGAAGGGCGGCATCACCCGCTCTGGACTCTCACCGCCGCCCTGGGCCTGGTGGCGCTGGGTTTGGTGCTGCTGGCCCTGGGGCTGCCGGGCGTCGGGATCTGGCTGGTGCTCTACGGCGGCGGCAACGGGATCTATTCGATCGCGCGGGGCACGGTGCCCTTGGCCCTGTTCGGTCCGGTGCGCTACCCGCTGGTGGTCGGCCGCCTGGCGCGGCCGGGGCTGGTCGCGCAGGCGCTCGCCCCGCCGGCCGGCGCGTTCGTGCTGACCCAGGCCAGCCCGGAGGCCCTGTTGTGGCTCTTGCTCGCCCTGAGCCTCGCCAATCTCGGGCTGGTCGGCGCGCTGTGGCATCTCCACCGCGCGGAGCGGTGAGACGGCGGCCAAGCCGACAGGCAGGGGATCGCGACACCGGCCCCGTCCCGCCGGCCGACGGGAGGGGGGATCGCGCGACCGCGACGAACCCTGCATGTTCGGCTGTTCGCGGCTCGGTCCATCGTCCCACTCCGCCGGGTCCAAGACCGGCCGATCCCCTCGCCTTGGCGGCGCCCGTCTTTCACAGGTGAATCATCGCGGGCCGTCGATCCTGGGGGCGCCGAAATACCGTGATGCAGGTGTATCATTGGTTCTGTTGCTGTCCCGTATCGGTTGGGACGTTTAAATAAGACGTAAATACATCGTGGGCCCGATCTGCCGGGGGATCGCGGGATTCGGTAGTCCGCCTTGGTTGATAACAATTTTTGAGGCCATGGCTCAGCTGCGAAATGTGCTATCGATAGAGCACAGGCGACCGAATCGGGCCCGTTTGCGCATCGAACCTGTATTGTCGCAGGGCGGGGCATCTGTGTTGGGCCGCCAAAGTCAGGATCGACCGGGTTGTCCGGTTGGCGCGCTGCGCGGGTGTGTCGATCATGATGTTTGCCGTTCCTGCCCTGCTGATGGAGCTGGTGTTGGCGATGCCGGTCTCGGACACGATGCCGGTCTTCGACGTTCACGGCAGCTGCCGGGCGGCGACGCAGCAGATGACCCTCGATGCCGGCCGGCAGAAGCTCTGCCTCGAGGATGAGGGGTCGGCGCGGGCCGAGGTCGAAAAAAAGTGGTCCAGCTACCCGGCCGGTGACCGGACACGCTGCGCGGCGGAAGCGCAACTCGACGGCCTGCCCAGCTATGTCGATCTGCTCGAATGCCTGACCCTCGCCCGGGAAGCCAAGGCCGAGGATGGTCAGTAGCCGCGGCAGCACCGAGGCCAAAGACCATCCGTAACGATCTTAGGTTGAGGGCCGGCCGTGCCGATCGAGCTGCAGCTTCCCGGATCCGTCCGTCTTCTCGCCCTCGCGGCCATCGCCGGATGCGCCGCCGGTTGCCGCGATTCGAACCAGTACGTCCCGCCACCGCCGCCCGGCGTCTCGGTCTCGCAGCCGGTCGTGCGCACGGTGACGCGCTACTTCGAACTCACCGGCAACACCAAGGCGTTCGCGGCCGTCGATCTCGAGGCGCGGGTCCAGGGCTTTCTGGAGGCGATCACCTACAAGGACGGCGCCGTGGTGAAGGCGGGCGCGCCGCTCTTCGCCATCCAGCGCAACACCTACGAGGCGCAGCTCAAGCAGGCGCAGGGCGCCCTGGCGGCGCAGCAGGCCGCCCTGGCGAACGCCCAGTCCGAATATCAGCGCCAATCCACGCTGGGGCGGCAGGAATTCGCCTCGCAGGCCCGGGTCGAGGACGCGAAGACCAAGCAGGACCAAGCCAGCGCCGCCGTCATGGAGGCGCAGGCCAACCTCGACATCGCCACCATCAACCTCGGCTACACGCAGGTCTCCGCGCCCTTCGACGGCGTGGTCACCAACCACCTGGCGGATGTCGGGGCGCTCGTCGGCATCAGCGGGCCGACCAAGCTGGCGCAGCTCGTCCGCATCGATCCGCTCTACGTCTACTTCAACGTCAGCGAGCAGCAGGTGCTGCTGGTCAAGCAGCACCTGCGCGCGACGCAGCAGCCGCTGGGCGATCTGGCCAAGATACCGGTGGAGATCGGCCTGCAGACCGAGACCGGCTATCCGCATACCGGCCGGCTCGACTACCTCGCGCCGCAGGTCGATCCGTCCACCGGCACGCTGCTGGCCCGGGCGCTCATCGAGAACGGCGATCACGCGCTCCTCCCGGGCCTGTTCGTGCGGGTCCGGATCCCGGTCGGCCGCGACGACAAGGCGCTGCTGGTCCGCGACGACGCCATCGGGACGAACCAGCAGGGCAGCTACGTGCTCACGGTCGGGGCCGACAACACGGTCGCGCAGCGGGTGGTGACGCTCGGGGCGCGGGACGGGCGGTACCGGGTGATCGAGGCGGGGCTCGCCCCCGGCGACTGGGTCGTCACGGACGGCATCCAGCGAGCCATCCCCGGGGCCAAGGTCGCACCCCAGAAGTCGGCGGTGGCCGAGGCCTCCCCAGGCCCGGCGCCGCTTCAGCGGTGAGACACCGGCCGGTGCGCCCGGCCGAGCCCGCGAGACCGATGGTCCAGGGCACCGATCCGCCCGGTCACCGGAGGCCGGCATCCGCCCATCCGCGGCCCGCCGATGCGGCGGACCGCCCCTGAGACGCCGGCACCGAGGGCCAACGGCATGATCTCGCGCTTCTTCATCGAGCGGCCGGTCCTGGCCAACGTGCTGGCCCTGATCATGGTGCTGGTCGGCGCGGTGTCGCTCCTCAACCTGCCCGTGTCGCAATACCCCAACGTCGTGCCGCCGACGGTCCAGGTCACCACGCGCTATCCGGGTGCGAGCGCCCGCACGGTGATCGACACGGTGGCGCTGCCGATCGAGCAGCAGGTCAACGGCGTCGAGGGCATGCTCTACATGCAGTCGACCAGCGCGAGCGACGGCACCTACACCCTCACGGTCACCTTCGCGATCGGGACGGACGGCGATCAGGCGCAGGTGCTGGTGCAGAACCGCGTCGCGATCGCGATGTCCTCGCTGCCGCAGGCGGTCCAGGTCCAGGGCGTCACGACCCAGAAGAAATCCACCGCAATCCTGCAATTCGTGACGCTGTCGGCCACCGACGGGAAGTTCGACAGCCTGTTCCTGTCGAATTACGGCGTGATCAACGTGCAGAACGAGCTGGCCCGGCTCCCCGGCGTCGGCAACGTCACGGTGTTCGGCGCCGGCCAGTACGCGATGCGGATCTGGCTGGACCCCGATCTGCTCCAGGCCCGGGGCCTCACCCCCGACGCCATCATCAACACCGTGCAGCAGCAGAGCCAGGAGGTCACCGCCGGGGCCCTGGGGATGCCGCCGGTGCCGACCGGACAGGATTTCCAGTACACCCTCAACATCAACGGGCGGCTGAACGACGCCCCGGACTTCGAGAACATCATCATCAAGGCGGACGCGCAGGACGGCGGCCGCATCACCCGCCTGCGCGACGTCGGCCGGGTCGAACTCGGCGCGCAGACCTACAGCCAGTCCTTCACCCTGAACGGTCAGGCCGCCGCCGGCATCGGCATCTACCAGCTGCCGGAGGCGAACGCGCTCACGGTGGCGAACGCCGTCGGCACCCGGATGGCCGAACTCGCCAAGACCTTCCCGCCGGGCCTCGTCTACGCCATC
This sequence comes from Methylobacterium sp. 1973, assembly GCF_040545035.1. Classification (NCBI taxonomy): domain Bacteria; kingdom Pseudomonadati; phylum Pseudomonadota; class Alphaproteobacteria; order Hyphomicrobiales; family Methylobacteriaceae; genus Methylobacterium; species Methylobacterium sp. 1973. The sequence goes on from NZ_JBEPLA010000007.1 coordinate 202,284, forward strand.
CCGTTCGACACGACCGCGTTCGTCCAGGCCTCGATCCACGAGGTCTACAGGACGCTGTTCGAGGCCGCCGTGCTGGTCCTGATCGTCATCCTGGTCTTCGTCCAGGACTGGCGGGCCATGCTGGTGCCGGCGACGACGGTGCCGGTGACCATCATCGGCGCCTTCGCCGCCATGGCGGCGATGGGCTTCAGCGTGAACCTCTCGACGCTGTTCGCCATCGTGCTGGCGATCGGCATCGTGGTGGACGACGCCATCGTGATCGTCGAGGGCGTGGCCCACCATATCGACGAGGGCCTCTCGCCCCGGGCGGCGGCCGAGAAGGCGATGGAGGAGCTGTTCGGCCCGATCATCGGCATCACCCTGGTGCTCATGTCGGTCTTCGTGCCGGCCGCGTTCCTCCCCGGCCTGACCGGGCAGCTCTACAAGCAGTTCGCCCTGGTGATCGCCGCCACCGCGCTGATCAGCGCGATCAACGCCGCCACGCTGAAGCCGACCCAATGCGCCCTGTGGTTGCGCAAGCCGGTGCCGCCGGAGAAGCGGAACCTGTTCTACCGCGGCTTCAACCGCGTCTACGGGGTCGTCGAGGGCTGGTACGCCCGGCTGATCGCCCACATGGTCCGGCGCAGCGGCCTCATGGCCGTCCTCGCGCTCCTACTGATCGGCTTGGCGGGATGGGGATTGACCCGCCTGCCCACCGCCTTCCTGCCCACGGAGGATCAGGGCTACGTGCTGATCGGGGCCCAGCTGCCCGACGGGGCCTCGAAGGAGCGCACCGACGCGGTGATGCAGCGCATCAGCGCGCAGGCGAAGGCGACGGCCGGCGTCGACAACGTGCTCACCATCAGCGGCATCTCGGTCCTCGATTCCAACGCCACCCTGCCCAATGCCGGTGTCGCCTACGTCGTCCTCAAGGACTGGGACGCCCGGGCCCGGGAGAAGGGCCAGGATCTGCGCAGCCTCTACGACCGCTTCAACACGATGCTGGAGGGCGTCGAGGACGCCGCGACCTTCGTGCTCATCCCGCCGCCGATCCAGGGCATCGGCAATGCCAGCGGCTTCACCATGCAGGTGGAGCTGCGCAACGGCGACTTCGATTACCCCCTGCTGGAGAGCCTCGCCCGGACGATCGTCGCCGACGGGAACGCGCAATCGGGCTTGCGGAAGCTCAACACCTCGTTCCGGGCCGGCGTGCCGCAGATCGCGATCGCGGTGGACCGGATCAAGGCCGAGGCGCTCGGCGTCACGGTCGGGCAGGTCTTCTCGACGCTCTCGAGCTACGTGGGGTCGTCCTACGTCACGCAGTTCAACAAGTTCGGCCGGACCTTCCAGGTCTACGTGCAGGCCGCGCCCGATTACCGGCTCCGCCCCGAGGACGTCGAGAACCTGAAGGTGCGGGCCGGCAACGGGGCGATGGTGCCGCTCGGCACCATCGTGGAGATCAAGACCGTGCAGGGCCCGTCCCTGATCAGCCTCTACAACCTCTACCCGACGGCCACGATCGTGGGCGGGGCGGCGCCGGGCTTCAGCTCCGGGCAGGCGCTGGACCTGATGCAGCAGATCGCCGCCAAGGTGCTGCCGCCGGGCACGGGCTATGACTGGACGGCGATGTCGTACCAGGAGAAGGCGGTCGGCGCGCAGATCTACCTCGTGTTCGGGCTCGCCATCCTCCTCGTCTACCTGGTCCTGGCCGGCCAGTACGAGAGCTGGATCCTGCCGCTGGCGGTCCTGCTCGGGGTGCCCCTGGCGCTCCTGGGCACGGTCGGGGCGCTGCTGTTGCTCGGCGTCGCCAACAACCTCTACACGCAGATCGGCCTGATCCTGCTGATCGCGCTGGCGAGCAAGAACGCCATCCTGATCGTCGAGGTCGCCCGCGAGAAGCGGCAGGCCGGTCTCGACATCGCGGCCGCGGCCGTGGAGGCGTCGCGGCTGCGCTTCCGCCCGATCCTGATGACCTCGTTCGCCTTCATCCTCGGCGTCCTGCCCCTCGTCACCGCCTCCGGGGCCGGCGCTGCCGCGCGCAAGTCGATCGGCATCACGGTCTTCAGCGGGATGCTGGCCTCGACCTGCCTGGCGGTGCTGTTCGTGCCGTGCTTCTACGTCATCCTGCAGCGCGTCGAGGAGCGGCGCGCGCAGGGGCGGCAGCCTGTGCCGACCGGGACCGCATCCTCGGCGCCCGAGAGGGTCTGACACCGTGACGGAGGGCGCGCATCCCGGATTGCGTCGGGTCCCGGGGGGCGGCGTGGCGGGTCCAGCCTGACGCCGCCGCGAGGATTTCGGCTCCTGGCGCGTCCCCCGCAACAGGGCGGTCGAGCGTACCGCGACACCGGGGATCGGACGCCCCGCCGCTTCACCGCGTGACGATGCCGGGCTCCTTCGGACTGGGCCGGCGCTGCAGGATGAGAAGCCCGGCCGAGTAGATCAAAGAGACGAGGAGGGCGGCACACAGGGCGGCGGCGGCACCGAGGGCCTGGACCGTCAGGTGAAGCGTGAGCAGCGCCAGGCCGAAGCCGAAGACGCCCCGGATCGCAATGCTGGCCAAGCGTGCCATCGCGCCCCCGCCGATCCGGCGATGCAGGATCACGAAGGTGCTCGTCAGGGTGACCGGAAAGGCGGCGACCACCCCGGTCCGCGCCGGTCCCAGGGCCGAACTGACAGCCAGGACAACCGCCACGAACAGGGCCACGGCCGTCGCTCGGGCCAGGAGATCCACCGGTCGCGGCCGCGCGACGACCGCGCTCCGGACGAGGGAGGTTCGCACCGCCTGCCGGGTCGCGACGGCCCCCGCGCCATAGACGAGTGCGTTGAGCCCGAGGGCCGTCAGCGGCGTCCAGGACGCGGCGGATACGGGGATGGCCACCGCCAGCCATGCCAGCGTCGCCGGACCGAGGGTCGAGCCCAGATCCCGGCCGCTGGCCCGCAGGGCGTAGACGGTCAGGAACAGGCCCGTCGCCGCATTGGCGGCGAAGCCGTTGAGGGCCGCCCCGGCGACGAAGTCGGTATCGTGTTCCAAGGCCATGAACACGTAGGCCGGCCCGGCCGAGACCGGCAGGCTGACGATGAGGGCGCCCCAGACCGGTCCGAGGAGTTCCGCCAGCACGGAGGCCAGCACGACGACGGTTCCCGAGGTCAGCGCCCGGACCAGGGCTGTTACCCATATCGCTGCCACGGCCGCTTCCCCGGCATCGCACCGCCGATCCGGATCGACTTCGGAGCCGCGGCTTCGCTATCACGGGCGCCGGGCCTGGGCCAAAGTCACGGGCTCCGACAGGCGCCGGCCCTGACCGGAGATCAGCCATGCGACAGCTCCCCCGACGCCCGATCCTGTTCCTGCTGGCCGGGCTCGCCGCCGCCCCGGTCTCCGCCGCCGAGACGGGCAGGGGGCACCGCGTCGTGTTCCAGGTGGACACAGCCGAGCCGGCCACGATGAACCTGACGCTCAACAACGCCACCAACGTGGTCGATCATTACCGCGCCAAGAACGAGGCGGTGGAGATCGACATCGTCGCCTTCGGGCCGGGCCTCGCCATGTATCGGGCCGACAAATCCACCGTGGCCGACCGGATCGCGCATTTCGCCGAGTCCGGCTTCCCGTCGAAGATCCAGTTCTCGGCCTGCAACAACACCAAGACCGCCATGGAGAAGGCCGAGGGGCATCCGATCCCGCTGCTGCCGCAGGCGACGATCGTTCCCTCCGGCGTCGTGCAGATCATGGAGCGGCAGGAGCAGGGGTGGAGCTATGTGCGGCCGTAGGGTGATCTGCCGGCGCGCGGCCTGCGCCGCCGCCGGTCCCGCGGCGGTGCGGGACGGGCGCGACTTCCGAAGTCCCGGCCGAGGAGCCGGTCCACCGACCGGGATCAGGGGGCGCGGCAGTCCATCGCGGCCGTCGCCTCGATCACGCTGAGGGCCCTGCGCCGGACTTCCAGCGTCACCTTCGGGCTGTCCGAGACGATGGAGGCCTCCCGTTTCAGCGTCGCGTCGCAGGCGCATGAACTGTACCCGGCCGTGTCATAGCAGGCATCGTGGCGCATGCATGCGGCGTCCAGGTCGTCGGTCGGCGGCAACCCCTCGCCGCGCTGCCCCTTCCCGCAATAGTTGCCGTGAAACAGTTCCTTGCCGGCAATGACTTGGCCAAGCTCGCCCTTGGGCGGGGCCGGCGCCTCGGCGCGGCCGCCCGGGTTCAGGTCGTTGGCCGGGCCGCCGGCCTTGGATCCGGACGAGCGGAGCGTCTTCGGGATATCGGACCGTTCGTCGGGCTCGTTCAGGGCCCCGCCGGCCCGCCCGTTCGGATCGGAGACATCCGGAAGGGGCGGGGGCGGCCCGGGGCGAGGCTCCTCATCTTCGGCGGATGGAGGCGCCACAGGCGCCTGTGCGAGCGCACCCTGAGAGGTCAGGACGACAACCGCGAGGACAATCGCACGGACGAGGGTCATGACCGGTCCCGATGGCTACGGCGCAGGCGCGCGCAAGGTGTCTCGGCCCAAGCGGGGTGCGGTCTGCCCGGGCCGGCGAGGCGAGGATATGCCCGCGACGGATCTAGTAGCGGTTGTCCCGGTACCCGCGGTAGCGACGCTCCTCGAAGACGCGCGCATCCCTGCGGCCGTAGCCGCCCATGTCGCGATGGCGGCGATACCCGTGCGCGGGCGCCCATGCAGGCGGGCCGCCGGGGCGGAAGCCGCGTTCCCCACGGGCCCAGGGCGGATCGGCCAGGGCGGCGGACGAGGTCCCGAGAAGGCCTCCCGCCAAGGTCAGTGCGCCGAGCAGGAACAACGTTGGCGTGCGAAACATGGAGCCTCCCTCGCAGCGGGATTGGTCCCGGTGCGGCTCAGATACGGCGCTCGGGGCAAATCCGTTCCACGCGCCGCGCAGCACCATGGGCCCATGCGACGACTGGGTTGCGCGGTTTGAGCCGGTCAGACGTGCGACAGATCGGCAGGAACAACCTCAAAGAATTTCTTCAGTATTAAGGTCGGCGATATCTCCGGTCTTTGAACATCGGGAGATACTTTCGAGACATCGAATTTTTCTGGAACGGTCGCGGCCACCCTGCCGTTTAGGGGCTCCAACACAGGAGACGCTCAATGCGAAGCTTCCCGATCATCATTCTCGCCACTCTCGCTCTCGGCGGCAGCGCCATGGCCGCCGAGCAGGGGGCTTCGTCCAAGGCGCCCGGCCACGAGATGCAGGACCGCGGAAGCCGGGCGGGGAGCCCCGGCGCATCCGGCTATGCTCCCGGACACGAGATGAAGTCCGGCGGGATGGAATCGACCGGTTCGACCACGCGGACCGGCGGCACGGCCACCGGTACGTCCGGCATCGGTTCGACCGGAACCCACCGCTGACGCACCTGCTGCGCCCCTTCCGGCCCTGTCGGCCGGTCGGGGCGCAGTTCCGCGGGCGGTCGGGCTCTCCAGCGCGGTCATCGTCGCCCTTGCACCGCGCCGGGCCACAGATCCGCTGAGGGCCCGTCCGGAACGCCCGCCGGGGCACCCGTCCGGCGCCGGCTGTCCGGGCCGGCGCCGACGGGCCCGCTGGCGTGCAACCGCTTTCGACCCATTCGACTTACCGACCGGATTCATCGAGCCGAAGGGGCATCGCCATGCCGATACGTTTGGTCACGACCGTTCTGTTTCTGTCCACCGCGGCAACCTCCGTCTGGGCCGCGCCGATGTCCGCCGACGAGAAGGCGGCGTTCCAGCAGCAATGCATGGGCGACTTCACGACCTTCTGCGGCGACCTGACTCCGGAGGATGGTCCCGGAACGCAGGCCTGCTTCGAGAAGAACATGGCGAAGCTCTCCACCGGCTGTCGGGAGGCCATACAGAGCTTCAAGCAGGCGAAGCGCGGCTGAGCCGTCGGCCGCTCAGCCCGAGCGGGCACGCCCGGCGCTGCCGGGACAGGCGCGCAGCCGAAACCGTCGGGGCTTTGGAGGGGGGCTGTGGAGGGATGACCCGCCGGGTGTGACCCGGGTCCTGCCGATCTCCTCGCGCCGGCGGGGTCGGCCGTTCCATCTGGCTCGGGCCCGGCGGAAACGCCCGGCCCGAGCGGGTCTCCCCGCGCCACAGCCGCTTCGGCGCATCGCCACCTCTGGCACGACCGCGCCCTGCGTCGCATACTTCCCGGCAGCGGCAGATCCACACCCGCCGAGAGAGGCTGACGCCGATGCGCGCGCGCCATGCGGAAAGCCACCTGATCGAGCGCATCGGCTGGTTGCGTGCCGCGGTGCTGGGCGCCAACGATGGGCTCGTATCCACGGCCAGTCTGATCGTCGGCGTGGCGGCCTCCGCCGCCGCCGCCAGCGATATCCTGGTCGCCGGTACGGCGGGCCTCGTCGCCGGCGCGATGTCGATGGCGGCCGGTGAATATGTCTCGGTGAGCTCCCAATCCGATACGGAGCGGGCCGACCTCGCGCGCGAGCGGCGCGAACTCGAACAGGACCCGGCGGCTGAGCGGGAGGAGCTTGCGGGGATCTACGTCTCGCGCGGCCTGGACCACGATCTCGCGCTGAAGGTCGCGGAGCAGCTGATGGCGCGGGACGCCCTCGGCGCCCATGCCAGGGACGAACTCGGCATCTCCACGTTCACCACGGCGCGCCCGATCCAGGCTGCGCTGACCTCGGCGGCGACGTTCTCCGCGGGCGCGGCCATGCCCCTTCTCGTGGCCGCGGTCTCTCCGGCCGACTATCTCGTCGTCTCGGTGTCCGCAGCTTCGCTGACGTTCCTCGCTGTGCTCGGGGCGTTGGGCGCGAAGGTGGGCGGCGCAGCGATCCCGCGGGCGACCGCGCGGGTTGCGTTCTGGGGGGCCCTGGCAATGGCGGTCACCGCGGGGATCGGGCATCTCGTCGGCAAGGTTGTGTGACCGCTCGGCCGGAGACACGGCGGAGGCGCAAGCCAAGGATCACGGAGCGCTGGGCGGCATTGCTGTTGCGCGCGTTACGCAGTGTCGGGCTCAGCGCGAGCCGATCTGCCCGACAACACGGTCAATCTCATCGATGACGCTCACCAGGAGTTTCGCCTGCTTGTCCAGATCGGCGACTGCCGGGCGGCCCGGCGTGTCCGTCGTCCACCAACGACCGTTATCGATGACGTCGACCAGCCGGCCGACGCGGGCGTGCTCACGTTTCAGGGTGTCGATAAACTCCTTGCCGCTCTGCATGGACCCCCTCCCTCTTGGACGGCCGAGCCGAGACTTGCCCCCGGAGCGGACCGCTTGAACGTGCGCAATCCCTCGTGTCGGCAAGGGAAGCGGCGATGGCCAGGGCCTTGATCCATTTCGGTTTGTTGAGACGGATACTGGCAAATAGCGACGTCCGACGCGACGATGACGTCGCGGCACATGGCATCCGGGCAACTGCCGCCGCGTCGGTCGTGCACCGGAGACGACCGCGACGGCGCGCGCCGAGGCTTCGCGCTGGGCAGAGGTGACTCTGGCGGTGTCGGGTTCAGGCCGTGCGGGTGCCGCGGTGGTCGCAGTCATGATGAGCCTACCTGTTCGCGCTCCAGCGACCGGCCGATCGAAGCCGAACTCGCATACAAGGTCAGCCTCGCGTCGTTGAGCCAGATCAACGCCAAGCCGCTGTTCCCGAGTCCGTTGCGAGCGCGCGGATTGCTGCCGGCACGGTGGACGCCACACTCAGCGGGTTCGGGCCGGTTCTCGAACTCCACCGGGCCTGCGGGAGCCGAGCGTCGCGTGCCGCCCGGCCGCTTTGTCGAAGCGTGGGGGGCGGAGCGGCATCAGCGGAGCGGGTCTGCCCCTGCGCCGGATCGCCAGGACGGGCGCATCCGCCACGACGCGTGCCGTCATGCGCGCCTGCACCGCCGGTCTCGCCATCACACCCCAACCGGGTATCGGTGACACCCCCAGCGGGCCCCGCGAGGGACTTCGATGGCCGGGGCGCATCCGGCGCCCAGGACTCGGAGATGCCGACGGAATGGCATGCCTCAGATCGAACGCCGATCCTGAGGTCCTGAGCGGTTGATCAACATCAATGTGTGACCCCTCGGGGCAGGTAACCTGAATTCGGTTGCGCCCACGGCCGACCGCATCGCTGACGACATTGCGCGTGACGAGGGACATCTCTCGCTGGGGAGGGTTTCATGACGCTGGCGACACTGGTGCAGGTGACGGCCCTCACCACACTCCTCGCGGCCGGCTCGCTGTCCAGCGCAGGTGCTCAGACATCAACGGGCCCGGAGAACACGCCGGACCCAGCCTCCCCGCCCAACCGACCCAGCATGATGGGGCGGGGCATGATGAGCGGCATGGGAGGACTGGGCCATGGCGGCATGTGTGGCATGATGGACCACATGATGGACGGGATGATGGCCGGCGGCCTCCGAATGCGGATGATGTTCGCGATTGCGGATACGGACGGGGACGGTTCTCTCTCGTTCGACGAAGTGACGGCTATCCATAAGCGTCTCTTCAACGCGGTCGACGCCAACAAGGATGGAAAGGTGACCCCCGAGGAGCTTCGGAAATTCTTCTCGGATCGGTAGTCGAAGCTCACAGCAAGCCGCAGAGACCGAGCGGGACCAGCCCGCGCAGCCGCCACCTCGTCCTCCGCCCAGCCCGGCCTTGGGCCGGCGATGAGGCGGGTCGGCGATCCCATGAGGCATGAGCGTGCCGGCGCACCCGGCGCCTTCCACGGGCGAAGGGTCGGGGTGCGGGCGCGCGATGAGGTGCGGATCGGAGGCCGACCGCAGATGGGGCGCCGCCGCCATGGCCACGCCGTTCGGCGAGCCCGGCGCCACCCGTGTGACCGGCACCCGGCCTTCGCCGCGCCGGCCGGCCGGTGGGTCGATCCGCCGTCCCGGTGACCCCGCCTCGAACAGCGCCTTCGGGACCACGCGCGGGACCACGCGCGCGTGGGAAGCCGCCCATGACACAGATATGCTCAAGCATCTCCTCATCGTGCCGGTGGCCGTCGTCGGCGGCTTCCTCGTCGCGACGGGGTGGCCCGCCGCCGCCGCCGCGTTGCGGGCTCTGCTGACCGGTGCGCGGTACCCGCCCAGGATCGCGGGCTCGGGTGTGATGCCGGCGGCTGTTCCAGAGCCGGAACGGGCCAGGCGGGTTCGCCTCACGGACGATCAGGTCGCCAAGGCCAGGATCCTCCCCAGACGGCCTTCCGGTCCTGCCGGCCGCGCCGTCGGCCCGGATGGCCGCCGGCTTCATCGGTCGGTGCCCTGCTTCGCATCGACCGGCAGCCGGACGACCGGCGCGCGCCGCCGCTCGGGCTCGGGAGACGGGCCTCGTTCCGGGCCCGGCCTGAGCGCGGGAAACTCCGCTGCCGTCACCGTTTCCACGTCGAGGAGGAGCGCGGCCCCGCCCTCCAGATCCTGCCGCCGCCGTCTCAGGATCTCTGTCGCCGTCTCGAATGCCCCCGCCACGATGTCCCGGCCGGCAACGTCGATCTCGCGAGCCGTCAGGTCGGACGCGTTCGGCCGGTCGCTGCCGATCTCGGACAGGAACGGGTTCGCGGGTGGCAGATAGGTGCGCTGGCCGACCTCCGGCGTCATCCCGTGCCGGGTCACCATCTCCAGCGCGATCTGGGTCGCGCGCTGCAGGTCGTCCGCGGCACCGGTCGAGACATCCCCGTCGAAGACCAGCGCCTCGGCCGCACGGCCGCCGAGCAGGACCGCGATCCGGTTCCGCAGCGCGCTCGCCGTGATCAGGAACCTGTCCTCGGTGGGACGCTGGATCGTGTAGCCGAGCGCCCCGACGCCGCGCGGGATGATCGAGACCTTCAGGACCGGATCGACACCCGGCAGGCTCGCGGCAACGAGGGCGTGTCCCATCTCGTGGAACGCCACGCGCCTGCGCTCCTCCGGCCCAAGCACGCGGCTGCGCTTCTCAAGCCCGGCCACGATCCGCTCCATGGCGGCCGTGAAGTCGGCATAGGTGACGTCCGCGCCGCCGCGCCGGGTCGCCACGATGGCGGCCTCGTTGACGAGATTGGCGAGGTCGGCGCCGGTGAATCCGGGCGTGATGCCCGCCACCTCGTCCAGGTCGAGGTCCCCGGCGAGCCTGACCTTGCCGACATGCACCTTCAGGATCTCGACACGGCCCTTCCGGTCGGGGCGGTCGACGAGCACCTGCCGGTCGAAACGGCCGGGCCTGAGGAGCGCCGGATCGAGGACCTCCGGCCGGTTCGTCGCAGCGAGAAGGATCACGCCGGTGGTCGGGTCGAACCCGTCGAGTTCCGCGAGGAGCTGGTTGACGGTCTGCTCGCGCTCGTCGTGGCCCCCCAGAATCTGGGTGCCGCTGCGGCTGCGGCCGAGGGAGTCCAGTTCGTCGATGAAGATGATGGCGGGCGCGGCCTCGCGGGCCTGCTCGAACAGGTCTCGTACCCGGGCGGCGCCGACGCCGACGAACATCTCGATGAATTCGGCCCCCGAGATCGAGAAGAACGGCACGCCGGCCTCGCCGGCGACGGCGCGCGCGAGCAGCGTCTTGCCGGTGCCCGGCGGCCCGACGAGCAGGATGCCCTTCGGTGACCGCGCCCCGAGCCGCCCGAAGGACTTGGGATCCTTGAGGAAGGCGACTGTCTCCTGCAATTCGGCCTTGGCCTCGTCGACGCCGGCCACGTCCTTGAAGGTCACCTTCGTGTCGGTCTCGACATAGACCTTGGCCTTCGATTTGCCGATGGCCATGAGGCCGCCGAGGCCGCTCCGCCCGGACACGCGGCTGAAGAGGGCGCGCCACAGAAAATAGACGGCGAAGGCAGGCAGGATCCAGGAGAGGAGGCCCGTCATGAAGCCCGTGGATGGGGCTCCCTTGACCACCACGCCCTTGGCCGAAAGCCTGTCGGCGAGGGCTGGGTCAACGCGCGTCGCCACCACGTACCGGTGGCCGTTGTCCGCCGGCTCCTTCAGCGTGGCCGCAATCCGGTCGGTGCCGACGGTCGCCTCGGCAATCTTTCCCTGGGCGACCAATTGCTCGAACTGACTGTAGGGGATCGCGTCCGTCTGGCTGAAGCCGACCCAGAGATCGTGGACGAGCAGGACGCCGAAGGAGGCCGCCGCCATGGACCAGAGCGCCCAGCTCAACTTGCGCTGACTCGGGTCCATGAGCGCCTCCCACGTCGACTCGGGAAGTGCGCCGTTCGGCCGCTCGTCGCTTTGCGCCAGCTCAAATGTCTCGGCCCGTCTGCAACCGCGGCGCGGGGTGGCGACATCCGTCGGTCGAGCGGGCTGAACGCGCAGCCTGTTCGGAGCCGCGGTCGAACGCGGCTCCGCATGACGCCGCAGCGAACCTCCGGTCGCTCCACGCGGACCGGCATGGGGGGCGGCTGCTGCCCGTGACGGGCGACCGTGCTTTGCTGGCCGGATCGGCGCCGAACCCATCGCCGATCAACATCCCGGGGATGGCCCCTCGGCGTGCGTCGCGGCGGGGATCGCTTACGGAGGGGAGAGGGCGGGCGGTCCCGGTCCCGCAACCGAGATCCGCCGCCCGCTCCAGGACGACGGTCTCATCCGCCGACGCCCTCGACCGTCAGGGGCCGGTCCATCGCGATGACGAAGGCGGCGCCTCCGGCGAAGACCGTCATGGGAGCCCCCCGGTCGAGGGCGACACGCAGCACACGGGTCGTCCCGTCTATGGCCACGGCCAGGTCCCGCCCGCGCCACCGGATCCTGAAGTCGAGGCTCTGCCAGTCGGCCGGCAGGCACGGATCGAAAGCGAGCCCGTCAGCCCGCAGCGACAACCCGGCGAAGCCGAGGATCGCTATCATCCAAACCCCGCCGAGGGCCGCGACGTGGATGCCGCCGCCGATCGCCACATGGGTGTCGGCGAGATCGATTGCCGCGCTTCGGCGGAAGTAGCTCAGCGCTGCCTCGGCACGCCCCAGCCGCGCGGCCGCGAGGCCGTGCATGGCCCGGCTCAGGGAGCTCCCGTGCCCGCATCGGGGCTCGTAATGGTCGAAGTTGGTCCCGCCGCTCGCGCCCGGAAAGGCCTCGGGCAGGAGGGCCAGGAGCGCGACGACGTCGGCCTGCTTGATGACCTGCGCCCGCTGCGTCTGCTCGCGCCCCAGCACGACATCCATCGGCACCGAGCGCCCGGCATAGGCGTTCAAATCGACCGTCTCCAAGGCCGAGAAGCCCGCGAACTGCTCGAACAGCCCCGTGGCCGGATCGAAGCCGGTGGCGATGGCCTCCGCCGCCTCACGCCAGTGCGCCAGTTCCGGCTCGCCGAGGTCCAGACTCCGCGCGAGGCGCGCCCACGTCTCCGGCCAGCGGGCCTGCACGAGGGCGGCGACGTCGAGGCCGCGCGCGATGGTCCACCGGGCCATCCCATTGGTGAAGGCGTTGTCGTCCACGCCCTCGTGATACTCGTCCGGCCCGATGACCGTGCGGATGTGACGCCGGCCGTCCGCCTCCGGCGCCGCACGCCAGGTCCAGAACCGGGCCGTCTCCAGGATGATCTCAGCCCCAGCCTCCTGCAGGAAGGCTTCGTCCTCGGTCGCCTGCCAGTATTGCCACACCGCATAGGCCACGTCGGCGCTGATATGCTGCTCCTGGCTGCCGCAGAGGACGTCCAGGATCTTGCGGTCCGGGCCAACCGTCTGGGCGGGCGTGACCTCCGACCCGCTATCGGCCGATTCCCAGGCGTAGAGGGCGCCCCGACAGCCCATCTGCGCGGCCTTGGCGCGGGCCGCGTCCAGGGTGCGGAAGCGGTACATCAGGAGGGTGCGCGCGGCCTCCGGCCAGGTCAGCGCGTAGAAGGGCACGAGAAAGATGTCGGTGTCCCAGAAGACGTGGCCGCGGTAATCGTCCCCCGTGAGGGCGCGGGCTGCGACGGAGACGTGCGGGTCTTCCGGATTCGCCGCCCCGTTCAGGTGGTAGATGGCGAAGCGCAGGGCGGCCTGGGCGGCATCGTCACCGGTCACCCGGATGTCGCTGCAGCGCCAGCGCTCGGCCCAGGCCGCCTCGTGGCGGGCGAGGATGCCGCGCCAGCCGAGCGTGCGCGCGGCGGCCAGTTCCTTGCGGGCCCGGGCGCCCGCATGGACGTCGGTGGCGTGGTGGCGGGTCACCGCGATGATGCGCCGGAAGGTCACGATCTGGCCCGGCTGGGCGGTCCAGCTCCAGTTCCAGGTCAGGTCGCCCCGCATCACGGGCTGACGCTCGATCCCGTCGACCTCCAGGGAGGCCGCCGCCGCGATGGCGAGGCTCCGGCCGGATCGCCAGGTGCGCCACGCCTTCAGGTCGAGTTCCGCCCGTTCCGGCGCGAGTTCGAAATCCGTGGGCCCGAACGCGGCCTCGAAGGTGAGGTCGCTGACCCCGCTCTCGATCCGAAGCTCGATCACCTGCATGCCGATCGCACGCGCGTGCAGCGACACCAGCCGCAGGGAGCGTAGGCAGACATCGAGCGGGGCGTTGCAGGTCTGGCGGGCCTCCATGAACAGGGCCCCCCGTCGCATGTCCAGGGTCAGAGCCCGCGAGGACCGGTCCGGGCAGCGCATGAGCGGGCCGTCCGGCAGGAGGATGCGGACCTGCGTCCAGTCGGGGGCCGGCACCAGTTCCGGAACCACGCTGTCGGGCGTCGGCGTGTCGAACAATCCGGCGACGTAGATCCGCGGCGGAACAGCCCGGCAGGCGCCGAGATGGGAAGCCAGCCCGCCCCGCACGCCGAGAAAGCCGTTGCTGAGGGCGAAGCGGGTTTCGAAGGTGCTCTCCCGCAGCAATTCGTATCCGGTCTCGCGCAGCAGCCAGGACGGATCGCCTCCAGCGATCATGTCTTCGGCCAAGGTGTCGGCCACGCTCATGCGGCATCTCCCGAAGACGGCGGCGCGATATGCTCGATGCAGATCTCGTCGAAACTCGCGACCACCCGGTCGGCCCCCGCTGCCCGCAATCCGTCGGCGTCGCCGAGGCGGGCGATGCCGATGGCCGTCATGCCGCCGGCCTTGGCGGCCCGGATGCCCACGGGGGCGTCCTCGGCCACGAAACAGCGGGCCGGGACGACCCGCAATTCGGCGGCGGCCAGCAGAAAGATCTCGGGGTCCGGCTTGCCGTGGCGCAGGGCGCGGCCGCAGATGCGGGCCGCGAACGCGTCGAGCAGCGTCCGGTCCTGGCTCAGCGGCACCGCGCGCATCATGGCCTCCGCGTTCTTCGAGGACGAGGCCGCCGCCAGGGGCCAGCCCCGGTCGGCGAGGGCCCGGACGAAGCGGAGGGCGTCCGGAAAGGCCGTCACGCCCTCGGCCGCAACGATCCGCTCGAGACAGCGCTGTTTCGCATCGGCGTAGGCCGACACGAGGCGCTCGGTATCCGGTAGACCCAGTGCGGCGAGGGCCGCGCGGGCCCCGTCGATCCGGGCCTTTCCGGCGACCTGCGCCTGATACAGGGCGGTGGTGAAGGGCCGGGGATCCGCGACGCCGGCGAGCGCCTCGCGCCAGGCACGTTCATGCGGGGACGCCAGCAGGACGCCGTCGACGTCGAAGATGAAGGCGGGGGCGCTCGGGCGGCGCGTGATCGGTGGAGGCCTCATCCCGTCGCTCCCCCGGCCGAATGGCGCGTCCTGCGGATCAGCCATCTCCCGGTCGCGCCGAAGACCAGAACCGACCTGGCGTCGGCGCGGGAGAGCATCCGGCCGCCGATTGTCAGGAGCGCCAGTGACTTGCGGGCTGGGCCGGCCTCGAGCCCCTCCGGCGACCGATGCGCGTCCGGCAGCCCGACTGCCGGCGACACCCCGCTCGACGGCAGCAGGCCGATCAGGACGCAAAGCCGGTGCTGCGGGCCGGTGCGGCCACATCCGCGCGCGGGACGGACCGCTCGGTGAGCCATGCGACCGCCAGCGCCAGTGCTTCGTCGATCGGTCTGGGTTCGTAGCCGAGTTCCCGGCGCGCCTTGCTGTGGTCGAACGCCGTGGAACGCAGCGCAAGGCGCACGCCCTCGCGCACGGCCACCGGACTTCGGTGGGAGATATGATCGGCGAACCACTCGGCAACGATGGCCACCGCCATCGCGAGGCTGCCCGGCAACGCCATGGACGGCATGCGTCGGCCCGTCATCCGCTCCAGCCTGGAGAGGAGCTGCCGCAGCGGCACGTTCTCGCCGCCCAGCACGTAGCGCTGCCCGGCCTGTCCCTTCTCCCCCACCAGACGCAGCCCCTCGGCCACGTCCCGGACATCGACGAGGTTGAGCGTGCAATCGAGGAAGAACGGCGTCTGCCCGGTCAGGAAGAGGGCGAGCATCGCCGCGGGCGGCGTCATGTTCCAGTCGTCCGGTCCGATCGGGACCGTGGGGCTCGCGATCACGACATCGCGGCCCGCCTGCGCGGCGGCGAACGCCGCCTGCTCGGCCAGGCATTTCGATCGTGTATAGGGACCGGCCATCCGGTCCAGGGATGGGAGATCGCCCTCGCGCACCCGCGCAGCATCCCGAAATCCCGTGAGCAGCACCGCCTCGGTCGAGCAATGCACGACCCGTGCGGCAGGCGGCGCTGCGGCCAGCAGGCGTTCCGTGCCCTCGGCGTTCACGCGGGCCAAGGCACCCCGCTCGGGGGCCCACAGGTGCGCGTCGCCGGCCAGATGATAGACGCGCGCGATCCCGACCATCGCGGACGACAGAGCGGCGGCATCGAGGATCGAGCCGCGGCGATACTCGGCGTCAGCCGAAAGGCCACGCGGGTCGCCACAGTCGAGCACGCGCACGCTGCGCCCTGTGGCAATGATCGACTGGACGAGATGGCGGCCAATAAAGCCGCATCCACCCGTAACGAGATCGACGGCGGTCATCGGATTTCTCTGGAATTCGATGCGATGCTGATGTCCCGCTCATTTATTGCGTTGATCTCGATCAATTCCGCCGGTGTAGCAGAGTGGAATTGTCGGCCAATACAATGAAGCGATTGGGCGGCCCGGGTCGGGCGAGCTGGAGGCTTAGGCCAGATCTCGAATGTGCCGCATCGCTTCGGGTGTCAGGAGGTGAGCGCCCCATCCCTGCCGCACCATCGCTCCGGCGCAGGCCGGCCGCGCGAGGAGCATGAGCGCCGCACCCACCACCGGCAGGACGCTCAAGGGGTCGAGACGCACCGGCGTCAATTCTTCGCGCGCCTGCGCGAAGGGTCCTGGGCGGCCGACAAGCTGCAGGAGCGACGCGACGAGGTTCCGCCGGCGGGCGCCCCGAAGCGCCGCACCGAGGAGGACTTGCAGGGCGAGCCGCGTGCGCACCCCCGGCCGGCCCATGCGGCCGTGCGCGATGCTGTGACCGGCAGATACGCGGACCAGCAGGTCCGCAAGGTTGAGGCCCGCGAGGCTGGCGGCCATCGGCTCGACGAGGCGCGGATTGCCGTCGATGTAGAGCGGGCGCTCGCCGCGGTCGTCCGTGAAGTAATCGACGGACAATGCGCCGTGCCAGGACAGATGGGAGCCGATCTTTGCAAGATCGCTGGCGACGTTGGGGCGATGAACGCTTTCTTTGAGCGCCGCGCCGCCGCCTGCTCCCTCGACGAGCCTGCGCGTGGCGTGGAACCCGACGAGCCGCCCCTCCTGGAAGACGGCCTGCGCCTGCTCGAGGGGCGCGGACACCCATGCCTGCACGAGGATCGGCTCGCCCGGGCTCGCCACATGCGCGAGTTCGGCCGCGGCACGGTCCCGGTCCGCCTCGCAACGGATCAACCAGGTGCTGTGGCTCGCCGTGCCCAGGGCGGCCTTCACGACGAACGGGTAGGCCGCGTGCTGGGCGAGGCTGCGCGGATCGTCGAGCAAATGTGTTGGGGGCTGTTGCAGGCCGAGCTCGGTCAGCAGGCCGCGAAAACCGAGCTTCGTCAGGACGCGCTCGTAGCTTTCGAAGGCCGGAACCGCGAACGCAACCCGCGGGCGCAGTTCGTCGGCCAAGCGGGCGACGAGGTATCCCTGCTCGTGGATGGGCAGGAGGACATCGAATCTCTCCCGCGAGAGCGTCTCGTGGAGGAAGTGTCGAAACCCCTCCGGATCCGTGCCGAGGGGCGGGCAGCGATAGCGGCGGACGACCAAGCGCGAGAACCGCCCGAGGCAGATCCGGGCCGGATCGCAGTAGGCGACCTCGTGCCCGGCGAGCGCCAGGGCCGTGATGGCTTGGCGCGCAGACGTGCTGCTGCCCTCGGTCAGGAGAACACGCATGCGGTGCTCGTCGCCTCCAGGATGCTCGGCGGGATGCCCGTCGCGCCGAGGCCGTCGAAGCCGGTGTCGATGCCCGTGTCGATGCCTTCAGGGCAGAGCGTCCGTCCGCGCCAGGACGCGCCGATGGCGGAGGCCCGTTATGGTCCGGATACGGGCGCCTCGCCGGGACGAGCAGACGGACACGGCTGTCGCGGCGGGGGCACGCATGACCGGTCGCGAAGCCACCGCGGCCCGGGCTCGCGGACGTCCAGAAGACCGCCTGCCGCGCGCCGCGCCCGCCCGGCCGCGATGATTCTGCCGCCTGTCGATCATGGGCGGCCGGCCCTCTGCGAACCCACGGTCCGGGCATGCGTCTCGCAGTCGTCCGTGTCCGGCCGTTCCTCGCGCGTGATCGCCCCGTCCTCGATGTGCACGATCCGATCGGCGAAGCGGAAGAGACGCGCGTCGTGCGTCACGACGAGGACGGCCCGCCCGCGCTGCTTCGCCGCCGATGACAGGATGGCCATGATCGCCCGACCGTTTTCCGAGTCGAGAGCGGCCGTCGGCTCATCCGCGAGGATGACGGACGGATCCGCGACCAGCGCCCGCGCGATCGCGACGCGCTGCTGCTCGCCGCCGCTCAGCTCGCGCGGGAACGCGTTCAGCTTGGCGGAGAGGCCGACATCGGCGAGGACCGCGGCGCTCTTCGCGGTCGCCCCGGGGCCGCGCTCGCTGCGGATATCGAGGGCGAGCTGGACGTTCTCCCCCGCGGTGAGCGTGGAGAACAGATGGTAGGATTGGAAGACAAAGCCGATGTGCCGCCGCCGGATGGCCGCCAGCGCCTCCGGCCGGGCGTCGCCGGTCGGGACGCCGCAGACCCGCACGGTCCCGCTCGTGGGCGTCAACATGCAGCCCAGGATGGACAGCAGGGTCGTCTTGCCGCTGCCCGAGGGCCCGACCAGGACCGTCAACTCGTGGGCGCGGACGACAAGGTCGAGCGCCCGCACCGCCTCGACGCGCGTCGGCCCCTGCCCGTAGGTCTTGCACACCCGCGCGGCTTCGATCGCGGCGCTCATCGGGTGAGCACGCTCGCGGGATCGACCCGGATGATCCGGACAATGGAGGCGATGCCGGAGGCGACGCACATGAGGAGCGTGAGGGCGAAGGCGACCGCCACCAAGGCGGGCGTAATCACGACCGGGGCGACGCTCGTCGCGGTCAGACGCTCAACCCCGATACTGATTACGGTCGCCACCGAGAGACCGATCAGCGCGTTCACGAGCGCCTGGAAGGCGATGACCCTGTAGATGTATCGGTTGGAGGCACCGATCGCCCGGACCATCGCGAATTCGTAGAGGTGCTCCTTCGTGCTGGAGTAGAGCGTCTGCGCGATGATGACGGTCCCGACGATGATGGAGAGCAGGGCGCCCGCGACGAGAGCCGCGCCGGCCCCCGTACGGTAGAGCCAGAAATTCAGGGACCGCGCGCGAAACTGTTCCGGCGTGAGCGCCTCCATGCCGGAGACACGCGCCTGCGCCTCCTGCCGGATGCGCGCGATGTCGGCCCCCGGCTTCGCCCGGATGAGGAAGTACGTGACCAGATTGGCCGGTAATCCGACATAGGATCGGGCGCTGCGGAAATCGGTGAAGACGTAGGGCCGCGTCGTGAAGGAGCGCAGGCCGGAGGTGACCGCCCCGACCGTTACCGGGTGCCCGCGAACCTGTGCCGTCTCGCCGCGCGCAGACACGCCCAGCTGGTCTGCGTAGGACCGTTCGAGCGACACGGTGCCGGCGGTCGCGAGATCGTCGAGGCCACCCTCCACGATGTTCCACGGCGCCAGGCCACCGACCGGGTCGGACGCGATGATGAAGATCCCGATCAATCCGCCGTCCGGCGGCAGCCAAGCCGAGAAGCCCGCCACCACCGGGACGGCCTCCGACACCCCGTCGACGGCGCTCAGCTCCTGGCGCATCTCCGCGTCGAGAATCGAGATGTCCTCGAAGTACTGCGTTCCTTTCGAGACGATCCAGAGATCGGCTGCGGTGTGATCGACGATCAGCGTCACCATCCGCCCGAAGCCGTAGAACAAGCCCATCTGCACCAGGATGAGGACGACCGAGAGCACGATCCCGGTGACGGCGGCCACGAACCGAAGCCGATCCTGAAGCAGATTCCGGAGCGCCAGCGTCATGACAAGCGGCATTCGCGTGCTCGATATGTGCCATTGTCATGTAAAAATCAGCATAAATTGCCAGTAATGAGATTGATATGGATCAATTGCGGTGCCATGACTCTGTATTCACATTCAACTTGATCTTGATCTGGAGGGCGATATGGGCCGCGCGTGGTGTGTCGCCGGGGTGGCGGCAGCGATGGTCCTGGTCGGCGCCCGCGCTTGCGCAGAAGACGCTTTCGAGGGGCGATACCTGCAGAACCGGCCATGCCGCGGCGACAGGACCGATCCCCCGAGCCTGAGGGTGACGATCACACCGCAGCAGATCACGTACGCGGGCGGAACATGCGCGATAAAGACCAGGCGCGGCGAAGGGAGCAGGCTCATCTTCGGCGTCGCGTGCCGGTTTCGCAGCGGCATCACGATGGGATCGGACATCGTCTTTACGCGCCAGCGGGGCGGCGTCTGGCACATGACCCAGGGGGATGGGGATTTCGAGGCCGACATCTACAGGTGTCCGGACTGAATCCGAGCCGTGGCTGAAGGGAGCCGGACCTGCTGTCGCCGCCACGTCGATGCCCCGGCGGTGAGCGTTTCCGCGTCACGATCACCGGCGCCTTCCTTGTGTGCCGCGGCCCTCTGCAGGGTGACGGTCTCTCGCCTGCCTCAGTCGGGCCATGGGCTGCGTGTGCGTTTCACCTGGTCAGGCGCGCCGACTCGGGTAAGCCGTTTCCGGCCCTGCTCCGACAGGTCACCGAGTGTCTCAGTCGGGTGGTTTTGCGACAGCCTGCTTCTGGGCAAGGGTTTGGAAGACGCAGACGCGGCTGCGGCGGCGACACGCCCGGCTCCCACGTCTGTGCGCGCTGCGTGAGCCTCACGGATTGCCCGAAGGCGATTGCCGGCCAATCCCGATCAGGTCGCCGTGAGACGCTTCTCGTTCGCAGCCACGTGCTCACGATAGCGGGCGACAACCACGTCGACAGAACCTCCGGTCATCAAGGTGCCCGAGGCCTCGATGAAAGCGCTGATCTTCTCGCTGACCATTCGGTGCGCCTCAAGCTGACCGTCGGCACCGCCCAAGGCGAGTTTCACAAGCCGAAGTTCGACGACCCTTTGTGCCTCGAGAGCGAGCAGGGTCACGGCATAGGGGTTGTACATCGCGCACTCCGAGCCACGCCGCGCGAGAACCGACGCGACTGCGACAAACGAAAAGGGCGGCCGAAGCGACCGCCCTCGGGTTGATTGCCGGATCGAGGAGGATCGCTCGACCTTCGGTCCGGCGTCTCAGCGCACGCGCGTTCAGCCCTGCTGCGCGATGCCGGAGAAGGTCTTGCCGGCCTCCTCGATGGCGCGCGCCGAGGTCTCGGAGAGGGCTTTGCCGTCCTGAACCATGGATTGCAGCCCCTCACGGACGAGCTCGCTCTGGATTGCGGAGTACTCCTGCACCGATTTGGCGCGAGCCAGCTTGTTCAGGCCGTCGAGGTTGCGCTGCCACTGCTTCTGGCTCAGCGAAAGCCAGATCCGTGACGTGTCCTGGAAGGCCTGGGTGATCACGGTCCCGCAGCGAACGACTGCTTCCATGTTCTGCTTGGACTGCCGAGCCAAGCGCTCGCTGCCCTCGCCCGTGTAGCCGAGGGTGCGGCTGAAGCGATCCGCGGCTTGGCGCGCTTGGTGCGAGGCCGTCTCGACGCCTTTCTGCACGATGTGCTGGGTGTTCTCCGCGGCGCGCTCGTTGAGATCGACGAACTTGTTCACACCGTCGCGAGCGGCGTCGGCGAATTGTGTGGTCTGCTCGGCGGACTTGTCGGCGTTGGCCTTCAGGGTCTCGGCGGCCTTGTCGAACTGCCTGTTGTGCCTGTTCTGGTCAGTGTTTTGATTGGATGTCATTGTAAATTCCTGTCCTATAATCGATTGGCGATGTCTGCTCTGCGAAATTCAGATGCCAATCGGGATGCGGGGATAGTTATTTATCCCTCTTATTGCGCCTCATTTAAATCGTGCGCCGGATCATATAAACAATGTCTGAAATTAAGATTTGATCCAAATAATGATCGGCGATTTTATGGAACGGAGATACTTAAATGATAAGTCGCTGATTGCGCTGCACAATAAAAGTTTCGGCAGGATGCACTGCGGTCAGGGTGGGTCGCGTGAGACCGCGACGGCGTATTGGGCGCAGGCCATCCCGTGGTCGCCAACGGCTTGCGAGGCGCTCGCGAGCCCAGGGCTGCCGCGATGCGGTCGTCAGCGGCACGATCCTCGCGGTCGACGCCGCCGATCATGGTCAAGCTGTAGTCCGGCCCCGGTCGGGAGAACCGCCCGAGATCGCCCGTCAGCGGAGCCGCCGCGGGCTTCGGCGCGGGCGTCGAGCGGGCCTTCGGCGCCTGCCGTCCGACGTTCCGCGGGTCCGTCTCGCGAAGCTCGGCCGCCAGGACGTCGATTATTGCCGGAGCGATCGTGACCCGCCCCGGGTCCCGCCGGCCTCCTTGCCGACGCTCGGCACGCGCTCGCCGTCGCACGCGGTGATCGCGACGAGCTTGGCCATGCGGTCGAGCACGGGCGTCCGGTCGTCGGCGGTCCCGCCGGCGGCATCGAGCGCCCTCTCGATCGCAGCCGTGTTCCGCGCGCGGGTGGCCAGGTCGCCCCGGGTGGCCTCGCGCTCGGCCTGCTTCCGGAGCTCCGTGGTGATCAAGACGTTCGAAAGGTCGCGGACCGGCAGCGGGCTCTGTCCGCTTCGGAGACGCCAACGAAGGACGCCGGATCGGTGAGACGGGCGGGTTTGCGATCGTCTGCCTGCGAGCGACGACGCATCAAACCGAACATCGCCTCGGCCAAACTGACGGGCTTCAGACCTGGCCGTGATGGAAGCAGGGGTTACGTCTTGTCCGGCTCGGTCGAGGGGCCGGCAACGGTTCCCAGGCCGTTGCCCAGGTTCACTCCCCTGTGAGGCGGTACTCCGCTCGGCAATACGGGGGCGGTTGCGGGCGCCTCCTGCACCTGTGCGAGGCCGGCGTCCACCTCGTGGATGAGGTCTGCAAAGTCGTAGGGCTTGCTGAGCAGGCGTGTGCCCGGCGGCAGCGCCCGCTGAAGATCCGATCCGGCTCCCGAGGTGACAATGATGCCGACGGCGGGCCAACGGTGATGAACGAGGTGGGCAAGGGCAACACCATCACCCACGATGCCGCGCCCCGTCACCAGCATGCTCACCGGGGTCGGTCCTTCGAGCACCGCCAGCGCCTCGGCGGCTGTGCGGACCTCTATGGCCTGAAAGCCAACATCCTCCAGCATGTCGGCCGTGACCATACGGACAAGTTCATCGGCCTCGGCGATGAGGATGGCTAAAGGCCTGCTGTCAGACACAGACATGCTCCGCGTGATCAGGGCGGGAGCGCTCGCTGCTCTCAGGCACTGACGGCCGGGTCCGAAGCCAGTGATTCCCCCTTATGCGCCAATTGTCCGCCGGGCGCGATGACCTTGGTTGTGGCAGCGCGTCTCCCGAGGGCGCGCCCTGGTCCGGCCGCCTTCCGCCCAGAGCCGAACTTGCCGGACGGCCGACGAATGGCGTCTGTGGACGCCCCTGCTTTCGGGGCGTCCAACAGCGGGCCGAAGGGCCGACATGGGTCGGCAGCGGAAGGACCGCGCGGGGTGGGTTTCTGCCGGTCTGTTCCAGGGCGCAGAGACGTTGGAGCGGGCCTTGCCCTCCCGCCTGCTCACGATCCCAAGCAGCCGATCCCACCGGTGAAGATTGGGCATGCGGATGAAGACCAACTCCGCCGGTTCGCTATGGGGCGCCTTCAGCAGACCGCCGTTTGTGGCCGCTTCGAACTGGAGCGTTCCGCTAGGACAAGCCTTACTGGACTGTCAGACACTCAGTGCGCTTCCGGGTCGAACCAAGCCGCTGTCCCATTCGGTCAAGCTGCCGTGCTCAGCTTCGGTATGCTGCCGCGCGCCGCGATCCGATGTGGCTCTCGACGGTTTCTCTGTTCTGACGGTCGGCAAAGCCGCTCCGGCGAGAGGGCGCTGCATTCGGCGCGTCTAGGGGATCGAGATTTTTCCTGAAGCCGCCTGCCTGAGCGGGCAATTCCGAGGAGACGGTCATGGATGTCACCAGACGGATCTTCGCCGCCGGCGCCGCTACGATCCCGTTCGTCGGCTCGGGCCTGCCTCTCGCCCGGGCTCAGAGCACGGCCCAGGACGCGCCACTCATCGGCAACAACGCGGTGGCCGATCCGATCGAGCTGGCGACGGACGCCTACATCTACGGCTACCCGCTCGTCACCATGGAGATGACCCGGCGCGTGCTCACCAATGTGGCAGCGCCTGAGGGCAAGAACGCTCCGATGGGCCAATTCGCCAATCTGCGCGAATATCCAGACGCGAAGTTCCGGGCCGTCACCGCACCAAACGCGGATACTCTGTACTCCAGCGCCTTCATCGATGTCGGGACAGAGCCCCACCTTCTCAGCATCCCGGAGGAGGACGGCCGATACTATCTCATGCCGATGCTGAGCGCCTGGACGAACGTGTTCGCCGTGCCGGGCAAGCGCACGACGGGAACCGGGCCACAAACCTACTTCATCGCCGGACCCGGCTGGAGCGGCAGCGTGCCGTCCGGCGCCAAGCTGATCCAGGCGCCGACTAACCTGATCTGGATCCTTGGCCGGACCTACTGCACGGGGGCTCCCGAGGATTATAGGGCCGTGCACGCGCTGCAGGACCAGTACCGGCTCATCCCGGCGAGCGCGGCCGGCAAGCCGTACACACCGCCTCCGGGGCGCGTCGATCCGAGCGTCGACACGAAGACGGCGGTGCGCGAGCAGGTCAACCGCATGGATGCGACGACCTACTTCAACATGCTGGCCACCCTCATGAAGGACAACTCGCCGGCGCTCGCCGATGGGGTTCCGGTCGCCAAGATGGCCTCACTCGGCATCGTGCCGGGCCAGCCCTTCGATCCCGCACGCCTGCCGCCTGCCACCCGCGAGGCAATCGCGCAGGCGCCGAAGGAGGCCATTCCTCGCATCATGGGACACATGAAGGCGGCGGGACAGCACGTAAACGGCTGGACCTTCACGACCAACGGCGGCGATTACGGCAAGGATTACCTGCAACGCGCTCTGGTGACGGCGGTCGGGCTCGGCTGCAACTTGCCGCAGGACGCAGTCTACCCGGTGGCCACGGTTGATGCCGCGGGCCGTCGGCTGACCGGCGCCTCGACCTACGTGATGCGTTTCCCGGCCGGCGAGCTGCCGCCCGTCAACGGCTTCTGGTCGCTGACGATGTATGACGCGGACTACTTTTTCGTCGACAACCCGATCAACCGCTATTCATTGAGCCCGCGCGACAGCCTCAAGGCCAACCCGGACGGCTCGGTTGATCTCCTCATCCAGCATGAGAGCCCTGGCGCGCAGCGGGAGGCGAACTGGCTACCTGCCCCGGCCGGGCCTTTCATCCTGATGCTCCGCACCTACTGGCCGAAGGACGTCCTCCTGAACGGCTCCTGGGCGCCGCCGCCGGTCACCCGCAGCTCCAGCGCCACGCTCTAGGCCGCACGGCCGGATCCCTGCCCGAGAGGCAGCGCTCCATAAGATCCAATCCGCGAACGTCCGCCTGCGACGGTGACGCAGTCCGTTGCGACCGCCCCGCCGAAGGCCGGCTCCTCACCCCGAGCCGAAGTCGCTTTACCGCAGGCAAACGTCTCCTTTGAGGACGAGACGAACGCGGTCCTGACGACCGAGATGGGTCGAAACCTGCAGGGCCGCTCAGGGCGAGAGCGGTCCGACCGCTTTCGGACCGCCAGGCAGGGAAGCCGACGTCGGTTCCGCGCCTGCACACGACCCATGGCAGACCCATGGCAGGCCCGTGACAGGCCCGCTTCGTCGTCACCGCATCGGCCTGATCGCGGGTGAGCACGCTGATGGCCGGTCGATCCGCAGCACCTTCGGTGTCCGCGTGATGGCCGGGGCGACCAAGCTCAATGCCAAATCCGGTTCGTTGCGCTATCCTGCCGCTGACGCGCCGGGGGGAACGCCCTGCTTGGCATAGACGGAATGAGCCCGCTCATGTTCGATGAATACGGCATTCCACGCGGCGCTGAGTTGAACGAAGTCCCGCTGCCCGCGCTGTATCATTTCGTCTATTGCAGCCGTGCCGCGGACGGCGTCGACGACGCCGAGGTCGGCCGCATCGTCAAGGCGGCCCAACTCCACAATCTCGCGCATGGCATCACCGGGGTCCTGGTGTTCGGCAGCGGCGTCTTCTTCCAGTGGATCGAGGGGCCGGCTGCCCAGATACACAAGCTGATCGCGCGCCTGCATGGCGATTCGCGCCACTACGATGTCGTTTCGCTGAGCCAGAGCGAGGAAGAGCGAGAGCGTCTCTATCCGGACTGGGAGATGGAGAAGGTCGAAGCCGAGGACATCCGCATGGTCCTGACGGACGCGCTTGAAAGCGCCGAAGACAAGAGCAACATCTCGGCCCTCAAGCGGATTCTCAAGCAACTCGATTCGGGACCGCTCGATTCGCTGGGACGAAGCTGGTCGGGCCAGCCCGTAACATCCAGTCCGGCGCCCGATCGGCGTTGTGGGCCAGGACTTCGATGGCCCCCATTCGACCTCGACCGAGCGTCGCAGAGCATCCCGTTCTCCAGGATCGACCGCGTCGCCGTGGCGAACCTCCATTCCAGTCCCTGCGGCTGCGCGGTTGGGCCCGCGAGCCAGTCCGACCACGCAAAGACCCTTCACGGGCAAGGGGGCGCGCGATCGCCTGTCTAAGCCCGAGCCCGAGCCCGAGCCTGACCGTTGTCTCGCCCGCGCGCAAAACTTTGTCTTTCGGCCAAGCCGGGCCGCGATGTCTTATCCCAGGAAATTTGACTTAGCCTTTACATCCGCGCTGACAACAGTTCTCATGCTGCGCAGCGATCGATAGGCCAGCAAGGCCGCCGACGCTGTGGCGCCGGGGGGGACGATGCAGAATTTCGGTTCGTCCGACCATCTGG
This sequence comes from Methylobacterium sp. 1973, assembly GCF_040545035.1. Classification (NCBI taxonomy): domain Bacteria; kingdom Pseudomonadati; phylum Pseudomonadota; class Alphaproteobacteria; order Hyphomicrobiales; family Methylobacteriaceae; genus Methylobacterium; species Methylobacterium sp. 1973. The sequence continues at coordinate 228,528 of NZ_JBEPLA010000007.1, forward strand.
GGGGCGACGGTCTCCCGCACGATACCGAACGTGCGACCGAGGCTCGTCGGCTCTATGCGCGCAAGCGTGCCGCCGAGGCCGCACGCGAGCGCTGCCTGGCCCTGGGGCAGGTCGTCCAGACCGAGATCATCCCGCAACTGGTTCTGCGCCATCGCGGTTTGGGGACCGAGGGAGCCATACCCGCCTTCAAACCAGACGCGGGACAGATCGCGGCCTTCACCGATCTCACGCTCGCGACGGACGATGGGGCCGTCATCGAGGCTTTCTCGGCCCTGGTGGCGGCCGGCCACCCTGTCGATCGCCTGTTCCTCGATCTTCTGGCCCCCTCCGCGGCTCTCTTGGGCCGGATGTGGGACGAGGATCTGTGCGACTTCGTCGAGGTCACCACGGGGGTGGCCCGGCTCCAACGGCTCGTCGCGCGTTTCCGAGCCGCGCCGGGGGCCGCCTCGCGCGATGATCGGCGTCGTCTGCTCCTGATGGGCGCTCCAGGTGAACAGCACACGTTCGGCGTGCGGATCGTCGAGCAATTCCTGCGTCGGGCAGGCTGGGCCGTGTCGATCGGCCTCTCCTCCAGTCCAGAGGAGATCGCCGCTCTGGTGGCGTCCGAATGGTTCGGCGTCGTCGGTCTGACGCTCAGCAGCGAGACGCGCGTCGACCAGCTCGCCACGGCGATCCGCTCCGTGCGCGATGCGTCGTGCAACCGAGCCATCTGCGTGATGGTCGGAGGACCGATGTTTCTGCAGCAGCCGGACCTCGTCCAACGGGTCGGAGCGGACGCATCCGCGGTGGACGCGGCGACGGCGGTGCTACTCGCGCAACGACTGCTCGATCTTGCGGCCGACGAGGCCGGGACGTCAGGAGCAGACGCGGTTGCGACCGAGTGCGGGGCCTGACACCGGCGCAGGAGAAGCAAGGCTTCATCAGCCTTCCTGCGGCTCTGAGAGGTCAGCCTGCCCCCCGGCATCCGGCCGATCGAGCCTCGGAATCGCTCTGAGGGGACGGGCGCGAGGCGGCCGACTGGGGCGGCCCGAAGACGGTCCCTGTGCCGTCTGGCGAAGGGCCAGGGGCCGCTGACTACCCCGGGGCGACGTTGCCGGGCGGCCTGGGAATGGCGGCGTCCGAGAGCCGACGTTCAAGCGGTCGGTCGGTCGGGCGCGTGTCTGCCCCCTCGCGGGGTCAGCCAGGCCGTCACCGGCAGCGGGACGTCTGCGGGCGGGCAAGCCGCTGCCCGGATCCGATCCAGACTCGCGTTGGGCAGGGTGATCCGCCGCCATCTATGATAGACGAGCCGGAGAGTGCGCTGCCCGTCCAGCGTGGAACGTCCTTTTGGAGAGTCGCAGTGGCACGTCCGGACCTTGGTACGAAGCGCATTTGCCCGGTGACGGGCAAGAAGTTCTACGACCTCAACAAGACCCCCGTGATCTCGCCCTACTCTGGCGAGGTCGTCCCCACCTCCGTGTCGCCGTCCTCCGCCCGAGCGGCCGCACCCGTGGTGGCGCGCAAGGAGACGCCGGTCGACGATGAGGAGGAGACGGACGGGCCGGAACTCGTGTCACTGGATGAGGCCGAGGCCGAGGAAGCCGACAAGGACACCGATACCGAGAGCGATGACACGCTCGATATCGAGGACGACGGCGACACGGTCGAGGATGACACCCTCGTGGTCGACGAGGACGACGAGGACACCAGCGACCTGATCGAGGTCAACGACGACGAGGACGATCAGTAGCCGCGCTCAAGCGGATCGCCCGATCCGCCGAACGCTGATCCCTCGCAGGGTCTCGGCGGCCGATCGGTCGGGCCGTCGGGCGGCCCATGAGCAGGGCCGATCGCACCGCCATGCGACGGGACGGCTCGTCGCTGTCAGGATCGACCACCGTCGCGGACGCGAAGGCGTGCGCCGCGACGGCCGCAGCCAGATCGAGACTATGGTCCGGCCCGATCGGATGATTCTGCGTCGTCGGTTCCGCGAGGTAGACGTCGATGGCGGCACCGACGTCCTCGATGGCGATGCGCTCGGCGGTTACGAGATCCCAGAGCGTGGCATCGTCCGACATCGGCGACGTCCCATACCGCGCGCGACAGGCCGCAACGACGTGACAGCGAGGACACCCTGATCATCAAGGAGCCCCAAGGGCAAGGCGGTCGCCGGGGGGGCACCCCACGGAACACCGCGGCTCTCGCACAAGGCCGATCCTGCGGCTCCTGCACGGTCTGCTGTCGAGCCCTGGAGATCAAGGCCCTCGACAAGCCCGCGGGGATCCTGTGCCGCCACAACACCGGCACGGCGTGCGGGATCTACCCCGAGCGCCCGGAGGCCTGCGCCCGCTGGGATTGCCTGTGGCGCAAGATCGGAGCCCTGCCGGATGACCTGAGGCCGGATCGGTCGGGCGTGCTGTTCTCGTTGGAGAGCCGGCCACCCGTCGCAGAGGCTCCCGACGCGGCCTGCATCGTCGGTCGCGCGGTGGACGGGGCGCAAGCCTTCGACCGAGGAGCGGTGGCGGAGGCCTTCGCCATGTTCGTCCGCGAGGGGTCGCTGCCGGTGTGGAAGGCCTCCGACCGGGAGGCCACCCTGGTGAGCCGGGGCGGGGCGGTCCCGGCGCGGTGACATCTGTGGCGAGCGATCCCGCCCAGGTCGTCGCTTCAGCACCGCAAGCCGATACCCGACTCGGCCCGCGATGCTGATGTTAGGCGGATCTGGTCAGCCGATGCCGAACGGCGCGCGCCGGCTGTGATCCCCACGAAGGACGGCTCAGGCGCCCTTCAGGTTGGCGGCGCTCTCCTTGCCACTGCGCCGGTCGGCTTCGACGTCGTAGGAGATCTTCTGCCCCTCGATCAGGTTGCGCATCCCGGCGCGCTCGACCGCCGAGATGTGGACGAACACGTCCTTGCCGCCGTCGTCGGGCTGGATGAAGCCATAGCCCTTGGTCTCGTTGAACCACTTCACTGTGCCGGTAGCCATAGCGTTAACCCTGGTCGTCGGCGCGCCAACGCGGCACGCCGTGAGCTTCGAACCGGCCGGATCAGCCGACCGTTCCATGCGCGGCATCGATCAGACGGCGTTGAACCGACGACCGCACGAACCGTGACGGCGTTTTCCGGGTTCGCTCCGGCCGCCCATCATCTGGGCTATCATTGCGGCTCAGGGAGGCGCAGGATGCCGATCGACGGATCGCGTGCCTCGAGCGCCAGCAGCTTGGGGCTGGTGTTCACAACGAGAGCGGGCAGGCGCGAATGGCAGACGTCGTAAGCTTCCCGGCCAGGCGCCATTCGTCCTGTGCGCTCTCGCCGTACCGGGCCTACCGGTTCGCGCCGGATGGGAGCGTCAGGTCGACCATCCCGATCGAGGCCGCCAGCGACGCGGACGCGACGGAACGTGCCCTCTGCCTGAGCGACGGAGACCGCGTCGAACTCTGGTCGCGGGCCCGCTTCATAGCCCATGTGGGACCCCTAGACGGTCCGATCGCGACCTCGATCGCGCTGATTGAGGACGAGCCGTCGCCGGAACCGTGAGCGCGGCTTTTCGCGCGTGACGCTCAGCCGGGCGTGAGATCCCGACGCCTGCGACAGGCCCGAGATTCAGGCCGGTCCTCTTGACCGTGCCGGCACCCCATTCAGCCCTCGGTCGGTCCGATGGTGTCGGCCGCATGGGCCTCGCGCGAGCCGAGCGGCTTCGGTTGCCCCCGCGTGCTGTCGCGCGCCGTCTGGCGTTCGATCTCGGCGTTCAACTTGGCCCCCAGAAGCACGATCACGACCGAGAACCAGATCCACGTCATGAACCCGACGCCTGCGCCGAGCGAACCGTAGATCCTGTTGTAGCTGTCGAAGCTGGCCACGTACCAGGAGAACGAGACCGAGGCACAAACCCAGGTGATGGCCGCGGCGACGCCGCCCCAACTCACCCACCGCCACTTGGCCTCGCGCCGGCTGGGTCCGTACCGATACGTCACGGCCAAGCCGAGGCTGACGAGGATCAGCAGCCCCGGCCAGCGCACGAGGCGCAGCGTGACGTCGGTCAGCACACCCAGGCCGAGCTGGTCGAGCGCGAGCGGCAGGATGACGACCAATCCGGTGGCCGTCAGGGCGAACACGATGCCGCTCAACGTGAACAGGAAGGTGGTGGCATAGAAGCGCACCAGCGAACGCTTCTCCCGCTCCCTGTAGATCACATTGAGCGCATCGAAGAGGGCGCTCACGCCCGAGTTCGCACTCCAGAAGGCGATCAACACGCTCACCAGCGAGGCCGTGCTGAGTGCGCCGGCGCTCTGCTGGGCGACGCGTATGAGCTGGTCGGACAGGAGGGCGAGGACGCCGCTCGGCAGCACGCCCGAGAGGAGGCTCAGGTGCTCGCTGATGACGTGCGGGTCGGAGAACAGGCTGTAGACCGACACGATGGTCGCCAAAGCCGGGAAGGTCGACAGAAGGGTGAAGAAGGCGACGCCCCCGGCCGTGGTGAAGATGCGGTCGCGCGGGAAGGAGTACAGGATCCTCCAGAGGACGTCCTTCCACCCCAGGGCCGGGATCTGGGCCGGATCATCCGCGGTTCGCCCGCGACCGGGTTCGCGCGCGCGGCTCCGGGCGCGGCTGAGGCTTCCCGTGTCAGGCCGGCGCGTGCTGACGGAGCGCCAATCCTCGCCCTCGTCCTCGCCCTCGTCGTGGTTCTGGTCCGGGCTCACGAGGGATCCTGCGCAGCGCCTTGACCCGGGCGCACTCTACGTCGTTCCGGCCGGCCGCCAATCGCGTCGGCCGTTGCGCCGCATTGAAGCAGACCTTCGGCGTCAGGCCCATCATCGCCATGCGTCGAGGCCCGCCCGAGGTCCGGCAACGGACACGGAGCGCGCCGGCCGGGAAGCCGGGTCGCCCGCCCGTTCCTGCCTTGTCAGATCGACGGCGGCGCGACGTCGCAGCGCCACCATCCTGCGGTCGATCGGCCGAATCGGCTGTGCTCGGCTTCGATACGGCGCCGGTTCAGGCCGGGCCGGGCGCTTCTTCCGTCGTCACGCGAAACCCGGTGAGATCGTTGGGCCCGAAGGTGAGCGTCAACGGCACGTCCGCGGCGTCGCGCCCATAGGCGATCAGGATCCGGCCGATCCGGGAGCTGTTGTTGCGAGGGTCGAAGGTATGCCAACGGCCACCGAGATACACTTCCATCCAGGCGGCGAAATCACCGGGCGCATGCGGCAGCGGCAGGCCGATGTCGCTGACATAGCCGTTGCAGTAGCGCGTCGGGATGTTGAGGCAGCGGCAGAACGCGATCGCCAAATGCGCATAGTCGCGGCAGACGCCCCGCTGCTCCTCGAAGACATCGAAGGCCGTGCGGGTTGCACGCGCGTGCTCATACCCGAAGGCGATCCGATCATGCACATAGTCGCAGATCGCCTGCACCCGTCCCCAGCCGGGCGGGACATGTCCGAACAGATCCCACGCGATGGCGGAGAGGCGATCCGTCTCGCAGTACCGGCTGCCGAGGAGAAACAGCACGCTGTCCGAAGGCAGCTTCTCGACCGGGATCTCCGGAGCGTCGAGTTCCTGCAGATCCCCGCTGCCGTGGTCCCGCACGACCGTGTCGGTCATGAGCATGAAGCGCCCCGCCGGAGCGACCATACGGGTGCACCAATTCCCGAAGCTGTCGCGATAGCCCTCCAGGGGAACGGCCGGGCTCGTGATCAGGTAATCGGGCCGTTCGAGGTCAGGGAAGCGCGATGCGTGGACGTTGAGCGTCGCGATGACGGGCGTGGGCTGCGGAAACTCGTAAGTCATCTCGCAGCCGACAAGAATGCGCATGTGCTCTCTCCTCGATGGCAACCGCGAGATCGGCGCGGGTCATGCCGACAGGACGAATTTCGCAGGGCCCTCGTCGGCGCGATCGCCCTGCGAGCCAACGCATCCGTCACGAGGATGAGGCGCCCGGAGCGAACGGCACAAGCTTGCCGGTTTCAGCCCGGCGGAGGCGGCAGCGGTCGATAGCGACAGAAGGTCGGTCCAGCCGGTCGATCCAGCCGGTCGATCCACCCCCTCGTGTTGCGCCGAAGCGCCCTCCGGCGATCCGCCTGTCGGCGTGCCGGAGGGCGCTTCGGATCTGTTTCGGCCGGTTAGAAATCCATGCCGCCCATGCCGCCCATGCCGCCGCCGGCGGGCATGGCCGGAGCCTCCTTGCGCGGCGCCTCGGAGATCATCGCCTCGGTGGTCACCAGCAGGCCGGCGACCGAGGCCGCGCCCTGAATGGCCGCGCGCACCACCTTGGCCGGGTCGACGATGCCGGCCTTGAGCATGTCGACATACTCTTCGGTCTGGGCGTTGAAGCCGTAGGTCTCCGAGCTGTTGGCCAGGATCTTACCGACCACGATCGAGCCCTCGACGCCCGAGTTCTGGGCGATCTGACGGATCGGGGCCTCAAGGGCCTTGAGGACGATCTTGATGCCGGCCTGGACGTCGGGGTTGTCGTTCGCGAGCCCCTGGACGGCGGCCTTGGCGCGCAGGAGCGCGGTGCCGCCGCCGGGGACGATGCCTTCCTCGACCGCCGCGCGGGTGGCGTGCAGCGCGTCGTCGACGCGGTCCTTCTTCTCCTTGACCTCGACCTCGGTCGAACCGCCGACGCGGATCACCGCGACGCCGCCCGCGAGCTTGGCCAGACGCTCTTGGAGCTTCTCGCGGTCGTAGTCCGAGGTGGTCTCCTCGATCTGCGCCTTGATCTGGTTGATCCGGCCCTCGATGTCGGCCTTCTCGCCGGCGCCGTCGATGATCGTGGTGGTCTCCTTCTCGATCCGCACGCGCTTGGCGCGGCCGAGCATCGGGAGCGTCACGTTCTCGAGCTTGATGCCGAGGTCCTCGGCGATCATCTGGCCCTTGGTCAGGATCGCGATGTCCTCGAGCATCGCCTTGCGGCGGTCACCGAAGCCCGGCGCCTTCACGGCCGCGACCTTCAGGCCGCCGCGGAGCTTGTTCACCACCAGGGTGGCCAGCGCCTCGCCCTCGATGTCCTCGGCGATGATCAGGAGCGGCTTGCCGGTCTGGACCACGGCCTCGAGCACCGGCAGCATGGCCTGGAGCGAGGAGAGCTTCTTCTCGTGGATGAGGATGTAGGGGTCTTCCAGCTCGGCGACCATCTTCTCCGCATTCGTGATGAAGTACGGGGACAGGTAGCCGCGGTCGAACTGCATGCCTTCGACGACGTCGAGTTCGGTCTCGGCGGTCTTGGCCTCCTCGACGGTGATGACGCCCTCGTTGCCCACCTTCTGCATGGCGTGGGCGATCATCTCGCCGATCTCCTTGTCGCCGTTGGCGGAGATCGTGCCGACCTGGGCGATCTCCTCGGACGAGGCGACCTTGCGGGAGCGCGCGCCGATATCCTTCACGACCGCGGCCACGGCCAGATCGATGCCGCGCTTCAGGTCCATCGGGTTCATGCCGGCGGCGACGTACTTCACGCCCTCCCGGACGATGGAGGCCGCGAGAACGGTCGCGGTCGTCGTGCCGTCACCGGCGGTGTCGCTCGACTTGGAGGCCACTTCGCGCACCATCTGGGCGCCCATGTTCTCGAACTTGTCGACGAGCTCGATCTCCTTGGCGACGGTGACGCCGTCCTTGGTGATGCGCGGGGCGCCGAAGCTCTTCTCGATCACGACGTTGCGGCCCTTCGGGCCCAGCGTCACCTTCACCGCACTGGCGAGCAATTCGACACCGCGCAGCATCTTCTCGCGGGCATCGACCGAAAAGCGAACGTCTTTGGCGGACATGGTGGAGCACTCGTCATCTGTCGTTTGGCCCTGAGGCGCGCCACAGCGGGCGCCTCGAAGGGCAGATCGTCGTGAGGCTCTGAGCGGCCTGATCCGCGCTAGGCGACGATGCCCAGGATGTCGGATTCCTTCATGATCAGGAGGTCCTGACCGTCGATCTTGACCTCGGTGCCGGACCACTTGCCGAACAGGACGCGGTCGCCGGCCTTCACCTCGAGCGGGTTGATCTTGCCCGCCTCGTCGCGCACGCCCGGTCCAGCGGCGACGACCTCGCCCTCCTGCGGCTTCTCCTTGACCGTATCGGGAATGATGATGCCGCCCTTGGTCTTCTCCTCGCCTTCGATGCGACGGAGGACCACGCGGTCGTGCAGCGGACGGAATTTCATCGTGGTATCCTGATCGTTCCCAAGCGAGATCCAACCGACATGATTGGCGCTGTCGCGGGAAAGGCTACGGCGAGACTGTCATCGCCGCCCGATCGACGCATTGTTAGCACTCACCGAGTGGAAGTGCTAATCTTATGAATGGGCCGGGGACCGGCTCATCCGGGCATTGGCGCGCGCCTTCGCGGCCGCTCCCGATTGACCCGCGCGGCGACACGACCGTCCGCCTCCCGTGGGTATGGCCAAGGGAGACGGCGCAGGCAGACGGCGCAGGGCGACGGTCCTTGCACTCGGCCGGGCATCGACGTGCGCCTGGCGGTGGAGGGCTGGCCAGGCGCAGGATGCCATGTCATGGGCAGGGCGGTGATCGATCATCCGCCTTCCTTCCAGCCCCTGTCGCTTGCAAGCTTGGGCTGGTCCGACTTCTTCGAAGTCCAGCGTGAACCCCACGAGGCCGATCTCGCCCCGATGCGGATCGCGACGCTTCACCGGTCTCGCTTGACCGCCCTGTCGGAGGCCGGATCCGTCGAACTGACGCTCGCGATCCACGCCAGCACGAGCGACTTCACCGTGGGCGATTGGGTTCTCGTCGATCCGCGAACCCAGACCGTGCATCGCCGTCTCAGCCGCAGGACGGTCATGGAGCGCCGCACCGAAGGCAGCCGGACCCTTCAGGCCGCTGCGGCCAATGTCGACACGCTGTTCATCGTCACCTCCTGCAACGCCGATTTCAATCCGGCGCGACTGGAGCGCTATCTGGCTCTGGCCAATCAAGGCGGCACAATTCCGGTGATCCTCCTCACCAAGGCCGACACGACAGCCGATCTGGGAACCTACCAGCGCCAAGCGTCCGAGTTGCAGCGCGGGCTCGACGTCGTAACCCTCAACCCCCGTCTCTCCGCGGCCGCAGACGCCCTCGCTCCGTGGTGTGGGCTGGGGCAGACGGTGGCGCTGGTCGGCTCCTCCGGCGTCGGCAAATCGACGCTGGTGAACACGCTGGTCGGTCCCGGTCAGGCCCAGGCCCAGCTGACCGGCGGCATTCGCGAGCACGATGCCAAGGGACGCCATACGACCACGTCGCGTTCGCTGCATGCCATCGCCGACGGCGGCTGGGTCATCGACACGCCGGGGATGCGCACGCTGCACGTCAGCGGCGCCGCGGAAGGGATCGAAACGCTGTTCGCCGAGATCATCGAACGAGCGCCCCTGTGCCGATACCGCGACTGCACCCACACAAGCGAACCCGGGTGCGCCGTGCAGGCTGCCGTCGCGGACGGCAGCCTCGCACCTGAGCGGCTGATCCGTTGGCGCAAGCTGTTCGACGAGAACCGGACCAATACACCGACACCGGCTGGTCCACGCAGCCACCGACGTCCTCGCAGGTAGGCTGCGGCCCTGACTGTCCCGCTGCCGCGAGAGCGGGCGCCGGCGGCGCGCTCCGTGCTATGACGCCGGCATGACGCGCTGACCCTTCGCCCACACCCGTGGCAATCCAGGCTGCGAAGGCGGCCTCCTGTTCGGGTGGATCGATACGGTCTCGTCACAACGACCGGACATGCCGGAACCCTGAGTGGCTGGATAAGGTGAGCGTGACCGGAGACCAATCGGACGCGTTGCGCCCGCGACGCGTCGCCGTGCTCGGTGGCACCGGGACGATCGGGCGCGCGACGGTGCGCGCGCTGGTGTCACGGGGCCATGACGTGGTCTGCTTCGTCAGGCGTCGCGCCGACATCGACGACCCGTCAGGGCCGCCCGCGTGCTCCCGACTGCCTCCGGGCGCGACCGCAAGGGTGGTGGATGTGACCGATCCATCGTCTCTCGCCGAGGCGGGTTTCCGCGGCGAGCCGTTCGACGTCCTGGTCTCGTGTCTCGCCTCGCGCACGGGCTTGCCCGACGACGCCTGGGCGATCGATTATCGCGCGCATGTGAGTGCTTTGCACGCCGGGAAGGCGGCCGGCGTGACCCACGTCATCCTTCTCTCGGCAATCTGCGTCCAGAAGCCGGTCCTGGCGTTCCAGCACGCCAAGCGCGCGTTCGAGGGCGTTCTGGCCGCGTCGGGCCTCGATTACACGATCGTACGACCAACGGCCTTCTTCAAATCACTGTCGGGGCAAATCGATCGTTTGAAACGCGGGAAGTCGTTCCTGATTTTCGGCGACGGCACGCTGACGGCCTGCAAACCGATCAGCGACGACGACTTGGGCACCTACATTGCCGAGTGCCTCGACGACCCGGACCGGCGCAATCGCGTGCTGCCGATCGGCGGCCCGGGCGAAGCCGTGACCCCGAAGGCGCAGGGCGAGCAGCTCTTCGCCTTGCTCGGGCGCGAAGCGCGATTCACGCATGTGCCCGTGGCCCTTCTGGACGTCATCATAGTCACTCTGGCCATGCTCGGACGGCTGGTTCCGACCATGGCAGCCAAGGCCGAACTCGCGCGCATCGGGCGCTACTACGCGACGGAATCCATGCTCGTTCTGGATCCGGTGACGGGGCAATATGATGCGCGCGCCACACCGTCGACCGGCTCTGAAACTCTCTTCGACTATTATGCGCGCTTGATCCGAGGCGAGGCCGTTGCCGAGCGCGGCGACCACGCCGTGTTCTGACGGCGCGCCGTCTGGACGCCCGCAAGCGGGTCGCACGGCCGCCCAAGCGGGGCGGAAGCCGACGCGCCGACCGGCGTCAGCTTCTCCGCTTCACCCACGTCGAGGCAGCCTGACCATCGTCGACCGGAACCGGCGGGCGCTGGTGATCGCCTGAGAGCCTTGGTCGGGTGGATTGCGGTCGGCCTGCTCCCGAGCCGGGGGTGGAGCGAACAGGCACGACCGGCGCGTCCTCGCGCGCCTGACCACAGGTCTCCCGGGGCTGCTGCTGCAACGGGGCGTGGGCGGTCGCGGACCACGTTGCCGACCGGTCTTGGGGCGGATCTGCCAGCCATCGCCTGCCGGGGTGACCGGGCGAATGTGTCTCAGATCGACAGCCCGGCTTGGAGAACGATGTTGGGTCCAGGACCGAACCGACGTGTGAGACGAGGATGTCGTTCATGAGGGTTGCACTCTTCGCCGTCGCGGCCTGCCTGGCCTCCACCCTCGGCGCCGCCGAGGATGCGGGACAGACGGTCGCCAGCGAGGGCGACTGGGTGCTCAGGAAGCCCGGTCACCCGTCGAGCGGGGACGCTGACTGCATCCTGGCGCCGAAGACCCGATCGCGCATCCAGATCGTCGGCGACCGGCTCGAGGTGACGGGTCTGCCGAAGAATTCCATCTTCAACTATCAGTATCGGATCGACGACGGGCCGGTGTCGAACGCAATGTTTCCCACGGCGCAGATGCAGGAAATCGGGGTGATTTCGCTGAATGGCGATGTGCTCAAGAGCATCCTGAACGGCCGACGATTCAGCATCCGCCTGCTCGACAGATGGCACGAGGCCATCACGGAGGAGATCAGCCTCGCCGGCCTGCGCAGCCTGCGCGACCAGCGCGCGGACGCCTGCAAGTCGTCAGGGGCCGAGGGACAGCCGAGCCGAGCGCCCGGCTCCGGGTGAACGCCTCGGTCCCGTTCGGCACCCAGGTCATCCTGCCGGTCCGGCCGCGATCTCTCGCGGCACATCCGCGGATGCGCGTCGATCTCGCCAAGCACAAGGGCCTGTCCGGCGACGTGGTGCGCCTGATGGCGCTCGGCGGCGCCGGCCTCGCACGGTTCGGCCGGTCCTACGTCTCCGCGGATCTCGCCGCAGGGCGGCTCGCGCCGGTGCTGGAGCCGTTCAGTCCCGCCATTGCCGACCGGTGCCGACGTCTTACCTGCTGCGCCTAACGACAGACCTCGACGCGGCGTCGGGGGGAGAGGACATCATGAAGAGTCTCACCGCCACCCTGGCGGCGGCATTGTCCATCGCGCTTGCGAACGACGCGGCGCGCGCGGCCGAGCCCTCCACCGCGCCGGCGCCTGCCATCGAGCAGGTCGCACAATTCGACGGCGCCATGCCGACGGGCATCACTGTCGCGCCCAACGGGCGGATGTTCGTGAATTTCCCGCAATGGGCCGACAACCCGCCCTTCACCGTGGGGGAGGTGGTGAACGGGACGACGGTGCCCTATCCCGATCTCGCGACGAACCAGCCCGATCCGGCCGCCCCGGCCGCGCATTTCATCTCCGTGCAGAGCGTCGTCGCCGACGGCGCGAACCGGCTCTGGGTGCTGGATACGGCCGCGCCCGGCTTCCGCCCGCCGCAGCCGGGCGGTGCCAAGCTGGTGGCGATCGACCTCGCCACGAACACGATCGTCCGCACCATCGTCCTGCCCGACAGCGTCGTTTTGCCGACGACCTATCTCAACGACGTCCGCTTCGACCTGCGCCAGGGCGAGGCCGGCGTCGCCTACATCACCGACAGTTCCAACGCGGGCATCGGCGGGATCATCGTGGTGGACCTCGCCACCGGAAAGGCATTCCGCCGCCTCTCCGGCCATGCGAGCACCGCGCCGGAGCCCGACTTCACCCCCGTCGTCGATGGCGAGCCGCTGATGAACCGCCCCGCCAACGGGCCGGCGAAGCCGGTCCGCGTCGCCAGCGATGCCATCGCGCTCTCGGCGGACGGGTCGCTGCTCTATTACGGCCCGCTCTCCGGCCGGACGCTCTATGCCGTGCCGACCGCCGCCTTGCGCGATCCCCGGGTGAGCGAGGCTGATCTCGCCGGCCAGATCCGCGACATGGGCGCCAAGGGCGCCTCGGACGGGATCGCCGAAGACGATCGCGGCCGGGTCTTCGCCGGCGATTACGAGCACAACGCCATCCGCGTGCTCGACCAGGGCAAGTGGTCCACCGTGGTCACCGATCCGGCCATCAGCTGGCCCGATACGCTGTCGATCGGGCGCGACGGTTACCTGTACTTCACCGCCAACCAGTTGCACCGGCAAGCGGGCTTCCACGAAGGCCGCGACCTTCGCCGGAAGCCCTACGCGGTGCTGCGCATCCGGATCGACAGCGGGCCCGTCCTCCTGACCCGCCCCTGAGACCGCGTCGCTGCTGAGGCCTGCGCCGGATCGCGTGGACGTTCTCCGGCGACAGATCCGACGCCCGGCTGCCGTGATGATGGACCTCGCCGCGCCTCGCCGCGCCGGGGAGCCTTCTCGAGGGGCGAGATCGGCGAACCGAAAGGCTGCCCGGCATGACCCGTGCCAGAGCCTCCCCACGACCTTGGGCGCGGGGGCGCTGCCGCCAAGCTCCAGGGCTGGAAGCTGCGGCGGCGGGGACGGTTCCGGGATCCGCCCGTTCGGCTCCATGGATCCGCGTTGCGGCGGTGGATGATCGGCGCGCGAGAAAGCACTCTTGATCGCGTCATGCTGGCGTCGGATCAGCAGGATCCCGTCCGCCTTTTGCAGGGTCCCGATGCACACGAGCGGCGGTCCACAGGGGCGACGGCGTGCGGGTACGATCAATGATCCCGGCGGGCCCGTGGGGGGGCAGATACGGGCCCGCCGGGCAATCACACGCGAATTTGGAAGCGCGTGCGATCTTCTGGACGTCTCTGGAGACGGCGTCCTTACGTTGAGCGGGGCGTTACGGCCGCTCCGTCGACTGTCACCACGGCCGGCCCTGCGACGGCCTTTTCCGGCCGCTGCACCCGGAACCACAGGGCGTACAGGGCGGGCAGGAACAGGAGCGTCAGGACCGTACCGACACCGACGCCGCCGATGAGAACGTAGGCTAGCGCACCCCAGAACACCGAGTGGGTCAACGGGATGAAGGCCAGCATCGCAGCCGCCGCCGTCAGGATGACGGGCCGCGCCCGGCGCACGGTCGATTCCACGATGGCCTCATAATCCCCGAGGCCCGCCGCTTGGTCGTGGTGGATCTGGTCCACCAAGATCAGCGTGTTCCGCATGAGGATGCCCGACAGCGCGATCAGCCCGAGGATCGCGTTGAAGCCGAAGGGTTGGTGGAAGACCAACAGGGTCGGCGCGGCGCCGACGAGGCCCAGCGGTGCGGTGGCAAAGACCATGAACATGGTGGCGAACGAGCGCACCTGGATCATGATCACCGTCAGCGTCACGATGAGCATGATGGGGAACACCGCCACCAGCGACAGCATCGCCTTCTCGCTCTCCTCCACGGAGCCTGCCGTGTCGATGCGGTAGCCCGGCGGCAGCTTGGCTTTGATCGGCGCCAGCAGCGGAACGACCTGGGCGTGGATGTCGGGCGGCTGCTTGCCGTCGAGCACGTCGCCCTGCACGCGGATGTAGGTCTCACGGTTGTAGCGCTTCAGGACCGCATCCTCGGTGCGGCTCTCCAAGCGCGCCACCTGCGAGACCGGCACCTGGCGCCCGTCCTTCGTCGCCAGCGTCAGGTCGCCGATCTCCCCCAGCGAGCGCCGCTCGGGGCCGGGGCTGCGCAGGAGGACGTCGACGGAACGCAGGTTCTCCCGGACCTGGGTGGCGGGCGTGCCGTTGAGGTAGCTCTGCAGCTGCTGGCCGGCCTCCTTGGGCGTCAAGCCGATCAAGCGCAGGCGCTCTTGGTCGAGGGCAAGGTGGAGGCTCGGGGTCTTGTCGCCCCAGTCGAGATGGACCATGCGCATGTTGGGGTTCGTGGCCATCGCTTGGGCGACCTCACCGGCGATGCCGCGAATGATGTCGAGGTCGGGTCCCACGACGCGGAAGGCGACGGGGAAGCGGACCGGTGGTCCGAACACGATCTGGAGGACCCGCACACGGGCTTCAGGAAAGCGGCCGTCCTCGACGAGCTTGCGCACCTTGCCCCGGAGGGCGTCGCGGGCATGGGAATCGGCGGTCTGCACCACGATCTGCGCGAAGGCGGGATCGGGCAGTTCCGGGTCGAAAGAGAGCACGAAGCGCGGCATGCCCTGGCCGATATAGCTCGTGATCTCACGCGCCTCGGGCAACTCGCGAACCGCCGCCTCAATCCGCTTGACGCTGGCCTCGGTGGTGGCGAAGGCCGAGCCCGCCGGCAGGGTGACCTCGACGATGAGTTCGGGGCGCTCCGAATTCGGGAAGAATTGCTGCTCGACCTTGCCCATGGCCACGACGGCGAGTGCGAACAACCCCACCGTGATGCCGGCGGCGATCCACTTATGGTCGACGGACAGGCGCACGACGCGGCGCAGGCGTTCGTAGTTCTTCGTGGCGTAGATGGCGTCGTGCCCGCCCTCGACCTTCTCGATGTTGGGCAAGAGCTTGACGCCGAGATAGGGCGTGAAGGTCACGGCCACGATCCATGAGACGATCAGCGAGAAGGCCACCACCCAGAAGATGTTTCCGGCGTACTCGCCCGCCGTCGACGCGGCGAAGCCCACGGGCAGGAAGCCCGCGATGGTGACCAGCGTGCCGGTGAGCATCGGCGCGGCCGTGGCGCTCCAGGCGTAGGTCGCGGCCTCGATCCGGTCGGCGCCTTCCTCCATGCGCACCACCATCATCTCGATGGCGATGATGGCGTCGTCGACGAGGAGGCCCAGCGAGATGATGAGGGCGCCGAGGGTGATGCGGTCGAAGTCACGGCCCGTGACCATCATCACCACGAACACCGCCGAGAGCGTCAGCGGCACGGCCAGCGCCACCACGATGCCGACCCGGAAGCCCAGAGCCACCAGCGACACAAGGATGACCACACCGAGCGCGGTGAAGAACTTCACCATGAACTCGTTGATGGCGTCGTCGATGACCTTCGCCTGGTCGGTGATTTTCGTGAAGGTGATGCCGACCGGCGTCTCGTGGTGGATCGCCACTTCCTCGGCGTTCAGCGCCGCGCCGAGCTTGAGGCCGTTGTAGCCGGGCTTCATCACGAGGCCGAGCATCAGGGCCGGCGCGCCGTCGTTACGGATCTCGAAGGTCTTCGGGTCCTCGTAGCCGCGCTTCACCGCGGCGATGTCGCCGAGCTTGAGGCTGCGGTCGCCGACGGCCACCGGGAGGTTGCGGATCGCGTCGAGCCCGTCGATGGCGCCGTCCAGGCGCAGGTACACCCGCGGGCCGTCGGCCTCGACGAAGCCAGCCGGCGTCACGTCGTTCTGGTTGGCGAGCGCCGCCAGCAGTTGCTGGCCGTTGATGCCGAGCGTGGCGAGACGCTGGTAGGAGATCTCGACGAAGATCTTCTGCGCCTGCTCGCCGAGGATGTTGATCTTCTCGACGCCCGGCACCCGCAGCAGGCGCTGCCGCAGGTCCTCGGCGCGAAGCACCAGTTGACGGTGCGGCAAACCCCTGGCCTGGAGCGCATAGAGAGAGAAGTAGACGTCCGAGAACTCGTCGTTGAACAGCGGCCCGAGCACGCCGCGCGGCAGGCTGGAAGCCTGGTCGGAGAGCTTCTTGCGCGTCTGGTAGAACTCCGACTGAAGTTTCGCCGGAGGCATGTTGTCCTTGAAGAAGACCTTCATCAGCAACAGGCCGGGCCGGGTCGTCGTCTCGACACGGTCGTAGTAAGCGAGTTCCTGCAGCCGCTTCTCGAGCGGGTCGGCGACCTGCCGCTGCATCTCGGCGGTCGTCGCCCCAGGCCATGCGGCCGAGACGGCCATTGTCTTCACCGCGAAACTCGGGTCCTCGCCACGCCCGAGCTTTTGGAAGGCGAAGAAGCCGGCACCCGTCAGGGCAATCAGCAGGAACAGGGTGACGGCCCGCTCGCGGACGGCCACGGCCGAGAGGTTGAAGCGGCTCATCGGGCCACCCCGGTCATGCTGACCGGCGCTTGCCGCACCTTCTGGTCGGCTTTGAGGAGATGGGCGCCGAGGGCTACGATCCGGTCGCCGGGGTTCAGGCCGGCCACGATCTCGACCCGCTCCTCGCCCATTCGGGCGACCTGCACCATCTGCGGCCGCACGGTCTCGGTCGCGACGTCGTAGCGCCAGACCGCGGTGCCGCGGCCCTGGTCGAACAGCGCCGCGAGGGGAACCTCCACGCTCGCTGTGCGGACCGCCGCATGGGCCTTGAGCTGCAGGGTGACGGTGGCGCCGAGCGGCGCCGCCTCGCCGTCCCCCGAAAGGATGTAGCGCGCCCGGTAGGTGCGCGTGGCCGGGTCGGCGGTGGCGGACAATTCGCGCAGTCGGGCCGGATAGGTCGCCGCGTCCTCGGAATAGAGCGTGGCGGAAGCCTCGCCCTGAGCGGCGCGCCGGCTGCCCTCGGGTATGAACACTTCCGCCTCGCGCGCCCCGTCGCGAGCGAGCTTGACCACGGTCTGGCCGGCGGCGACCACCTCCCCAGGATAGGAGGGCACTTCCATGACGACGCCGTCGGCATCGGCCTTGAGCTCAGCATACCCCGCTTGGTTCTCGATCTGGCTGGCTTGGGCTTCGGCATTGGCGAACTGGGCGATGGCCGCGTCGGCCGCGCCCTTGTTCTGGTCGTAGGTCTGCTTGGAGGTCCAGCCGTCCGAGACGAGCTTACGGCTGCGCTCCTCGTCGGCCTTGGCCTTGATCATCTGGGCGCGGGCGGCATCGACGGAAGCGCGCGCCGCGTTGAGCGCGAGGGTGAAGTCGGTTCGGTCGAGGCGCATCAGCGGCTGGCCGAGGCGCACGCGGTCACCAGGATCGACGAGGCGCTCGAAGATCTTGCCTCCCACCCGGAAGCCGAGGTTGCTCTCGGTGCGCGCCCGGATCACGCCCGTATAACGGGAGACCGCGCCGGGGCTCGGGACGACTTCGGCGATCTGCACCAGGGGCGGCTCGGGGCTGACCGCTGTCTCGGCGGGCGAGCAGGCCGCCAGGGCCAATCCGGTCAGTCCGACCATCCATCGCGCGTCCATTGGCGATTCCCCGTAACCTTTTGAGGGGTTTTGATATGACGGTCGTCATCTATTCCGGCTCGGTTCCATCGTCAATGGCCCGTGCTGCCGCCCATTCCGGGGGACACGATCACGGGAGGCCGGGGCCACGCGATGGGCTCCATGGCGACCGGCGACCTTGGGGGCAGGGGACGTACACCGCCGGGGTCGGGTCCGGGAGATCGCTCCGGATCGTCGCGCTGCGTTGAAGCTCAAGGCCGCGGCCTGCCACGCGGAAGGCGTGTCTCCTCTGGCAGCGCCGAGCAAGACCGCGCCCTCCCCGACACGGAGGAGCGCCTCGAAGGCTCCAAGGCGGAGGCCAAGCATCGAGACGACGAACCATTCGTCCTGATGCGTCCTGTCGTGGCGGTGCGCGGTCACGTCGGAAGGCGGCAATCTCGACCGGCGAAGTCACAGGGCGCCCAGGCCGGCTTGCGGATCGGAGCGCAGACACTTATAGATTACGCATAACATCTATTTTGCGGCATCGAAGGCGCCGGGTGCTCGGCGCCCGTCGTCCGGAGCATCCCGGATCGCGAAGCCAGCCTGGGGCGGAGATTCCTGCCTGATGAACCTCGAAGATCATCCCGCGGTGAAGCGTCTCCGTGCCGCCGAGCTATCAAGCGGGCCGGCCGCTGCGAGGAGGCCATTCGGGGCGGGCGAACTGCGGCAGCTGGCCCTCGAATGCGGTGCGGACGACGTCGGGTTCGTCGAGATCGGCCGGTTCGAGCTTGAGCCGCAGCGGGACGAGATCCTGCGGCACTATCCCTGGACGCGGTCCCTCGTCAGCATCGTCGTCAAGATGGCGCAGGCACCGGTTCGCGGGACGCCGCGGTCCGTTGCCAACCTCGAATTCCACCGTGCCGGTCACGACACCAACGCCATCTGCGCCGCCATCGTCGCGCGCCTTCAGGATCATGGCATCCGAGCCGTCAACCCCTCCATGGGCTTCCCGATGGAGATGAACCAGAACCCCGGGCACGCCATCTGGATCGTGGCTCACAAGCCCGTGGCGGTCGCGGCAGGTCTCGGCCGGATGGGCATCCACCGCAACGTCATCCACCCGAAATTCGGGAACTTCATCCTGCTGGGCACGGTCCTGCTCGACCAGGACATCGACATCCCCGACGCGCCCATCGACTACAACCCGTGTCTGGAATGCAAGCTCTGCGTCGCAGCCTGCCCGGTCGGTGCGATCAAGCTCGAAGGCGCCTTCGATTTCCAGGCCTGCTTCACCCACAATTACCGCGAATTCATGGGCGGCTTCACCGACTGGGTGGAGCAGATTGCGGACTCCCGCGACGCGCTCGACTATCGCCGGCGGGTCAACGAGCCCGAGACCGCCTCGATGTGGCAGAGCCTGACCTATGGGGCGAACTACAAGTCGGCCTACTGCATCGCCGTGTGCCCGGCGGGCGAGGACGTCATCGGCTCGTACCTGAAGGATAAAGGCGCGCACCGGCGCGAGATTCTGAAGCCGCTCCAGGATCGCCCGGAACCGGTCTACGTCGTGGCCGGCACCGACGCCGAGGAGATCGCCAGACGCAAGTGGAAGCACAAGACGGTGAAGCCCGTCGGCAATGGCATGACCCCCCGGACCATCGGTGGCCTCCTGACCTTCATGCCCATCGTGTTCCAGCGGGCGCAGGCGCGCGATCTCGACGCGGTCTTCCATTTCACCTTCACCGGCGCCGAGAGCCGCCAAGCAACCGTCACCGTCCGCGATGGAAAGATCGCCGTTCGCGACGGCTTGGTCGACAAGCCCAACCTGCGTGTGATTGCCGACGCCAAGACGTGGCTCGGGTTCCTCGCCAGGGAAAAGAGCTTGGTCTGGGCTCTGGCGAGGCGGAAGATCCGGATCTCCGGGGACCCCCGGCTCCTGCTGGCCTTCGGCAAATGCTTCCCGTCGCCCGAAATCCGGCGCAAGCCCGTCGAGATCGTGCCCGAGACCTCGCTGCTGCGTCCCGCGATAACGCCCTACGCGCGGAACGACGAGGCGACCGGGACGGTGCGGTGGTTCGGCGAGCTGGAACTGCGCGACGTCGCGCAGGTCACCCGCACGGTCAGGACGTTCCGCTTCGTCGATCCGAAGGGCGGCGAGATCCCCTTCCGGCATGTGGCCGGGCAGTACCTGACGCTGGAGATCACGCGGCAGGGCATTCCGACCCGCCGCTCGTACACCATCGCCTCGTCGCCGACGTGGCGGGACCGTATCGAGATCACCGTCAAGCGCGAGGAGAACGGCGCGGTCTCCCGTTGGCTGCACGACGAGATGCGACCGGGCGACCGCGTCCAGGTCGAGGCGCCGAGCGGTGGCTTCGTGTTCTCCGGCAGGGAATGGCCAACCGTCGTGCTGATCGGCGGCGGCGTCGGGATCACGCCCATGATGAGCAGCGTGCGTTACCTGACCGAGACGGACTGGCCCGGCACGATCTACCTCCTCCTCAGCTTCAAAAGCCCGCAGGACTACATCTTCAAGGACGAGATCGAGACGCTGAGGAAGCGGAATCCCAGGCTTCACGTTTCGGTCGCGATGTCCGCACCGGATAGGGAGGCCTGGAAGGGGCATACCGGTCGCATCGATGCCCGCTTCGTCACGGCCGCCGTGCCGGATATCGCGCGCCACCGCGCCCACATCTGCGGACCGACGCCCATGATGGACGCGGTCAAGGCGGTCCTGCTCGATCTGGGCGTGCCGGCCGGTCAGATACGGACAGAGGCCTTCGGAACGGACCGTCGCGATCCGACCGGAAGGACCGGACAGTCCGGCACGGTCGTCGGTCAGGTCAAATTCCTGGACACCGGTAAGACGTCTACGGCTCGCGAGGGAGCGACGCTGCTCGACGTGGCTGACGAGGCGAAGGTCCGCATCGACAGCGCCTGTCGCTCCGGGACGTGCGGAACCTGCATGGTGAGGCTGCGGAGCGGGACGGTTCGGATGCCCGTGCAGGACGCACTCGGCGACGGCGACAGGGAGGATGGCTACATCCTCGCCTGCCAGGCCGAGCCTGAAGGCGACGTGGAGTTGGAAGCGTAGCCCCGCGTTCGGGGGGGCGATTGATGCCGTTCAGCCCTCGGCGATGGGCGCATCTCGTGCCGCGCGGCGGGACACCCCCAGGGCGGGGTGATCCTTGGCTTCGACCGGCTGCTCGCGTTGGCCAATGCGGGCTTCGCTTCAGGCCGCTATCGCGTTGGGGCCATGACGCTCGACGTCGAGACCGGCACGGGTCTGTGGCCAAGCCTAGCGCCAGCTCGGCTCCAAGCACCCGCGCCGCCCCTGAGCGGGCCGTCCCGGGCCATCGGTTGCTCGCCTCCGTTGCCAGAACGCCGGCCTGACGTCATTCCGCGGGCAGAAGACCCCGCCCGCTCAAGATCCCGGCAAGCCATCGCCGATGAGTCCAAACGCGTTTTGGGCCGGGCACTCTCACCAGGCGCAGGTCGGTTTGCGTCAGGGGGCGCCGTTCGCACCGTTTTTGATCGCAGCTCGGCGGCGTCCAGTGCGACGTCGCGGCGACGGGATGGGAGGACACTCAGGGAGTGCAATCCACAGGCCGCGGCTGCGGGGGCGAACCGACTTTTGGCGCGCCAACCCGTTGTGAGGAAACACCGGTTTCGGGTTGGTGGGCGACCGCGGAGACGCGGCCCGCCCATGATCTCGAATTTCGTGTTTTTTATCCGCTGCTTACCTCGATGGCTGCGTTCGCTACCCATCCCAGTCCACGTGATCAACGTGGATCTCCGGGTAGTGCGGCGGACGACGACGGATTGATCAGCTCGCATCGGATGCGCGAGCGGGACATGCTTGGGTTCCAGCCACAGACCTGAGGCGGTCCGCCGCATTTTCCCATGGGGGAACCGGGGTCACATCTCACGCGGCTCGTACGGAGCCGTCGACATCGGCCGCGACATGATCGCGGGTTTAGCTCCATGGCCTCCATCAAAATTCGTGCGTCCGCTGACGGGACCTTTGCGGTCTGCCGGAATGGATCCGCCGTCGCCTCTGGCCTGACCCGAGCCCAGGCCGACCATCTGGTGGCGGTGCTCGGCTGGATTTCCTGAGGCCTCCGCGATCCCTCCCACCGCCTGCACGGGATGTGCGAGCGGCGTTCACTGGGAAGAGCAAGTTTGGATTGAAATGTCTCCAATCAGACATTAGGCCGCCGCCGCCGGCTTCAGGCTGGCCGTCCACGTCCGCCTACCGTTCGCCCCTCAGCGACAAGGGCGGGCGTGGATGCCAAGGGGGGCGCGAAACGCTGCCCCTAAGCTCGACTGCGTCGTCGTCGGCTCGGCGAACCCTCGCCGAAACTTCCTGCTCCCTCACGCCGTAGCGTAGGCGTCCCATGCCGATGTGGAGGCGCTGCGGTGACGTTGATCAGTCTGGCTTGCTTCGTGGCTGGAACGGCCTCTGCCGCGGCGTCTCTCATCAGCGACCGTCTGCGCGTCATTCTTGAAGCTGCGGGTGGCTCCCTGTTTCTGGTCGGCCTTTGCGTGCTCGGCGCAGAGTTGCCGCTGTTCAGATAGGGCCCATTGCAGCCTCCCGGCGGCCTCACTGCATCGAGGCCCGCGACGGCAGGTCCGCCGGAGCTGCCAGGGCTTCCGGCTTGGCGCACCCGCCCCCGAAAGCGCTCAAAAGCCTCATCCCCGCTTCTGGGGCACTCGGTGGGCTTATACGAGCCCGTGTGGACCGGACCGGTCCTTCAGAATTTTCCAGCGATGGTTAGACGTACCGCCGTAGGCTCGACCGGGTGAAACACGCGGTCGATCAGCCCCTCGGCGGGCTCGCCGGGCAACCGTGAAACATACGCGTAGGTGATCTGGTCAGACTTGCTGTTCGTCAAGTTCAGTACGTCCAGCGAGACGCTGATGCCGTTGTCGAAATTGTAGCCCACCCGGCCGTTGAACAGCGCGGTCGCCCGCGAGCGGATCGCGTTGTCCTCAATCAGCGGCCGGGGGCCGAAGTAGCGGAAGCGGAGTGATCCGAACCAGCCTAGCGGCTCGCCGAAGGTCACGCCCGCCGACGCGATGGTCGTCGGCGCTTCAGGAACCCGGTTGCCCACCGGGTCGTAGTCCGAGAAGCGAGCGTTCGTGATCGTCAGGTCGCCCTCCAGCGCGAGCCAGGGCGTCACCGCATACCGATTGGTCCATTCCACGCCGAAGCGGCGGGTCGGGCGGCTCGGCTCCGTGGTGCCGGTATCGCCCTGGAACAGGTTCTCTGAGGCGAAATCGAGCCGGAACAGGGCGAGGCTCGTCTCCAGCCCGGCAATGGACCGGTTGCGCAGGCCGATCTCGTAGCCCGTGGAGGGCACGAGGAAGGGCGAGCGGGTCGTGTTGAACAGCGAGGAGGTCGGATCCACCGTGGCGGTCACGCCGCGCGCATCGTTCGAGTGGAAGCCGCCGCCGTAGTTCACGAAGAGTTCGGTGTCGAACCACGGCCCGAGCGTCAGGCCGAGCTTTGGGTTGACGATGCCATCGCGCGCCTTGCCCGAATTGGCCGGCGTGTCCGAGACGACGCTGGCGTAGTATCCGTCCGCGCGGAAACCGACGCTGGTGCGCAGCCAGTCGGTCCAGCGCACGCGGTTGTCGAAGTAGAAGGCTCCACTTGTCTCCAGCACCCGGTCGTCGAGCACGCCCGAGCGATACTGCCGGTTCGTTGTGTTGAATAGGCCGACGCGGATCGAGTCGGTGCGGGTCTGCACGCCGATCTCGTTTTCCATCGGCCTCCCGAACAGGTCGCCCTGGAAGATGTGCAGGGCCTCGCCGCCGCCGATGATGCGCTGATCGAGCTGGTGGAACTGGTCGCCGTTCACCGGATCGTTGAGGAAGTAAGTGAAGTCGTTGAACAGGTTCAATTGGGATCGGATGACGTAGGCCGAGGCCCGCGTCACGCCCGTGTCGTCCGTTGCGCTGAACTTGCCCGAGAGCGAGAAGCGCGAGGTGTCGCCGCCATCGGTCGGGTTGATCGTGCCGTAGCGGCTGATCAGCCCCTCCGTCACAGCGCGCTCTGGGATCTGGTTGGTGGCGGTCCAGCGCGCCGCGTAGGCCATGCCGGTGACCGAGAAGCCGTCGAGCGGCGTACCCTGGCTGTAGCGGGCCACGCCGTTGATCTTGCGCAGGGCGTCCGGGACCACCCACGGGCCGTCGTAGACCTGGGCTTCCCCCGCGAGGAGGAGGTTGCCCTCACCGAGTGGTACGGTGGTGATCGAGAGCGCGCGCTTGTAGCCGAAGCTGCCGATGGAGGTCAGGGCGACGTTTTTCGCGGTCGTGTCGAGATAGTCGATCCGCACGGAGCCCGCAGAGGCGAAGTCACCGTCGCGGACGAAATACGGACCCTTGTGGAATTCCACCGCGCCGACGAGTTCCGGGATCAGGAAGTTGATGTCGGCGTAGCCTTGTCCGTGGGCATGGGTTCGCATGTTGAGCGGCATGCCGTCGAGGAACAGGGCTATGTCGGTGCCGTGGTCGAGGTTGAACCCGCGCAAGAAGAACTGATTGGCCTTGCCCTCGCCGGAGTGCTGCGTGACGATCAGGCCCGGCACCGACTCCAACACCTCGCCGGGGCGCGTCACCGGACGGCTGTTAAGCTGTGCGCCCGTGATGACACCCGAACTGGCGGAAGCCACGGGGGTGCTGATCCCACCGATCCCGGTCGTGCCCCCGACGTAGCTCGCGCTCGCGGCCGGACCGACGCGCGGCGATGCGGCTACGGCTGTGTCGGCGGTGACCGAGATCTCCTCCAGCGTCGTCTCGGTGGTCGCCGCACTCGGCGTGGAGCGGTCCTGAGCTGCGGCCGCCGAGGCCAGGGCGGCGAGGCCGACGCCCGACCAGGTCGAGAGCATTCGGATGGTGGGACGACGGGACACGGGAGCCTCGGGCGACGGGAGTGGCACGTCACCGCGAATGAGGTCTCCACGCCCAGCGTCAGCCCGGCGCTTCGACACCCGTCAGGACACCCCGCCCGACGCGTTTCGCGTGTGACCACGACTGACGGCAGGTCTCCTGGCTCGCGGGTCACCGCCCTCGCACCGTCTTCCCGGATGAGGCACATCCAGTGACGCGGTGGTGCTGGGCTCGCCGCTTACAGTTGCGGGGGCAGCCGCGGCTTCAGGGCAAGCCCTTCACCGCGTTCCCTTTTGATCCCCGAAGGGAACCGTCGCTGTCACCATCCGTCGCCTTGTCAGGCCACGTCAAGCCATGAGGAAGATCGGCGACCGTGTGTGGCCTCGCTGTGACAATGGGGTCCGTAACCTCGCCGTTATCGAACGGTCGCTTCCGCGCATCGAGCCAATTACCGCGTCACACCCATTGCCGAACTTGACCGGACGCGAAGCGACACGGTTTGGCTATAAGAGGCTGATCACCTGTGGTTCGATCGCCCGATCTAAAGCCTCGATGGCGGCTCGGAGTTGCTCCGGTCCGAGTCCTGACGCGTATACGGCAAGGCCGAGCGCGGCTTGGCGTGACCCATAAGCTCGGCGATAACGCTGCTGTTTACTGTTGTGGTGTGCTTAGAGGCCCGTTGGAGATAGGTTGCGAAGCATCGTCTGAAGCTATGGACATCGACCTGTTTGCTGGGCCCAAGCACCTTCTGGCAAAAGGTGGCAAATCGCTTCACCACGATCCAGCTTCGCTTCCCGTCCGGCCCCGCGGGCGTGAGACCCGAGCATACCCAGCCGTCTGACGAGCGTGCAACGCGCTGCTGCAAGATCGGCCTAGCTGATCCATGAACTGGTACGACGCGCCGGGCATGCTCCGTTTTCCGTGAGAGATGCGGAACGCTCGCCCCTCTGTGCGCATGTCGGCGGTGCGAAGCTGACAAAGCTCGCTGATGCGGCAGCCGGTCAGTAAGCCGACCCGCATGAGGTCGAACAGCACCGTCCCCTACCGCGCAGGCCCATGATCGCCACAGGATCAGCCGTGAGGAGCGTGACAAGCTCATCAGCGGTGTCGGCGCGCTTCGATGGCTCCTGCCTCGATCTATTCGAGAAGCTACCCTGCCCCTGCCACGGATTGTCGGCGACAAAGCCACGCTTGATGAGCCGCTGCCACATCGAAGAGAGCGCCGCGATCTGTCGATGGACCGTGGCCTGAGACGCCCGACTCCGCAGGAGCGCGTCGCTGACGAACTCACCCGCGGTGCGTCGATCCACGCCGCGGACGGCATAGTTTAAAGGCTGAGTTTGTGCGAACTCCCGGACGGCAAGGGCATGCTGCATCCGAGATTGCTTGGTCTGGACCCCATCGATCTCCATCAACCAGCGCTCCAGCGTCGTGAGCATTGTGGTCTGGCGCGATGACCCCCCTGGATGAGCATGATCGCGGCCATCCTTTCGGGTCGTCTTTTGGGGAGAGAATGAGGCGTTGGGTCGGGGCACTCTCGCCCGGTATCGTCGCGGGACCGTCCTGAACCGGTCAGTGCAGCCGCCCAGGCGGGCTCCCAACCGTCCGATACGGTCTGCGCACCGATCCAGTCCCAGAGCAGCGCCAGCGCGATCCACCGTCGCTGCCGCGCAACAGCCTCGGTGCTCGCGTCGAGAGCCCGGACGAGGTGGGTCTGTCCGACCGTGGAGACGAGATGGGATGGCACCCTGAGTCGCACGGACCAGCGCCCACGACGGCATTGCAGGTGGTCGGGGTGCCGCACCTTTGGCCTCATCCCGTACGGCTACGATGACGCTGTGTCACCAAAGCTGGCCGGACGAAGCGATAAAAAGGCTGCTTTTACAACATCTTATGGCTAAATGGCGGAGACGGAGGGATTCGAACCCTCGATACCCATTTCTGGGTATGCTCATTTAGCAAACGAGTGCCTTCAGCCGCTCGGCCACGTCTCCGGCGCTCTGGCTCTAGAAGGTCGGATCCGGCGGGTCAACCCGATCCTGGCGGGCGGCGGCCACGCGGCGGCGCTCGACATGCTTCGCGACGCGCAGATGCCGCGAGATCGCGTAGTTCATCGCCGTCAGGAAGCCGTAGGTGCCGCGCACGAAGTGGCGGCGCCCGAGATAGGCCTTCAGGAAGTTGCCCGGCAGTTCCACGAACACCCGCCAGGTCGGGATCACCACGCCCCGCGTCTCCAAGTCCTCCGCCTGCTGGTCGGAGTAGCGATTCAGCTTGTCGAGCTGGTCGCCGAGCGAGCGCACCGAGAAATGATGGATCACGCCCCTGAGCCGCCCCGGCGTGACGCCGGGTTCCAGCGCCACCCGGTCGTGCACCGGCGAGGCGGCGTAACGGCCCCGGTCCTTCCTGTAGAGCCGGACCGGCGTCAGGGTGTAGGCGAGCGGGTGCGGGCGGCCCTCGCCGGGAAAGATCTCCGCGATGCCGATCCGCCACGCCGGCCGGCGCGGCTCGCCCGCGGCCCAGAGGGCCCGGATCTCCCGGACGAGATCCTCCGGCACTACCTCGTCGGCGTCGAGGTTCAGGAGCCAGACATGCCGGCACTGCTCCTCGGCGAACCGCTTCTGCGGGCCGTAGCCCGGCCAGGGATTGTGAATCACCCGCGCGCCGAGCGCGGCCGCCAGCGCCTGCGTGCCGTCGGTGGAGCCCGAATCGACCACCACGAGGTCGTCGGTCAGGCCCCGCACCGCCCGGATCGTCGCGCCGATCCGGTCCACCTCGTTGTGGGCGATGATGAAGACCGACAGCGGCAGCCGCCGGTCGGCCGCCGCGGCCGACGGGGACGCGGGCGCGCCGCTCACGCCAGCCAGTCCGGCACCCGGTCGAGGGCGATCAGCGCGTCGACGTCGAGGCGCGGTCGCACCACGGCCGCCCGGTCACCCCGCACCAGAACCTCCGGCACCAGGGGCCGCGTGTTGTAGGTGCAGGACTGCACCGCCCCGTAGGCGCCGGCGCTCATCACGGCGATCAGGTCGCCCGCCGCCACCGCCGGCATGTCGCGGTTGAGAGCGAGATAGTCGCCGCTCTCGCAGACCGGACCCACCACGTCGGCGACGAGGCGCGGCGTCCCGGAACTTGGCTCGAGGACCGGCCGCAGGGCGTGATAGGCCTCGTACAGGGTCGGGCGGATCAGGTCGTTCATCGCCGCGTCGACGATCACGAAGGTGCGCCCCTCGCTGTGCTTCACGTAGAGCACCCGCGTCACCAGAATCCCGGCATTGCCGACGATCATCCGGCCGATCTCGAAGACCGGCCGCAGGCCGAGCGGGGCGAAATGCGGCCGCAGGGTCGCCGCCAGGGCGGCCGGATCCGGCGGCGGCGCGTTGTCGTCGCGATAGGGGATCCCGAGACCGCCGCCGAAATCGATGTGGCGCAGGGGATGGCCGGCCGCCATGAGCGTCCGGGCGAGGTCCGCCAGCAGCCGGGCCGCGTCGGCGAAGGGCGCCAGATCGGTGATCTGGCTGCCGATATGCATGTCGACGCCGTGCACCGCGATCCCCGGCAGGGCGGCGGCAGCGGCGTAGACCGCCGGCGCCCGGGTGATCGGGATGCCGAACTTGTTCTCGTATTTGCCGGTGGAGATCTTGGCGTGCGTGCCGGCATCCACGTCGGGGTTCACCCGGATCGAGACCGGGGCCTTGAGGCCGAGGCCCACGGCCACGTCGGACAGGACCGCGAGTTCCGGCTCGCTCTCGACATTGAAGCAGAAAATGCCGGCCTTGAGCGCGGCCTCCATCTCGGCGCGGGTCTTGCCGACGCCGGAGAACACGATCTTGCCGGGATCCACCCCGGCCGCCAGCGCCCGCTGCAGCTCGCCCCCCGAGACGATGTCCATCCCGGCGCCCTGGGAAGCGAGGGTGCGCAGGACGGCCTGGTTCGAATTCGCCTTCATGGCGAAGCAGACCAGCGCGTCGTCGGCCGCGAAGGCCTCCGCGAAGACGCGGTAATGCCGCTCGAGGGTGGCGGTGCTGTAGCAGTAGAACGGCGTCCCGACCTCCGCGGCGAGGCCGGTCAGGTCGACCGCCTCGGCGTGCAGGCGGCCGTCGCGATAGTGGAAATGGTGCATCTCGGCCGTGTCTCGTCTGCGCGCCGGAGCGCGGCCTGTTTCCCGTGAAACACCCCGCCGCAGGCCGACGCGGGCGCACGCCGACGACCGGATCCGACCGGGTCACCGGGCGCGGAGCACCACGACGGCCTGCCGGCGGCGTGGCGCCGTGCCGGCCTCAGCCCTCTACAGCAGCGGATCCAGAATGAAAGGCTCCTTCGGCACGCGGTAGCCCCGCCGCGCGCCGCGGCTGGTCTCCACCGGCGCATCGGTGCCGCCCGGCGGCACTGCCGCCACGGAGAGTTCGTCGCCAGCGCGCACCGAGGCCGCATCCGGCTCCGGGGCGCCCCCGCCGAGGCCGACGGAGACCGGCAGCGTCCGCCGCCCGGTCGCCGCGCCCCCGCTCGCCGGCGCGGCGGCCGGGGCCGCCGTCTGCGGCGGTTCCAGGGCACCACGCCGCCCGCAGGCGGAGACCGCCAGGGCCACGAGGCCGGACACGGCGAGGAGTTTCAGGGCGGGTTTCGACAACATCGCGCGAGGGTCCGGCGGGCTCGGCACCGGCACGCGAGGGCCGGCGGGAGCGCTACCTTAGCCGTTGCCGAGCCCCGGCGCGAGCGCGCCCCCGCCACAGGCCGAGCTCGGTCCTCGGCCGATGGCCCGCTCGGGGGACTTTCGGCCGAGGATTGTCAGCGGAGAGGCGTCAGCCCCGCCGCTCCTTGCCGCCCTGCGAGCCCTGCCGGTTCTTGGCGGGGGCGTTCTGCTGCTGCTCGGCCTCGTAGGCGTCGATCGCCCGGCGGCAGTTCTCGCTCAGCTTCTTCCAGTTCTTCTGGAAGCAGGCGTCGGTGGCCGGATCGTCGGGGGCCAGATTGCCGCAGTAGGTCAGGTAATCGCCGGTGCAGTACTTCTTCAGGGTCTCGTTGCCGCGCTTCGTCTGCTGCGCCGCCGCCGGCAGCGTCAGGACAACGGACGCCGCGACGGCGAGGGCGATCGGCTTCAGGCGCATGGGTATCCGTACCATCTGTCGAAGTTGTGAATGCGTGACGCGTCGACGTTGCGATGATGCCTTTGCGTGGTCGAAACAAGGCAGTCGTCGCAGGTTTTCGGTCCGGTTCTGGTGGTAGAGGCCCCGTTTCGGAGGCGGATCCGCTCAAACCCGTTCGTGCTGCGGCATCGGCGCGGCGGCGCGGGGCATCCGGCCCGGGCCCGTGAGGGCGTCGGCGACCTCGACGATTCGCCGGCGCAGGTCGGCGTTCTCCCGCTCGATCCCGGCTTGCCGATCCGGTTGCCGGTCGCCGGAGCGGTCGTTCTGCCGGTCGGCCAGGGTCAGGGCCAGAGCCTCCTCGGCCGCCTTTAGGCTGGCGCGCAGATCGTCGCGCTCGGCCGCCAGCGCGGCGGCGTCCGGTGCCGGGGCCGTGCCCTGCCGGAGCGTCAGGAGGCTGTCGAGCAGGTCGGCATGGGCGTCCTCGAGAGCCTGGAGCGTCGCGAGGCTCGCAGTGCCGTCCTCGCGGGCGATCGCCAGTTCGGCCTCGAGCTCCCGGGTCTTGGCCTGGACCTGGGCGATTTCGGCATCGCGGGCCGCGACATCGCGCGCCAGGGCGGCGACCCGCATCGTCCCGGCTCCGATCGCCGCCATGTCGGCCTGCCGCCGCGCCTCGACCGTCTCGACCCGGCGCTCCAGGCGGCGCTGCTGGACGGCGAACTGCGCGCGCAGGAAGTCGCGCTCCGCCGCGATCTCGGCCGGCGACAGGGGCAAGCGCGCCTCGGCCCGGCGTCGCTCCAGGCGTGCGGCACGCGCATTGAGGGCCGGCAGCAGCAGCAGGCCGCACAGGCTCGCCGCCAGGAAGCCCAGCGCGAAGATCATCACCGTTTCGATCACGAGGGTGCAGTCCGCGCATCCGGCCGGAAGACCCGACCCAAGTCCACTCTAGCCCAGGTTGGCCGCGGGGGTGAAATCCTGCGGCACCGGTCAATCAGAACGGATTCCTGATCAGAACGGGTTCCAGGTCGGCTCACGGGTGAACTTCAAATAACCGACATTGATCCCGAGGCGCGCGCCCACGCCGCTGCGGATCGGCACGACGATGGTCCGGTCGTTGACCACCGCGGTCATCCCGAAGCCGCCCA
The DNA here is from genome assembly GCF_040545035.1 of Methylobacterium sp. 1973. NCBI lineage: Bacteria > Pseudomonadati > Pseudomonadota > Alphaproteobacteria > Hyphomicrobiales > Methylobacteriaceae > Methylobacterium > Methylobacterium sp. 1973. The sequence continues at coordinate 259,463 of NZ_JBEPLA010000007.1, forward strand.
CGAGGTAGGCCGAGCCGTCGACGCCGGCGAAGCGGCGATACAGGTTGCGCACGTTCGGCAGGTTGTAGACCAGCATCATGGTGCGCGCGCCGTCGCCGCCGACGTCGAAGCCGAGGGACGGGCCCTGCCAGTAGATGCGCCGCTGCCCGGCATTGCGGGTGTAGAGGGTGCCCTCGCCGTAGCGGACGCCCGCCACCAGGGCGCCGCCGCCCTCCTGTCCGAGGATATAGCCGTTGGGCTCGCCCCAGCGCCGGCCCGCCTCCTCGACGGTGAGCGCGAGCCCGCGCGACACGGTGCCGAAGAACCGGTGGCCGGATTCCACGATCTCGCCGGGGCGGAAGGTCTCGGGCGTGTCGAGGTCCTCGCCGGCCGCCCGGGCCGGCTCCGCGGCGGCGAGGCCGGCGAGAGAGGCGCCGAAGGGCGCGCCGAGAGCCAGGCCGAGGCCCGCCCGCAGCAGGGTGCGGCGGTCGGTGCCGCGATCGTCTCGTGCCATCATCGTTGTCTCCTCGCCCGGTTCGATTAACGGTTCGTGCGATGGACCTGGGCCGCTCTCGTCCCGCCGGGCCGGCAGCGGCCGCGCCTGCGCCCCGGATCGGCCGGGGCGCCGCCATCCATCCGGGCCGTGCGTCCCGCGAACCCGGGCGGATGAGTCGGACCAGCTTCTGAGGGAATTCGCAAGATGTGGTTAACGCGTCCTGACCCCGCGGCCGCGGCGATCATCCCGGGGGCGGCGCTGACAATCACGCTGGCCCTCGCGCTGACGGCCACGCTGGCCCCTCTGCCGGGGGTCGGCCCCCGCCGCGCCGCGGCCGAAGAGGGCCTGCCGTCCCAGACGCGGATCGCGCTGCTGACGCTCAACGGCTTCGACCCCGTCAGCTACTTCCTAAAGGGCGGGCCGCAGGCCGGGGCGGCCCGGTTCGAACTGTCCTGGGACGGCCGGGTCTGGCGCTTCGCCAGCGGCGCCAACCGCGAGGCCTTCCGGGACGATCCGCCGGTCTACGCCCCGCGCCTCGGGGGCTACGACGCTGCCGGAATCCTCGAGGGCCGGCTGGTGGATGCCGATCCCCTGGTCTTCGCGGTGATCGGCGAGCGCCTCTACCTGTTCCGGAATGCCGAGCGCCGCGCCCGGTTCCTGGCCGAGCCCGACCTGGTCCGGCAGGCGGAGGCGGCGTGGCCGGCCCTGCGTGCCCTGCAGGACGTCCCGCCTATGGATGCGCCGCGCTGAGCGGCACCGTCGGCCTGCCGGTCGGCAGGGCGAGGCGCGGGGCCAGGGCGGGATCGCCCAGGGCCGCGAAGGGCCCGTTGCGATGATCGGGCCCGTGCTGCCCGTAGCGGATCGGGCTACCGCCGGGCACCACCACGCAGCCCCCCGCCGCCGCGACGATGTGATCGCCCGCGGCCGTATCCCATTCCATGGTCGGGCCGCAGCGCACGTAGATGTCCGCCTCGCCGGCGGCGATCAGCCCGAACTTCAGGGCGGATCCGACCTGGCGCGTCTCCAGGACGGGCAGCGCCGCGAGGCAGGCGGCGGTTTCGGGATCGCCGTGCCGCCGGCTGCCCAGGGCGACGAGGCCGGCCTCCGGCGCCGGTCGCGTGTGGACCGGCCGCCCGGCCCCCGGCCGGCCGGCGACCACCGCGCCCTCGACGGTTGCTGCGCCCGCCCACCAGACCCGGCCGAGCCCCGGGGCCGCCAGGGCGGCGGCCACCGGGCGGGCGCCGGACACCAGCGCGATGTTGACCGAGTAGTCCGGCGTCCCGGCGAGGAAGTCGCGGGTGCCGTCCAGGGGATCGACGAGGAAGAAGAGGTCGGCCGGCCGCGTCGCGTCGGTCTGGGCGCGCTCCTCGGCCACGACCGCGATCCCCGGGAAGCGTCCGGCGAGGGCCTCGACGATCAGGTCCTCGGCCTCGGTGTCGGCGGCGCTCGACGGTGAGCCGTCCGGCTTCAGGGCGTGGGGGCAGGGGGCCCGATGGTAGCGGCGCAGAATCTCGCCCGCCGCGCAGGCGATCTCGGCGAGCGCCGCGGCGATCCGCTCACGCTCCGGTTCCGAGATCGTCGTCGCGCTCGTCATGGTCCCTCCGGAGGCGACCCTGAATGCCCGAGCCCGCCGGCAATGTCGACCGTGTCTCCCGGGTGTGCGGCCGGCCTGTCGGGCCGGGACGGCCCCGTCAGCCGTGCTCCGGCGGGACATCCGCGGCGCCCGGCATCCGCAAAGTCCGCCGGATCCGCGCCAGCAGGGCCTGGCTCCGGCGCCGGTGGCGGCGCAGCTCCGCCGCGAGGCTGCGGGCGTCCGGAAGGCCCACGGCCTTGGCGATCTGCCGGGCCGCGGTCTCGGAGGGCTCCGCGGCGGGATCGGTCATCACGAGTCGCTGCCACTGATAGACGGCGTCGAGGAACCCGTAGGTCTCGGCGAGGGCCTCGCCCGTTGCCGCGGGCAGGAGGCCGCGCGCCGCCGCCTCCCGGAACAGCGCCTCCGCGCCGAGGCCGATGCAGCCGGGCCAGTCGCGGGCCCGGCTCAGCACGAGGGCCTGGGCCAGGAAGTCGAGGTCGAACAGCGCGCCCGGTGCGAGCTTCAGGTCGAAGGGGCCGGCATGGCCCCGCTCCCGGGCGACCAGGGCCCGCATCGCGCCCGCCTCGGCGCAGACGGCGGCGGTTTCGCGCGGTTGCCGGAGCACCCGGGCGATCGCGGCCGTGACGTCGGCCGCCAGGGTGGCGTCGCCGGCCACGACCCGGGCGCGGGCGAGCGCCATGTGCTCCCAGAGTTCCGCCTCGCCGCCGTGATAGGCCGCGAAGCCGCTGAGCTGCACGGCGGGCGGGCTGTGGCTGCCGTAGGGCCGCAGCCGCAGGTCGACCGCGTAGAGCCGCCCCCGCCGCGTGGCCGTGGTGAGCGCCGCGAACACGCGTTGCGCCAGCCGGTTGTAGGCCACCACGGCGTCGAGGGGGCGCCGGCCGTCGCTGGTGCGATTCTCCGGGTCGAAATCGTAGAGGAAGACGAGGTCGAGGTCGGATTCCGCGCTGAGCTGCCGGGATCCGAGGCGGCCCAGCGCCAGGATGCAGCAGCGTCCCTTGGGCAGCGTGCCGTGGTCCAGGGCGAACCGGCGCTCCTCCGCCTCCAGGCTCAGCGCCACCGTCGCGTCGGCGATCGCCGCGTAGGCCTCCCCGGCCTGGCGCGGCGTGAGGATGCCCGACAGGAGGCGGGCGCCGGTGACGAAGGTCATCTGCCGCGTGGCGTCCCGGCAGCGGTCGAGGCTCTCCTCGTGGCTCGCCGGCTGTCCCAGGAGCGCCCGGTACTGCGCGCGGACCTGATCGGGATCGGTGGTCGGCGTCACGAAATCCGCGTCGAGCACGGTGTCGAGGACGTGCGGGCTCAGGCCCACCGTGTCGGCGAGGCGGGGTGCCGTCCCCAGGATGTCGGCGAACAGGAGGCGCAGGCGCTCGTGCGAGCGCAGGATGGCGAGGAGTTCCGCCACCGCGGGCATCCGCGCGAAGGCCCGGTCGAGGGCGAGGAGCGCCGCGTCCGGATCGGCGGTTCCGCCGAGCGCCCGCAGCAGCGCCGGGAGCACCTCGGCGAGGATCTCCCGGGCCCGTCCGGTCCGCAGGGCCGGGCGGCGCCCGAGATGCCAGCCCTGCACGGTCTCCCAGGCCAGGGGCGGATCCCGGAACCCGAAGGTGCCGAGCCGCGCCAGGGTCGCGGGCTCCGGCTCGCTCGCGCCGAAGACCAGGGGGGCCCCGTCCCCGCCGGCCTCCGGCCCGGCCTCGAACAGCAGGGCGTAATGCGCCTGGACCCGGCCGGCGTGGTGGAGCAGCGCCGCCTCGAAGGCCGCCAGGTCGGAAAAGCCCGCGAACAGCGCCAGCGCGGTCAGCGCCTCGGTCCCGGTGGGCAGGCGCTGGGTCTGCTCGTCCCGGATCATCTGGATCCGGTGCTCCAGGGTGCGCAGGAACGTGTAGGCCGCACGCAGCTCGTCCCGGGCCTGCCCGTCGATCCAGCCCTGCGCGACGAGTTCGGCCAGCATCGCGACCGTACGACGCCCCCGCAGGGCGGGCTTGCGGCCGCCGAAGACGAGTTGCTGGGTCTGGACGAAGAACTCGATCTCCCGGATGCCGCCGCGGCCGATCTTGATGTCGTGGCCGCCGACCGCGATGGTCTCGTGTCCGCGGACCATGTGGATCTGGCGCTTCAGGGCGTGGATCTCGGCGATGGCCGGGAAGTCGAAGTGCCGGCGCCAGATGAACGGCGCCAGTTCCGCGAGGAACGCTTCGCCGGCCGGGATGTCGCCGGCGATCGGTCGGGCCTTGATGAAGGCCGCGCGCTCCCAGTTCTGGCCGAGCGTCTGGTAGTAGTCGAAGGCGAAGCCGGTGGAGAGCGCCACCGCGGTGGAGCCCGGGTCCGGCCGCAGCCGGTAGTCGATGCGGTGGACGTATCCGTCCGCGGTCCGGTCGGCCAGGAGCTTCACCAGCCCCTGCGCCAGCTTGACGAAGAAGGGCTTCGGATCGCCGCCGGTGGCCGCGGCGGCGGAGCCGGCCTCGTAGAAGACGACGAGGTCGATGTCGCTCGAATAGTTCAGCTCGCAGCCGCCGAGCTTGCCCAGGCCGAGGACGATCAGGCCGGACCCGTCCTGCGGCGCCTCCGGATCCGCGGGCCGGAACCGCCCGGCCGCCATCCCCTGCCGGAGCAGCGCCTCGACCGCCCCGCTCACCGAGGCGTCCGCGAAGGCCGACAGGGCCTGGGTCACCGCGTCGAGATCCCAGCAGCCGCCGAGATCGGCCAGCGCGACCAGGAGGGCATGTTCCTCCCGGTTGGCGCGCAGCCGCCGGCCGACCTCGGCGAGGTCGGGGTTCGCCCCGCAGGACGCGCCGACCGCGCGCTGCCGGGCGATGATGTCCCGGCTGGCCGCGTCCGGCGCCTGTTCCAGCAGGGCGACGAGCCGGTCCGGCGACCGGGTGGCCGCCCGCCAGAGGAAGGGCGAATGGTCCGCGAGGCCGAGGAGCAGGTCCCGGCACGGCGGCGTCAGGAAACCGGCCGGAAGGGCCGGCGCGATCTCGGCGAGCCGGGCCTGCGCGGCGTCCGGATCGGCGAGGCCGAGCCGGGGGCTCAGGCTCGCGCGCAGCGTCGTGGCCGATCCGTTCCGGAGACCGGTCTCGTCTCTCATGCCGCATCCTCCCTGGCGCGACGGGGCCGGCATCGTAACCGACCGGGCCGCCCGTGTCCGGCCCCGCGCGCAGGGACGCGCGGATCCAGGGCTGGGCGGATCCTGGGCTATGCGGATCCGGAATCGGGGGCCGCCCCGCCCTCCGTCCGATCCGGTAACGCTTTTCAAAGCTGACCGTGGCGTCTATCCGTGCGGACCGGTCGTCGCCCCCGGTCCGACCTGCAGGCCGTGCGGGACCCCCTCGGGCGACTCGATCGCCACGGGGGCGGCCGAGGACTGGGCGCCCGGGAGCCGGGCGGCCGGAACCCGGCAGCCTCGATCGGGGCCCCGACCCGCAGACGTCCGCACCTCAGATCCGCCCGCCCGGAGCGCACCATGTCCTCCCCGACCTCGCCCACCCTGCACCTCGACGGCCTCGACCTCGCCGCCCTGCTCTGCTCCCGCGTCTGCCACGACGTGATCAGCCCCGTCGGCGCGATCGTGAACGGGCTCGAGGTCCTGGAGGACGACCAGGACGAATCGATGCGGACCTTCGCCCTGGAGCTGATCGGCAAGAGCGCCCGGCAGGCCTCGGCGCGGCTGAAATTCGCCCGCATCGCCTTCGGGGCCGCGGGCTCGGCCGGCGCCTCGATCGACCTCGCCGACGCCGAGGGCGTGGCCAAGGGCATGTTCTCCGACGAGAAGACCAAGCTGACCTGGAGCGCCCCCCAGGCCCTCTTCCCGAAGAACAAGGTCAAGCTCCTCCTCAATCTCGTGATGGTCGCCACCTCGGCGATTCCCCGGGGCGGCGTGATCGACGTCGTCGTCTCCGGCGATGCCGAGGCGCCCACGCTGGTGCTCAAGGCCAAGGGCTCGCATGCCCGCATCCCGCCCCACGTGGAGGAGCTGATGGCCGGCCGCCCCGAGAGCGGCACCGTCGACGCGCACGGCATCCTGCCGTTCTACGCGGGCCTCGTGGCGCGGGCCGCCGCCATGGATGTGCGATTCGCCATCGAGGGTGATGAAGTGACTATCACCGCCACGCCCGCCGCGAGCCCCGCAGTGATCGGAGCGCCCGAAGACCCCGACGGCGAGGCTTCGGACACGGCCCTGGCGTGAAATTCTGAAAAACCGAGACGCGGGGCCGGGATGGAAACGCTTCCCTAACCCCGCGCGAGTAAGTAGGTTGCGCGAGACCTTCTCCGCGTAACGAGTAGCGCCTATGGACGACCTGCTTCGCGAGTTTTTGACCGAGAGCGGGGAGCATCTCGACACGGTTGATGCAGAACTTGTTCGATTCGAGCAGGATCCGAACAACGAGACTATTCTGCGAAACATCTTCCGTCTCGTGCACACGATTAAGGGAACCTGCGGATTCCTCGGCCTTCCGCGGCTCGAAGCCCTGGCGCATGCTGCGGAAACCCTGATGGGCCGCTTCCGCGACGGGCTGCCCGCCACGTCGGATTCCGTCACCCTGATCCTGCTGACGCTGGACCGGCTCAAGGCGATCCTGGCCGATCTGGAAGCCACCGGCACCGAGCCCTCAGGCTCGGATGACGACCTCATCTCCGCCCTGGAGCGCATGGCCGAGGGCGCGCCCGAGCCGCAGGCCGTCGCTCCGCCGCCGCCCGAGCCGGTGCTGCCCGATCCGGTGGTCCGCGAGCTGAAGCCCGGCGAGGTCACCCTGGACGAGCTGGAAGCCGCCTTCCTGTCGGCCCCGGGTCCCGACGAATCGGATTTCCTCCCGCCGCCGGCCCCCCTTGCCGCCGCGCCGGCCCCGACGCCCGCGGCCCCCGCGGCGAGCGCGCCGCCGAAGGCCGAGACCAGGGTCGAGCCGGTCGAGGCCGAGAAGCCCGAGCCGGCCCGCGCCGAGAAGGCCGAGGGCGCCGAGGGTGAGACGACCGCCGCCGCCAAGAATCAGACGATCCGGGTGAACGTCGACACGCTCGAGCACCTGATGACCATGGTCTCGGAGCTGGTGCTGACCCGCAACCAGCTCCTGGAGATCGCCCGCCGCCACGAGGATTCGAGCTACAAGGTCCCGCTGCAGCGCCTGTCGCACGTCACCGCCGAGCTGCAGGAAGGCGTCATGAAGACGCGCATGCAGCCGATCGGCAACGCGTGGCAGAAGCTGCCGCGCGTGGTGCGCGACCTCTCGGCGGAACTCGGCAAGCAGATCGACCTCGTGATGGTCGGTAACGAGACCGAGCTCGACCGGCAGGTCCTTGAGGTCATCAAGGACCCGCTGACCCACATGGTCCGCAACTCGGCCGATCACGGCCTCGAATCGACCGCCGAGCGCGTGGCGGCGGGCAAGCCCGCCCGCGGCACGATCCGGCTCGCCGCCTACCACGAGGGCGGCACGATCACGATCGAGATCGCCGACGACGGCAAGGGCCTGAACCTCGCGGCGATCCGGCAGAAGGCGGTGCAGCGCGGCCTCGCCTCCCAGGCCGATGTCGAGCGGATGACCGACGCCCAGGTCGCCAAGTTCATCTTCCACGCCGGCTTCTCGACGGCGGCGGCGGTGACCTCGGTCTCGGGCCGCGGCGTCGGCATGGACGTGGTCAAGACCAACATCGAGACCATCGGCGGCCTGATCGACATCGCCACGACGGCGGGGCGCGGCACGACCTTCACCATCAAGATCCCGCTGACGCTGGCCATCGTCGCCGCGCTGATCGTGCGGGCCGGCGAGCACCGCTTCGCCCTGCCGCAGGTGGCGGTGCTGGAGCTGGTGCGGGTCGATGCCGGGGCGCAGCGGGTCGAGCACATCAACGGCGCGCCGGTGCTGCGCCTGCGCGAGCGGCTCCTGCCGATCGTCTCGCTCACCGGCCTGCTCGGCCAGTCGAGCCCGGGCGGGGAGGCGGAGCAGGCCGGCTTCGTGGTGGTCGCCCAGGTCGGGCGCGAGCGCTTCGGCATCCTCGTCGACGAGGTCTTCCACACGGAGGAGATCGTCGTGAAGCCGATGTCGGTGAAGCTGCGGCACATCCCGATGTTTGCCGGCAACACGATCCTCGGCGACGGCGCCGTGGTGCTGATCGTCGATCCCAACGGCGTGGCCCGCCAGGTGGCGCAGGGCGTCCAGGGCAGCGGCGGCCACATCGACGCCGACGCCGACGAGGCGGTGGAGATGGCCGACACCAAGACCACGCTCCTGGTTTTCAAGGGCGGCCAGGGCAGCTTCAAGGCGGTGCCGCTGTCGCTGGTCACCCGCCTCGAGGAGATCGAGTGCGCCAAGGTCGAGTGGCTCGGCGGCCGCGCGCTGATCCAGTATCGCGGGCGCCTGATGCCCCTGGTCCCGGCCGACGCGGCGATCACCATCAAGTCGGAGGGGACGCAGGCCCTGGTGGTGTTCTCCGACGGCGAGCGCGCCATGGGCCTCGTGGTCGACGAGATCGTCGACATCGTCGAGGAGCGCCTCGACATCGAGATCGCGGCCGACCGGTCGGACCTGATCGGCTCGGCGGTTCTGCGGGGCCGGGCGACCGACATCATCAACATCGCCCACTTCCTGCCGCTGGCCTACGACGACTGGGCGCGCGGCCTGAAGCGGCCCGAGCAGATCTCCACGATCCTGCTGGTCGACGACTCGGCCTTCTTCCGCGACATGCTGAGCCCGGTGCTGAAGGCGGCGGGCTACCAGGTGGTCACCGCGGCGAGCGCGGACGCGGCGCTGGCGGCCCTCCAGGCCGATCCGCAGATCGAGGTCGTGGTCACCGATCTGGAGATGCCGGGCCGCAGCGGCTTCGACCTCGTCGCCGCCATGCGCCGGGCCGAGCCGCGCCTCGCCGGGCTCCCGGTGATCGGCCTCAGCGGCGCGATCGGCGCCGATGCGGTTGAGCGCGCCCGGGCCCTGGCGATCAGCGACCTCGTGGCGAAGTTCGACCGCAGCGGCCTGATCTCGGCGCTGGCCGAGATCGGCGCCGCCACGGTGTCGAAAGCCGCCTGAGCCTGCACGCCGCCCGCCCCAAAACGATCGAGACGATCGAGACGATCGAATCCGGAGAGTTCCGATGCAGGCTGCCAACGCCAACACCAGCGGCGCCACCACCAACGGTGTCGAGACCGGCGCCACCGACGACTTCGTCACGGTCTATGTCGGCGAGACGCTGTTCGGCCTGGCGATCGAGCGGGTGCACGACGTCTTCGTCCCCTCGGGCGTGACGCCGGTTCCCCTGGCGCCGGCCGAGATCGTCGGCCTCTTGAACCTGCGCGGCCGCGTGGTGACGGCCATGAGCCTGCGCCGGCGGCTGGGCCTGCCCGACGCGGAGGCCCAGGCGGACGGCACCAAGGCCAGCCCGAAGATGGCGATCGGCCTGGAGCAGGCCGGCGAGACCTTCGCGCTGGTGGTCGACGGCGTCGGCGAGGTGCTGAAGCTCGGGGCCGACAGCCGCGAGGCGGTGCCGATCAACCTGGATCCGCGCTTCCGCGATCTCGCCACCTGCGTCCATCGCCTCGACGGGCGGCTCCTGGTGATCCTCGACGTGGACGCGCTCCTCGGCTTCACGCCCGCCGGCGCCAAGGCGGCTTGAGGGAGAGGTCGATGAAGGCGCCCCACGAGACCACCTGCCTGGTGGTGGACGATTCCGCGGTGATCCGGAAGGTCGCCCGGCGGATCATCGAGGATCTCGGCATGAACGTCAGCGAGGCCGAGGATGGCAGCGCCGCCCTGGAAGCCTGTGCCGCCAGCATGCCGGACGCGATCCTGCTCGACTGGAACATGCCGAACATGGACGGCTACGCCTTCCTCCAGGCCCTGCGCCAGAGCGAGGGCGGGGGCGTGCCGAAGGTCCTGTTCTGCACCACCGAGAACGATGTCGGGGCGATCGCCCGCGCCCTCCGGGCGGGGGCCGACGAATACATCATGAAGCCCTTCGACCGCGACATCCTGACGGCCAAGCTCGAACAGGTCGGTCTCGTCGCCGACGCGGCCTGACCGCACGATTCGGCTCCGACGCCCCTGCACCCGCGACCTGTACCCGAGGCAAGCATCATGGCCCTGAGTCCCGCGGTTGCTCCGCTCCGTACACCCACCACCCCGAGCACGACCGCATCCGCCACCACGATCCGGGTTCTGGTGGCCGATGATTCCGCCGTGGTGCGCGGCCTCGTGGCCCGCTGGATCGGCGAGGCCGGATTCGAGCTCGTCGGCACGGCCTCGAACGGCCGGATCGCCCTCGAGCTGATGGCCAAGCACGACCCGGACGTGGTCCTGCTCGACATCGAGATGCCGGAACTCGACGGCACGACCGCGCTGCCGCGCATGCTGGCCATGAGCCCGAGCGTGCAGGTCGTGATGATGTCGACGCTGACCACGCGCAACGCCGACATCTCGTTGAAATGCCTCGCCCTCGGGGCGGTGGACTACATCGCCAAGCCCGAGAGCAGCCGTGGCGTCACCACCTCGGACACGTTCCGGGTCGAGCTGATCGAGCGCGTCCGCGTGTTCGGCTCCGCCCGCGCGCGGAGCCGGCGCCCCGCCTTCGGCCATGTGCCGGCCACCCCGCACGCCCCCGCCGGGCCTGCGGTCGGGCACCACGCACCCGCGGTCGTGGCGCATCCGGCGCCGGCCGCCGCGCGCCCCGCGACCCCCTTCACGCTGCGGCCGAAGGTCCGCAACCGGACCCAGCCCCGGGCCCTGCTGATCGGCTCCTCCACGGGCGGCCCGCGGGCGGTGGGCGAGATGCTGGAGGGAATCGGCTCGGCCGCCCTGCGCCGTCTGCCGGTCCTGATCGTCCAGCACATGCCGCCGATCTTCACCGCGGTCTTCGCCGAACACCTCGCCACCCGTACCGGGCTCCCCGCAGCCGAGGGCAAGGCCGACGAGCGGGTCGAACCGGGCCGCATCTACGTGGCCCCGGGCGGCCGCCACATGGGACTGGCCGCGGCCGCCGGCGGCCCGATCATCAAGCTCACCGACGGCCCGCCGGTGAACTTCTGCCGCCCCGCGGTCGACGTCCTGTTCAAGGACGCGGCGGTCGTGTTCGGCGCCGCCACCGCGACCGTGATCCTCACCGGCATGGGCTCGGACGGCACCAACGGCGCCCGGGCCCTCACCGAGGCCGGCGGCCCGGTTCTGGCCCAGGACGAGGCCACCAGCACGGTCTGGGGCATGCCGGGCAGCGTCGCGCGGGCCGGGCTCGCCGAGGCCGTGCTGCCCTTGCCCGAACTCGCGACGGCGCTCCGCGCCATGATCACGGGGCAGCCGGCATGACCGAACTCGAGTTCGAATTCCTGCGCAGCTTCCTGAAGCAGCGCTCCGGCCTCGCGTTGACGCCGGAGAAGCGTTACCTCGTGGAGAGCCGGCTGACCCCGGTCTGCCGCCGCTTCGGGCTCGCGAGCCTGGGCGACCTGATCGGCGCCCTCAAGCTCGCCCAGAACGGAACGATCGAGCGGGCCGTGGTCGAGGCCATGACCACGAACGAGACCTTCTTCTTCCGCGACCGGATCCCCTTCGACCTGTTCCGCGACACGCTCCTGCCGGACGTGCTGGCGCGCAATGCCAGCCGCCGCCGGCTGCGGATCTGGTGCGCGGCGGCCTCCACCGGGCAGGAGCCCTACTCGCTGGCCATGCTGCTCCAGGAGGCGGCGCCGCGGCTCGCCGGCTGGCAGGTCGAGATCGTCGCCACCGACCTGTCCACCGAGGTGATCGAGAAGGCCAAGCTCGGGCTCTACAGCCATTTCGAGGTCCAGCGCGGCCTGCCGGTGCAGTGGCTGATCAAGTACTTCACCCAGGTCGGCGAGCAGTGGCAGATCGCCCAGAGCCTGCGCAGCATGGTGGATTACCGCCAGCTCAACCTGCTGCACAGCTTCGCCTCGCTGGGCCAGTTCGACGTGATCTACTGCCGCAACGTGCTGATCTACTTCGATGCGCCGACGAAGTCGGACGTGCTGGCGCGGCTCGCCGCGCAGCTCGCACCGGAGGGCGCGCTCCTGCTGGGGGCCGCCGAGACGGTGATCGGCCTCACCGACCGGCTGTCGCCCAACCCGAAGCACCGCGGCCTCTACGGCCATTCCGAGGCCGCGGCGCGCCCGGCCGAGGCGCCGCCGCTGCGCATGGCCGCGAGCCTCTGAATCCGGCGATCGGGGTTCCCGGTCGCGCCCCGGCTCCGGGCCGTCCCTGCACCCGGCACCGCGACGGGGATCCGGGCGGTTCCGGAAACGCGGCCTTAAGACTCGCGTGGGTAATTTGCACACGGACCCGCCGCCGGGCGAATCCGGCTCATCCGTGACCCGAGCCCCCTCATGAGTACCGTCTCATCCACCGCGACATCGCAGCTCTCCGCGCAGCGATGGTCGCCGCCTCCGTCGCCCAAGACCCAGATGTCCGACACGATCAGCAGCGCGCTGTCGGCCGGCACGATCAGCAGCACCGACGCGACGGCGCTGACCAGCGCCCTGAGCAGCATCGATTCGAGCCTGTCGTCGGACAGCTCCGCCTCGGGCAGCACCACGACCCGGTCCAAGCTCGACCCGTCCTCCATGAAGGATCGGATCGACGGCCTGATCGCCGATCAGGTCAGCAGCGGCAGCCTCACCACCGACCAGGCCACGGAGCTGAAGAACCTGTTTTCCAGCCACGGCCAGAGCCTTCAGAGCGCGGACGCCACCGGCGACGTGTCCGGGCCGGACGGTCCGCCGCCCGGCCCCCCGCCCGGTCCGCCGCCGGGGAGCGCCGCCTCCGGCAGCACCGGCAGCGGGACCTCGTCCTCCACGTCGGTGACGCAGTCGACGAACGACCTCCTCTCGACCTTCATGCAGCAGCTCCAGAGCAGCCAGTCGGTCGGCGCCGGCTATGGCGCCAACGGCACCACCAACAGCAGCAGCAGCCTCTCGGCCCTTCTGGTCGACTTCCAGAGCTGAGCCGGCGGTGCGGGCGTGGCCGGCCGAGGGGGCCGCCCGCCCGACGCATCGCCCGCCTGCGCGCGGCCGGGATCGACCTCGGCCGCGCGACGCGGCATCACTCCGCCATCGCATTCGCGCGACCGGACAGGGTCGGGAGGCACGGCATGGCGGCAGGATCGGGGACCGGATTGCCCAAGGTCGCGTTCATCGGCACGGGCGGGACGATCTCGTCCCTCGGGCGCGACACCCTCGACATCCTCGACTACACCGCCACCGACCGGCGCCTCGAAGCCGGCGGCATCCTGGAGGCGGTCCCGGAACTCGCCACCGTCGCCACGGTGGTGCCGGTCCCGTTCCAGGCGGTCCCGAGCCCGGCGATCGGATTTGCCGAGTGGCGCGACCTCGTGCGCCTGTGCGAGCGCCTCGCGGCCGAGCATGCGGATCTCGCGGGAATCGTCATCGGGCACGGCACCGCCACCCTGGAGGAGACCGCCTACGCCCTGAGCCTGACCCTGACGATCGACCTGCCGGTGGTGCTGGTCGGCTCGCAGCGGCCGATGAGCGCCCTCTCCACCGACGCCAAGCTCAATCTCGTGGCCGCGATCCGCACCGCCGCGGCGCCGGCCTCCCGCGGGCGCGGCGTGCTGGTGGTGCTCAACGACGAGATCCAGGCGGCGCGCGAGGTGACCAAGACCTCGGTGGCCCGGCTTCAGACGTTCCGGACGCCGGATTTCGGCGTGCTCGGCCATGTCGACGGCGACAGCGTCCGCTACTATCGCCGCTCCGAGCGGGCGCACGCACCGGGCACGCCCTTCGACATCCGCAGCCTGCCCGCGCTGCCGCGGGTCGATATCGTCTATGGCTACGCCGACGCGGACGGCACCGCGGTCCGGGCCTTCCTGTCGGCGGGCGCGCGCGGCCTCGTCGCGGCCGGTCTTGCCCCGGGCATGACCCCGCCGGCCGAGGCCGAGGCCCTGGAGGCGGCGGCTGCCGCCGGGATCGTGGTGGTGATGTCGACCCGGGCCGGCAGCGGCGTCGTCCCGCTCACCACCCGGCTGCGCACCCGCGGCATCCTCAGCGCCGACAACCTCACCCCGCAGAAGGCCAGAATCCTGCTGGCCCTGGCGCTGACCGTCACGACGGAGCCGGAGGCGGTGGCGCGGCTGTTCGCGACGTATTAGGGCACCGGCCGCCCGAAGGGGGACCGGCTCGGCGCGAGAGGGGGGCGGGGCCGCGGTTCGGCCCGATCCGCGCCGGGGTCGTCCGCGCCCGGCCGGAGGATCACCGGGTGCAGCCGACGCAGATGCCGCGGGTGATGGCGTCGTCGCGGATCTGCTCCGGCGTGCGCCGCTGGATCTGGCTGCTCTCGTCGACGTCGATCTTGTCCGGCTTCGGCACGGTCGCACCGCTCTTGGCGATGTAGTCGCTTCGGTTGGCCGCAACATCCATCGAATCCGGCCTGTCGCCGGCCCGGACCAGAGCCGACGAGACCACCACAAGAGCGATCGAACATCCGAGAACGAGAGGATACCGCATGGCCGCCTCCGCCGTAGAGGTAGAGCGTGTGACGGCATCACAGACCGATCCGGGTTCCCCGCATTGACCTATCGCAAGGCTCGGCCCGCGTGCGGCGCCGGGCTCGTCGTCATTGGCCCGGTCGCCGTTGCGCTAGATCAAGGCTCGCCGGCCGGGGGCGAGCAGAGTTTGCCGCGGGTCCGCGCCCCGCATCCGGGCCGTCGAGGACCGCATCGTCGCTCTCGTCTGGACGGAACGGCCGGGCAGCGGCAGACCGGATCGCCCGTGAACCCGCAGCCAGCCATGGAGACGCGCTATGACGGACAGCCACGCACACGAGGTCGTCGAGCATGAGGGCCGGGGCGGGGAGGGCGCCCATCCGGATGAGCGGCTTGCCGGCCGCATCGGCGAACACGTGAGACGGGCCCTGCAGGACATCCTGAAGAGCCCCGAAGCGCTGCGGCAGGCGATCCATCTGGGACCGCACGAACACGCGCTGAGCCGCCGGGTGGCCAACGGCCACGATCCGGCCGCAGTGGCGGCGCTGCTCGCCGCCGGCGGCGTCGGCTTCGGGCTGGCATGGCTGATCTTCGGCCAGCATTGGCACCGCACGGATTACGTCGCGCGCCGGATGAGCCACAGCAGCGAACGGATGGCCTGACGCCGTTTCACGGCCCGCCGGGCCGAAGCCTGCGGCAACGGCCTGCGCGCGGGACCCCGGTCCCGCACGGGGGAGGGCGCCGCCTGTCGCCTCACCCCGGCGGTTGCGCCGTCCCGTCGGCCCGCACGTTGCGCTGGATCAACGCCCAGGCTGCGCCGACAGCGATGAATGGCAGACCTGCGAAGAGGTGAAGCCATGAAACGCGATCTCGCTACGAACCTGAGCGAAGAGACCGAACGGGTCGGCGCCCGCATCGACAAATCCTACGAGAAACTGGCGCTCAAGCTGCGGCGGCGGGCCGACAAGGCGCGCGCGGCCATGGTCAAGTGCAAGAACCGCATCAAGCGGGCCGTCCTCCAGCGGCGGTTCGAGATCTACGCGAATGCCGCGCGCGATATCGACCAGTCCGTGATGGACCGGCAGGCCTCGCCGGGACCGGTGCTGCGGCTGAAACCGGACGAGCGGGGCACGCCCGCTCAGACGTGATTCAGGGCCGCGGCGGGCCCTCCGTCCGTCCGGGCTTGATCCAGCGCAAGGCGGGCCGAAGGTTGGGCTGCGCACCCTGCTCCGTGGCCGGCCGCCCTGCCGATGCCGGTTGATCGATGCCCCGATCCCAAGCCGGGGAGGTTGTGAATGCCAGCGCTCACCTCCGTTCCGGATCACGCCCCAGGGCCCGATGCCCCGTCGCCGTCCGCGGGCGACCGGTCGCACCTGAGGCTGCATCCCCTGTGCGCCCGGCAGATCATGTCGGCGCCCGTCGTCAGCGTCTGCCCCGACACGGCCCTGCGGCGCGCGATCGATCTCATGCTCGACGCCGAGATCAGCGGCCTGCCGGTCATCGATGCGCAGGGCGCGCTCGTCGGCATGGTGACGGAGGGCGATCTGCTCCGCCGGGTCGAACTCGGCACCGAACACCGCATGTCGCGCTGGATCGCGTATCTGCGCAGCCCCGGCCGGCTCGCCGAGGATTATGTCCACGCGCACGGCCGGCGGGTCGAGGCGGTGATGTCCAGCCCCGTGACCACCGTGACGGAGGACACGCCCCTGAAGGCGATCGTCGAGACCCTGATACGGGCTCGGATCAAGCGGGTGCCGGTCCTGCGCGGGCACGCCGTCGTCGGGATCGTGAGCCGGGCGGATGTCGTCCGGGCTCTCGGCGCCGCCTTGGACGCGGACGGGACTGCGGGCCACCGCAGTGATGTCGAGATCCGTCAGGACATCCTCGCGGCCTTCGACCAAGCCGTCTGCATCCCGAAGGCCACCATCGCGGTCGCCGTCCGGCACGGAACGGTCGAGCTCCACGGCTGGATCGCCGACGAGCGGGAAAGGGGCGCGGTGCGCGCCGCCGTCGACGGCGTTCCGGGCGTCGTCGCCCTGCGCGACCATCTGACGTGGGTCGAGCCGATCACCGGCACGGTCCTGCCGGGTCCAGACGACGCCCGGGCGGAGGATTCCGCCGCACCGCATCCCGCCACGCATCCCGCCACGCCTGCCGACAGCGCCGTACGGATCGAGGGCGCGTCCCCATGAGCGTGGACACCGTCCTGCCCTCCGTCAGCGCCCGCAACCGGACGGCGGAGGTGCTTCGTGACAAGGTCGTCCCCGCGCCCGGAACCAGCGTCCCGTCTCCCGCGCCATGCCCCCCCGCCGGTCCGGATCGGCGATCACGCGGCCTGTGGCTCACGGCCGCCATCGTGCTGCTGCTTCTCGCCGGGGGCGGCTACGGATGGTGGAAGGCCCATCGCCCGTTGCTGCCGCCGGGCTTCGCCTCCGGGAATGGCCGGCTCGAAGCGAACGTGATCGACATCGAGACCAAGTTCGCCGGCCGCATCGCGCGTCTTCTCGTCGAAGAGGGCGACCTGGTGCGGGCCGGGCAGGTCGTCGCCGTGATGGATACGCGGGATCTGGAGGCGCAGCTGAGCCAGGCGGAGGCGCAGATCCGCCAGGCCCAGAAGGGCGTGGAGGAGGCGGAGCGGACCCTCGTCCAGCAGCAGGCCCAGGTTCTCGCCACCCAGGCGGCGGTCAGCCAGGCCGAGCGCGCCGTCGCGGAGGCCCGCGCCAACATCCAGGAGCGGCAGAGCCACGTGAAGCTCACCCAGCAGGAGCTGAGCCGCTCGACCTATCTCACGGCGCGGGGCTACGCGTCCGCCGAGCAGCTCGACACGCGTCGGCAGGCGGCGGACGAGGCGGCCGCGGCGCTGAGCGCGGCCGAGGCGCGGTTCGGCGGCGGCGAACATGCGCTGGAGGTCGCGCGGAAGAACGCCGACGCGGCGCAGGCCGCCCGGGAGGCGGCGGCCGCGCGGGTCGGTGCGGCCCGGCACGCCCTCGAAGCCCAGACGCAGAGCGCCGCCTTTATCCGGGTCAACATCGCCGACAATTCCCTCGTCGCGCCGCGCGACGGGCCCATCGAGTATCGCGTCGCCAATGTCGGCGAGGTCCTGGGCGCCGGCGGCAAGGTCTTCACGATGCTCGACGCCGCCGACGTCCGCATGGATGTCTACCTGCCGACGCCGGAGGCGGGCCGTGTCCGGATCGGCGCGGAGGCGCGCATCGTGCTCGACGCCTATCCTCGGCATGTCATCCCGGCGCGGGTGGTCTTCGTCTCGAGCCAGGCGCAGTTCACGCCGAAGACCGTGGAGACCCGTGACGAGCGCGACAAGCTGATGTTCCGGATCCGGGTGCGGATCGACCCGGAGCGCCTCCGTGGACGCGAGCGCCTCATCCGCAGCGGGTTGCCCGGGATCGCCTATGTGCGGACCGACGAGACGGCCGCTTGGCCGGCCTCGCTCCTCCCGAGCCCGCCCCCGGCTGCACCGGCTCCCGCGCCGATCCCCACGGCGCCCTGAGACGCGTGATGGGGCCGCCGGATCTCACCGTCGCCCGGGTCGAGCATCTCACGCACCGCTACGGCCGGACCGTCGCACTCGACGACGTCACGCTGGCGATCCCCGGCGGCCGGCTCGTGGGCCTGATCGGGCCGGACGGCGTCGGGAAGTCGTCGCTGCTCGCGATACTCGCGGGGGCCCGGCGGGTTCAGGCGGGCCGCGCCACGGTGCTCGACGGCGACATCGCGCAGGCTCGGCACCGGGCGGCCGCGTGTCCGCGGATCGCCTACATGCCGCAGGGACTCGGGCGCAATCTCTACGCCAGCCTCAGCGTGCGCGAGAACGTCGATGTCTTCGGCCGCCTGTTCGGGCAGGAGCCGGCGGAGCGGGACGCGCGGATCGCCGAACTCCTGGCCGCCACGGGGCTCGCGCCCTTCGCGGACCGCCCGGCCGGGAAGCTGTCCGGCGGCATGCGCCAGAAGCTCGGCCTCTGCTGCGCCCTGATCCACGATCCCGACCTGCTGATCCTCGACGAGCCGACCACCGGGGTCGATCCGCTTTCGCGCCGGCAGTTCTGGGAGCTGATCGGGCGCATCCGGGCGCGGCGCCCGGCCATGTCGGTGCTGGTCGCCACGGCCTACATGCAGGAGGCGGAGGCCTTCGACTGGCTCGTCGCCATGAACGACGGCCGGGTGGTCGCCACGGGCTCCCCGGAGGGGCTTCGGCGGCGGACCGGCGCGGCCGGCGTCGAGGCCGCCTTCACGGCCCTGCTGCCGCAGGATGACGCGCCCCCGTCCCGGGCGCCGGTGCCGCCCAGGGCCGCCCCCGGGCGCGACCGGCCGATCATCACCGCGCGCGACCTGACACGGCGGTTCGGCGCCTTCACGGCGGTGGACCGCGTCAGCTTCGACATCCTGCCCGGGGAGATCTTCGGGTTCGTCGGCTCGAACGGCTGCGGCAAGACCACGACCATGAAGGTCCTGACCGGCCTCCTGCCGCCGAGCGAGGGCGAGGCGCTCCTGTTCGGGCAGCCGGTCGCCGCGGGCGGCATCGCGGCGCGCCGACGGGTCGGCTACATGTCGCAGGCCTTCTCGCTCTATGCCGAGCTGACCGTCCGGCAGAACCTCGCCCTGCATGCCCGCCTGTTCCGGCTCAGCCCCGAGGCCAGGCGCGCCCGGGTGGCCGAACTCGTCGCGCAGTTCGACCTCGCCCGCCACGTCGATCAGCGTGCCGAGGACCTGCCGCTCGGCATCCGGCAGCGCCTGTCCCTGGCGGTGGCCGTCGTCCACGGGCCCGAACTCCTCATTCTGGACGAGCCGACCTCCGGGGTGGATCCGCCGGCACGCGACCGCTTCTGGGCTCTCCTGCTCGATCTCGCGCGCCGCCAGGGCGTGACGATCTTCGTGTCGACCCACTTCATGGCCGAGGCCGAACGCTGCGACCGCCTCGCGCTGATGGATTCGGGGCGGGTCCTGGCCATCGACACCCCCGCGGGACTGGTGGCGCGTTGCGGGGCCGCCACCCTGGAGGACGCCTTCGTCACCCTCCTCGAACGGGCCGGAGCCGGCGGCACCGGAGCGCCCCCGCAGACGCCCGCGATCACGGAGGCGCGGCTTCCCCCGTCCGGCCCTCGGACGGACGGCATCATCCCGGTCAGCCCGCGCCGGCTCCTCGCCTGCGCACGTCGCGAGGCGCTGGAACTGGCGCGCGACCGGGTCCGCCTCGCCTTCGCGGTCCTGGGCACGACCTTCCTGATGCTGGTCTTCGGCTTCGGCATTTCCACCGACGTGAACAGCGTCGCCTTCGCGGTGCTCGATCACGACCGGAGCCATGCGAGCCGCGCCTATCTCGAGGACCTGCGCGGCTCGCGCTATTTCGTGGAGACCCCGCCCCTGTCGGGGTTCGGCGATCTCGAGCGGCGGCTCGCCCGGGGGGACATCGCGGCCGCGATCGAGATCCCGCCGGGCTTCGGCCGGGACGTGGCCCGCGGGCGGCCGACGCAGGTGGCGGCCTGGATCGACGGGGCCCGGCCGTTCTTCGCGCAGACCATCCGGGGCTACCTGTCCGGGGTGCACCAGCGCTATCTGTCCGATCCGCGGCGATTTCCTGCCAAGGCCGATCCGGCTCCCCAGGCCGAGATTGCGGTCCGCTTCAAGTACAACCAGGATTTCGACAGCATCTTCGCGATGGTGCCGGCGCAGATCGCCCTCCAGCTCGCCCTGATCCCGGCGATCATGATGGCGCTGGCGGTGGTGCGCGAGAAGGAGCTCGGCTCGATCACCAATCTCTACGTGACGCCCCTGACGCGCCTGGAATTCCTACTGGGCAAGCAGCTCCCCTATATCGGCTTGGCGCTCGTCAATTTCGCGCTGATGGTCCTGCTGGCGCGGTTCGTCTTCGGGGTCCCGCTGAAGGGGAGCGCCTCGGTCCTGGTCGTCGGCACGCTGATCTACGTGACGGCGACGACGGCCTACGGGATGCTGGTCTCGACCTTCGCGCGGACCCAGATCGCGGCCCTGTTCGGCACCGCCATCCTGACCGTGCTGCCCGCCACCATGTTCGCCGGGATGCTCGTCCCCGTGGCCTCCCTGTCGGGCCTGGGGCGCATCCTGGGGCGGCTCTTCCCCATGACCTATTACCTGCCGGTGAGCCTCGGGGCCTTCACCAAGGGCCTCGGCTGGGCCGACCTCGCCGGCAGCCTCGCCATCCTGGCTGTATTCGTCCCCGTCCTGACCGCGGCGGCCTGCCTGGCGATGCCCCGGCAGGAATCCTGATCGCGGACGGGACTGCGCCGTGGCCACCCTCGCGAACATCGTCTGGCTCGGGACCAAGGAGCTGCGCAGCTTCGGGCGCGACTACGTCCTGCTGGGCCTCGTCGTCTACAGCTTCTCCCTCGCCATCCTGGCGCAGGCGCAGAGCAGCTCGCAGGAACTGCACAACGCCGCGATCGCCATCGTCGACGAGGACCGCTCGACGCTGTCCCGGCAGATCACGCAGGCCTTCCTGCCCCCCCATTTCAAGCCGCCCGTCGCCATCGCCGAACGGGACATCGTCCCGGCGCTGAACGCGGGCACCTACACGTTCGTGCTCGACATCCCGCCGCGCTTCCAAGCCGACCTGCTCGGTCTGAAGCCAGCCCGGCTCCAGCTCGACATCGACGCCACCGCGATGGTGCAGGCCGGCCTCGGCGCAGCCTACGCGCAGCAGATCGTGGCCGACGAGGTCGCCCGCTTCGTCGGCCGCGCAGGGGGGTCGGCGCCGGCGCCGGTCGCACTCGTCGCGCGCATCGCCTTCAACCCCAATGCCGAGACGGCGTGGTTCACGAGCGTGATGGGGATCCTCAACAGCGTGACGATGCTGGCCATCATCCTGGCCGGTGCGGCGGTGGTGCGGGAGCGCGAGCGGGGGACGTTGGAGCACCTGCTGGTGATGCCGGTCACGCCCTTCGAGATCGCTATGGCGAAGGTCTGGTCCAACGGCCTCGTCATCCTGGTGGCCGTTGGCCTGTCCCTCGTCCTCGTCGTGCGGGGCCTGCTGCACGTGCCGATCATCGGCTCCATCCCGCTGTTTCTGGTCGGGACGGCGGCGTACCTGTTCTTCGCGACGGCGATCGGCCTGTTCCTGGGCACCCTCGCGCGCTCGATGCCGCAGCTCGGCCTGATCTACCTCCTGGTCTACCTGCCGCTCGCCATGCTGTCCGGGAGCAACACGCCGCTGGAGAGCATGCCGCCCTGGCTCGCCACGCTCCTCCAGGCCTCCCCCACGGTCCATTTCGTGGCCTTCGCACAGGCGATCCTCTACCGGGGCGCCGGTCTCGACGCGGTCTGGCCCCGCATCGTGGTGGTGAGCGCGATCGGCGCCGTGTTCGTCGTCGCGGCGATCCTGCGGTTCCGCAAGACGGTCGCCCTCTCGTGACATCGGGGGACCGCGGCCGGGGGCCGTCCGCCGCACCTTGATCTGAATCACGGGACGGCGGCTGCGCCTGCCGTACCCTGCGCGGCGTCGCAGGAGACCGTGCATGCTCGACGCTGAGGTGAGAGACCGGGCCGAGACGGCCGCTGAGCCGCCGCGGCCCGGGTTGCGTCTGCGCCCGATCCCGGAGGTCCCCAGCCCGGCATCCCGGCCCGATCCCCCCGAGGACGAGGACGATCTGGCGCCGGTCCGGCGAGCGATCGATCAGAGCGTGCACGCGTCCGTCGCCCGGATGACGGCCGGCCTCTCCCCCGCTGCCCTCGCCGAGGCGTGGTTCGACTGGGCCATCCACGCGGTCTTCTCGCCCGGCAAGCAGGCCACATTGGTGATGAAGCTCCTGCGGAAGCAGGTGCGCCTCGCGCAGTTCGCCGCCCGGAGCGCCGTCCTGCAGGGCCATGCTGCGCCGTGCATCGATCCGCTGCCCCAGGACCACCGCTTCGACGATCCGGCCTGGCAGGTCTGGCCCTTCAGCCTCGCCTGCCAGTCGTTCCTGCTGACCCAGCAATGGTGGCACAACGCCACGACCGGCGTGCCCGGCGTGTGCCGCGCCCACGAGACCATGGTCGCCTTCGCGGCGCGCCAAGTCCTCGATGCCGCCTCGCCCTCGAACCTGCCCTGGACCAATCCGGTCGTGCTAGGCGAGACCGTGCGGACCGGCGGTGCGAACCTCGTCACGGGCCTGCTCAATGCCGCCGAGGACGCCCTGCGCGCGGCCGAAGGTCTGAAGCCGGTCGGCGCCGACGCCTTCCCGGTCGGCGGCGCGGTGGCGGTCTCGCCCGGCAAGGTCGTGTTCCGCAACCGGCTGATCGAGCTGATCCAGTACGCCCCCACCGTGACCGCGGTCCGGCCGGAGCCGGTGCTGATCGTCCCGGCCTGGATCATGAAGTTCTACATCCTCGATCTGTCGCCCGAAAACTCCCTGGTCCGGTA
Source organism: Methylobacterium sp. 1973 (assembly GCF_040545035.1). NCBI lineage: Bacteria > Pseudomonadati > Pseudomonadota > Alphaproteobacteria > Hyphomicrobiales > Methylobacteriaceae > Methylobacterium > Methylobacterium sp. 1973. The sequence continues at coordinate 282,341 of NZ_JBEPLA010000007.1, forward strand.
CCTCACGGCCCAGGGCCACACCGTCTTCATGATCTCCTGGCGCAATCCCGGTCCGGAGGACCGGGACGTGTCCTTCGACGATTATCGCCGGCTCGGCGTGATGGCGGCCCTTGAGGCCGTCGCGGCCATCGTTCCCGGCCACCCGATCCACGCGGCCGGGTATTGCCTGGGCGGGACGTTGCTCGCCATCGCGGCCGCCGCGATGAGCCGGGACGGCGACGCGCGCCTCGCCTCACTCAGCCTGTTCGCCGCGCAGCTCGACTTCACCGAGGCCGGAGAGCTGACGCTGTTCATCGGCGAGAGCCAGATCAGCTTCCTGGAGAGCCTGATGCGCAGCCAAGGCACCCTCGATGCCCGGCAGATGGCCGGCGCCTTCCAGCTCCTGCGTTCGAACGACCTGATCTGGTCCCGGATCGTCCGCGACTATCTCCTGGGGCGGCGACAGCCGATGACAGACCTGACGGCCTGGAACGCGGACGCGACGCGCCTGCCGGCGCGGATGCACGCCGAATATCTGCGTGGCCTGTTCCTCGACAACGATCTCGCGGAGGGGCGTTTCCTGGCCGGAGACCGGCCGGTCTCCATCAGCGACATCCGCGTCCCGGTCTTCGCGGCGGCCACGGAGCGCGATCACGTCGCGCCCTGGCGTTCGGTGTTCAAGATCCACCCCCTCGCCGATACCGACGTCACCTTCGTCCTCGCCAGCGGCGGCCACAATGCCGGGATCGTCGCGCCGCCGGGGCGGAAGCAGGCCCGTCATCGGATCCGCACCACGCGGGCGACCGACCGTTACCGCGATCCCGACACCTGGATCGGGCAGACGCCGCAGTGCGAAGGGTCCTGGTGGCCCGCCTGGGCCGCCTGGCTCGCCGAGCGGTCGGGGCCGCCCGCCCCGCCGCCCGCGATGGGCGCACCGGCCTCGGGCTACGCGGTGCTCGGGGACGCGCCCGGCGCCTACGTGCTGGAAGCCTGAGCGGGTGGCCCGATGGAACCGCCCCGCTTCATCGAGAACCGCACCTTCGACGAGATCGCGGTGGGCGACACCGCCAGCCTGACCCGCACCCTGCAGGCGCAGGACATCAGCCTGTTCGCCCTGGCCTCCGGCGACGTGAATCCGGCCCATCTCGATCGGGACTATGCCGCCACGGACCGGTTCCACGGGGTGATTGCGCACGGGCTCTGGGGCGGGTCGCTGATCTCGGCGGTGCTCGGCACCGAACTGCCCGGGCCCGGCACGGTCTATCTCAGCCAGTCCCTGCGGTTCCTGCATCCGGTCCGGATCGGCGACACCGTGACGGCGCGCGTCACCGTGCGCGCCAAGGAGGCCGCCGATCAGCGGGTCCGCCTCGACTGCGTCTGCCTGAATGCGCAGGGCGAGACGGTCATCACCGGCGAGGCCGAGGTGCTGGCCCCCGCCGACAAGGTGCGCCGGCCGCGCGTCCTGCTGCCGGAGGTCCACCTGCACGAGCGGGGCGTGCATTGGAAACCCATGATTGCGGCGGCGCGCCGCTTCGCCCCGGCGCTGACGGCCGTCGTCCATCCCTGCGATGCGGTCTCGCTCGAGGGCGCGCGCGCCGCGCGCGAGGCCGGGCTGATCGTGCCGGTTCTGGTGGGGCCGCGGCCGAAGATCGAGGCCGCGGCGCGCGCGGCCGGCCTCGCCCTCGACGGCATCGAGATCGTCGACGCGCCCCACAGCCACGCCGCGGCGGAGAAGGCGGTCTCCCTCGCCCGCGCCGGCCGGGTGACGGCGCTGATGAAGGGCGCGCTCCACACCGACGAGATCCTGGCGGCCGCCATTGCCCGGGCGACGGGCCTGCGGACCGAGCGGCGCATGAGCCACGTCTACGCCCTCGACGTGCCGAGCTACCCCAAGCCGCTGTTCCTGACCGATGCCGCCGTCAACATCGCGCCGAGCCTGGAGGAGAAGCGCGACATCGTGCAGAACGCCATCGACCTCGCCCGCGCGCTCGGCATCGCGCAGCCCAAGGTGGCGATCCTCTCGGCCGTCGAGACGGTCTCCACGAAGCTCGGCTCGACCCTCGACGCGGCGGCCCTGTGCAAGATGGCCGGGCGCGGGCAGATCACGGACGGCCTCGTCGACGGGCCGCTGGCCTTCGACACCGCCATCTCCCGCGCCGCCGCCGCCGCGAAGGCCCTCGTGTCGCCGGTCGCGGGCGAGGCCGACATCCTCGTGGTGCCGGACCTCGTGTCGGGCAACATGCTCGCCAAGCAGCTGATCCATCTCGCGGGCGCCGACGCCGCCGGTCTGCTGCTCGGCGCCCGTGTCCCGATCATCCTGACGAGCCGCTCCGACAGCCCGGAGGTGCGGCTGGCCTCCTGCGCCCTGGCGCAGCTCTTCGCCCACCGCTCTGGGACGCCCTGATGGATCCGATGCGCAGCGGGGGGAACGCCGGCGCGCCGCGCCTCGAATGCGCCCCGAGGGGCCACGGCAGCGTTACGAGCGTCACGACCACGATGGCTTCACGGCCCTCGACGGACCGAGGGCGGACCCGCGCTCCCGCACGGTCGATCCCCGACGGGGGCTCCAGCGCATCGGCGCGGGCGCCACGCCTCCAGGGCCGGATCCGACGAGGGCCGGAACGGCGGCCCCCCGGAGGACGAGGCAGGCCGCGGCACGGCGGGGGTGCGGGCCAGGGGGGCGGCGCCGGCTCAGACCTCGTAGGCCGACGGGGATTCGCGCAGACGCCAGACTTCGGAACTCGCCGAGATGACCAGCGCGATGCCGAAGCTCACATGCGCCCACGTCGCCACCGTGGCCTCCTGGAAGCCGAGTGCCCAAGGGGCCAGGCAGACCCAGAGTCCCGCTGCCGCGATGGCGTAGACCTCCCAGTCGTAGGTCTGCATCAGCGCCAGCACGGCGAGGATCGCGACCGTGGTGCCGAAGATCCAGGCGTTCCAAGCCGCGGCAGTCTCGGACGCGAATCCGAAATACCAGGGCGCCGCGATCAGGCCGATGCCCAGCAGGAGACTCAATCCGTTCAGGAAGATGTCCTGCGATTGATTGTCGATGGTGCGCATCCTCCGCTCCCTCAACGGGTCCGGCGCGCGTGTCGCCGCCGTGCCCGGGACCGTATTGCGCGGGGCGACGGGACACCTTGCGTTGGATCAAACCGGGCGCCGGGTCCCTCTCGCGGCCGGGCATCGGATCGACGCGGTCGGGGGTTCCGCTGAGCCAGGACACGCTGCCGGTCGAACCGCAACGCCTGATCGCCCGCGCCCGGATCCTCGGCGACCGCATCGATACGGCGGGTCTCGAACGCAACGACACGCTCGCGATCAACCCGCTCGCCTTGCGGGTCGGGTGCGGTTTCGCGGTGGTCTTCCGCTACGGGGTCGTGGTGACGGTCGGGCTGTCTCCGAGCGAGGAGGAGGCGATGGCGGCAGGCCTGCTGTCGCGTGTCCGCGGTCCCGTGACGCGGCCGGAAGAGGAGACCGCCACGATCGAGATCGGGCCGGATCACGACGATCAGGTCGTGCCCGGCGGCCGGATCGCCATCCGCCAGCTGACGCCCGGGCGTCTGATCGTCATCGCCGACATCCTCGCCAAGAGCACGGCGCTGGCGCAGAACGAGATCGAGGTCGCGGCTGTCTTCGACGTGATCGAGCCCTTGGCGCGGCGGCTGGCCGAGACGGGGCGCGCATCGGGCGGCCGTCGGGCCGTCCTGAAGCATGTCGGCAGCACGCTGCTCGTCCAGCACAGGGTGTCGGGGCGCGTGGCGGTCGAGGAGAAGCCCGAGGTGCTGTGGGATCAGCCGGGCCTGGAACGCCTCTACGCGCGCCTCGAGGACGAGTACGAGCTGCGGGAGCGGACGGCCACGCTGAATCGCAAGCTCACCGTGATCGGCGCGACGGCGACCGCGCTCACCGACCTGATGCACACGAACCGCTCGTTGCGCCTGGAGATCGTGGTCGTCCTGCTGATCGCCCTCGAGATCGCGATCACGTTCCTTCCTCTGTTGCCCGCCTTCAGGCGATGAGGCCGCCGCCCGGAAGGCCGTCCGGACCGGACCGATCCGGCGCGTTGCCGTCCGCGCGGGGCCGGGCCGGGGCCGCGTCGCTCAAGCCGCGACGCGCGGTCTGGGCAAACGCGTCCAGGGACGGGCGATACGCGCCGGTCAGGACCTGGCGTTGGGTCAACGAGAGGGTGGGCATGCCGGCGCAGCCGCTGATCTGCTCCAGATCGCGGAAGAAGGCGGCCTGCGCGCCCCCCGAGCCCGAGACGGCGACGCCGAGCAGGTGCGGCGGCGCCCCGGCCTCCTGGAGGTAGGTCCGCACCGGCCCGGGAAGCCGGCCGGCCCAGACGGGTGAGCACAGGACGACCGTCTTGAACGGCGCCGGATCGAAGCGCTTCCGGATCGGCGGCCCGATCCGACGGAGCGCATGCCACAGGCCTCTCACGAATCCCGCCGCCCCCGCATAGGAGACCGCAGGCGTGATCCGATCGAGGTCGGCGCCGAGCGCGGTCGCGAGCGCCCGGGCCACCACGTCGGTCGTGCCCGAGCGCGAATAATAGACGACCAGGACGTCACGCATCGCCCGCCTCCGCGTGCCCGAGTGAGCCGCCAGGATCCGCCTCGGGCCCGGGCGCGGCATTGAGGGACATCAAAGGCCGGCCGTCCGGCCTCTTTGCGATGAATCAAGGCTCGCCGTGCCCATCGGCGCACCCTGGCGGCCTGGACCGGAACGCGGATCGTCCTCCGGTTCGCCCTCACAGGATGCGCGCCATGATCAAGGATCTGCTCATCGTCGCGGACGCGGTCGGAGAGGCCGCCGGGCCCTACGCGCTGTCCCTGGCCCGGGAGGTCGGGGCCGCGGCCGGATGCCTGTACCTCCAGCCGGAGGGCGGCGATGAGGCCCCCCTGGCGGAGCTGCCCTATGGCTTCGCCCTCTCGGCCCGTGAGGCCGCCCTCGCGGTGGTGCGCGATGCCGCCGACGACCTGTCCTACGCCGCCAGAACCGCCGACGTGCCGATGGAGATGGAAACCCTGAGCGGGAGCGCGGGCGACATCCGGAGCCGCCTGCTGGATCGGGCCCGCCTCGCCGATCTCATCGTGGTCGAGCGGGCCGATCCGGGCCGCGACAAGCCGGCGGATGCCTATATCGAAGACCTTCTCCTCGGAGCGGGCCGGCCGATCCTCGTGGTGCCGGCGCGGTGGGGCCGGCCGGCGCGGTTCGGCGCCGTCACGGTGGCCTGGGACGGCAGCGCCGCGGCCGCACGGGCGCTGGCCGATGCGCTGCCGCTCCTGAGCCGCGCCGAGCGCGTGCGCGTCCTCACGGTGCAGACGGAGGCGGTGGCCGGCGTCAGCGAGGGCGGCGCCCGCGTGGTGAAGCATCTGGGTCGCCACGGCATCGCCGCCGATTACCGCGCGATCATCAGCGGCACCACCGTCGGCGAAACCCTGCTGGCGGAGGTCGCCCAGGCCGGCGTCGACCTTCTCGTGATGGGGGCCTACGGCCATTCCCGCCTGCGCGAAGTCTTCCTCGGCGGGGCGAGCCGCGACCTCCTCCGCAGGATAACGGTGCCGACCCTGATGGCGCACTGAGCCGCGGAAGGTTTCGCGCACCGGTCGCCGGGGCCCGCGGAACGCCTGTGCTTCGGGCGCGAGCTTCGGACGAAGTCTTGAGCTGAACGAAACTTCCGTTGACCTGCATCAATGCCGGTCATTCCAGCCGGAAGAGGGTTTCCGACAGAATCCGCGCGGAGGCGATTCCGGGGCGGATCCGAAACCATCAGCACGAGGCCAAGCTCATGAAAGTCCGTGACGTCATGCACAAAGGTGCGACTTTCGTCTCGGCCGAGACGCGCGTCGACGTGATTGCGCGGCAGATGCGGGATGCCGATGTGGGCGCGCTGCCCGTCAAGTCGGACGGCCACTTGGTCGGCATCGTCACCGACCGGGACATCGCGTGCCGCGCCCTGGCGGACGGCAAGGACCCGCAGACGATGACCGCGACCGACGTGATGACCACCCGGGTCGCCTGCTGCGCTCCGGACGACGATCTCGCTCTGGCGATCAAGATCATGGAGAACAAGCGGGTCCGCCGCCTTCCGGTCATCGACGCCGACCAGAAGCTCGTCGGCATGGTGAGCCTCGGGGACATCTCCCACAAGGTCGGCGCCGGGCTGTCGGGCGAGGTTCTGCGCGCCGTCTCCGCGCATCATCGCTGACGAAGGCGCGCGGGCAGGCCGCCCTGGGACCGACGGCTGGATGCCGGCCGCCCGCGCGCGCCTGCGGTGCGGATGGAGATCCTGCGTGGACAGCCTGGGGCTGTCTCGATGTCTTGTTGATGTCGTCGTTTTTCCAAATATTCGTATTCTGATTATCGTTTATTTTCGTGTCTTCTGGCGCGGTTGATCTTGAGGTGAATCAATGCCGCATCGGGGTGCGGGCCCTACCGATGCGGACCACTTCTTGAGAGGAGGCATTCCCCATGGCCGAGTCTGGTACAAAAGTGTCGGTCAGCAGCGACGGGTCGGAGCGCGCGTCCGCACCGGCCGAATGGCGTCCGTTCGAGAATGTGCGCCGGGACATCGATCATCTCATCGACGACCTGGCGCGCAGCCTGAAGCGCGTGCCCTTCGATTTCCTCGGGGCGGCCACCACGCCGTTCACCGGCGGCGCGCTGTGGCAACTGTCTCCCGTGGCCGACATACAGAACAAGCCGACCTGCTACGAAGTCACGGCCGAGCTGCCCGGTATCGATGAGAAGCATGTCGAGGTCAAAGTCACCGACGGCATGCTGATGATCAAGGGGGAGAAGCGGCAAGACCAGGAACGCAAGGGCGAGGGCTTCTACCTGTCCGAGCGCCGGTTCGGCGCCATCGAGCGGGCCTTCCGCATGCCGCCGGGCGTCGACGCGGGCAAGATCGAGGCGGTCCTCAAGAACGGCGTGCTGACGGTGACGCTGCCGAAGACCGCGGAGGCGAAGGCCGAGAAGACGATCGCCGTTCAGGCCGCGTAGCCGGCTTTCGAACGCGAGCCCGGGGCGGGCCCGACGCGTCGGGTCGCCCGCCCCGGCGAACGACGATCCTGTTCCGGGATCCGCGCAGCGGGAGGGTGGCGATGGCCGAGCGCATCTTTCGCGACCGCGCCGAAGCGGGTCGGGAACTCGTCAAGGGACTCGCCGCCTTCGCCGAGCGCTCCGACGTCGTGATCCTGGCGCTGCCGCGCGGCGGCGTTCCGGTGGCGGCCGCGGTGGCCGACGCGCTGCACGCGCCCCTCGACGTGTTCATCGTGCGCAAGCTCGGCGTGCCGGGCTACGAGGAACTCGCCATGGGCGCCATCGCCAGCGGCGGTGTGCGGGTTCTCAACCAGGACATCGTCGCGTCCCTGAAGGTCCCCCCCTACCTGATCGACGCGGTCACCGCGCAGGAGCAAGAGGAGCTCCTGCGGCGCGAGCGCGTCTATCGCGGCGGGCGTGCGCCCGCCGATGTCCGCGGGCGCACCGTCATCCTGGTGGACGATGGCCTGGCCACCGGCGCCTCGATGCAGGCCGCCATCCGGGCGATCCGGCAGCGCCAGCCGAAGGAGGTGGTCGTGGCCGTGCCCACCGCCTCCCGCGAGACGGTCGAGCGGCTGAAACACGAGGCGGATGCGGTCGTCTGCGCCGACCTGCCCGAACCGTTCTGGGCGGTGGGCGCCGCGTACCGGGATTTCACGCAGACGAGCGACGACGAGGTGCGCCGGCTGCTCGGGCGCGCGCAGGCCGCGGGCGCGGCCGATCCCGCCGCGGCGCACGCCGACGACGCGCCGGACCCCACGGTCCTCCGCCGCCTGCGCGCGGCGGCGATCCCCCTGGAAGGCGGCCCCGACGACTACGATCCGCTGCTGGCGCTGATCGGCGAGGCGCGCTTCGCGCTCCTCGGCGAGGCCTCCCACGGGACGCACGAGTTCTACCGGGAACGGGCGGAGATCACCCGGCGGCTGATCACCGACAAGGGCTTCGGGGCCGTGGCCATCGAGGCCGACTGGCCGGATGCCTGGCGGGTGAACCGCTACGTTCGCGGCGACAGCGACGACCTCGACGCCGTCGAGGCGCTCGCCGGCTTCCGCCGCTTCCCCACCTGGATGTGGCGCAACACCGAGATGGTCGAGTTCGTCGAGTGGCTGCGCATCCACAACCAGGGCCTGCCGGCGCAGGCGCGGGTGGGCGTGTACGGCATCGATCTCTACAGCCTGCGCGCCTCGATGAAGGCGGTGCTCCGCTGCCTGGAAGCCGTCGACCCGGCCGCCGCCGCGGTGGCGCGTACGCGCTACGCCTGCTTCGACCGGTTCGGCGACAGCGGCCAGGCCTACGGCTTCATGACCGGGCTGAAGGGCATCGGATCCTGCCAGGAGCAGGCCGTCGCCCAGCTCCTGGCGCTGCAGCGGCGCACGGCCGATACCCTGTCCTGGAGCGGCAGCGCCGATGGCGAGGAACTCTTCAACGCCGAACAGAACGCACGGGTCGTCAAGAGCGCCGAAGCCTATTACCGCACGATGTTCCTGGCGGAGGTCTCCTCCTGGAACCTGCGGGACCGCCACATGGCCGACAGCCTGGAGCGGCTGGTGGCGCATCTGGAGCGCCGGCCCGGCCCGGTGAAGATCGCCGTCTGGGCGCACAACTCCCATCTCGGCGACGCCCGCGCCACTGCGATGGGCGAGCGGGGCGAACTGAACCTGGGGCAGCTGCTGCGGGAACGCCACGGCCGCGCCGTCGTGAGCGTCGGCTTCAGCACCTACGCGGGGACCGTGACGGCCGCCTCCGACTGGGATCAGCCGGCCGAGCGCAAGCGCGTGCGTCCCGCGCGACCCGACAGCTACGAGGCCTTGTTCCACGCCCTCGGCATAGGCCGCTTCCTGCTGCCCCTCACCCTCGGCGGGGAGGCGGAGCAAATCCTCCGGACCGACCGGATCGAGCGGGCGATCGGCGTCATCTACCGGCCCGATACGGAGCTGCAGAGCCATTATGCCCGAGCCTGCCTTCCGGAGCAGTTCGACGCGATCCTCCACTTCGACGAGACACGCGCGGTGACGCCCCTGGAGCGGACGGCCGAGTGGGATGCGGGCGAGGTGCCGGAAACCTTCCCGGTCGGCCTCTGAGCCGCCGGCGCGATCCTCTCCCCAGCGGAGGAGCTGGCCATGGACGAAATCCTCGCTCCGCGCGAGCAGCAGATCCGGATTCCGGCCGCCGCGGCGTTCCTGGCGGCCGACCTGCACGTTCCACGCACGCCCCGCGGCGTCATCCTGTTCGCGCACGGTTCCGGAAGCGGCCGCTTCAGCCCGCGCAACCGCAGCGTCGCGCAGGCGCTCAATGCGGTGGGCTTCGCGACGGTGCTGGCGGACCTTCTGACCCCGAGCGAAGAGACGGCCGACCGCCGGACCGGCCAGCTGCGTTTCGACATCCCATTCCTGGCCGGGCGGCTGCGCTCCGTGGCCGCGTGGCTCTCCGGCCAGCGGGATCTGCGGCGGCTCCCGCGGGGCTATTTCGGCGCGAGCACCGGGGCTGCGGCCGCGCTGATTGCGGCTGCCGCCGAGCCGGATCAGGTCGGGGCGATCGTGTCGCGCGGCGGCCGACCCGACCTGGCGGGCGCGACCCTGGCCCGCGTGCGGGCTCCGACGCTGCTGCTCGTGGGGAGCCGCGACCCCGAGGTCCTCGCCCTGAACGAGGCGGCCCTGGCCCGTCTGACCTGCGTCAAGCGCCTGGTCGTCGTGCCCGGTGCGTCGCACCTTTTCGAGGAGCCGGGGACGCTCGAGACGGTGGCGCAGCACGCGGCGCGGTGGTTCCGGGAGCACCTGAAGGCCGATACCTCCGGCGCCTCGGTTCCGGTATCCTGACGGCGCGGAGACGCGACGGCCGCCCCGAAGGCCGCGACCCGGGCGACCGGTGCATCGCCGACGCCCAGCCCATCGCTGACGCCAGGAAGCCGCGGCCGTCCGGCGCGGGGCCTGCCCGGCTCCGAGGCCGTCGCGGGCGGCCTGACGGGCGGCAGGCATGTCTGCGGACGGAATCCGCGTCTCGTCCCGGACGGCTCCGAAAGCGTGCCGCGCCTCATGGCCGGATGGCCTCGGCCTCCTTGAGGCTGAGGATGTAGTCGATGACCGCATCCATCTCGTCGCGGTCGAGCCGCAGGCTCGGCATGCGCTGGTGGTGGCTCTGCAGGAAGACGTTGAGCGCCAGTCCGGTCGTCGAGGGCATGTTGGCGATCCGGACGAAGGACGGCCCCATGGCGTCGCCGGCCTGCGGGACGCGACCGACGACGTGACACGGGCTGCAGAGCTGCGTGGCGATGGTCCATCCCCGGAGGCGGTGACCCTCGTCGGGATCGGCCGCCGCGGCGCCGGTTCCGACCGCCAGAAGGCCGGCGAGGAGCGCCGCGCAGGCGGCGGGCCGCGAGACCGTCATGGCCGCCTCGCGATCCGCAGCAGGGCCGTGGCGGAGGCGACGGCCAGGCTCCCGAGAACGACATGCGCCCAGGTCGCGCCGTCATTCGCCGCGAAGCCGAGGGCCCAGGGTGCGACCAGCGTCCAAACCCCGACGAGCAGGACCGTCCGTTCCAGCACGGCCCGGAAGCGGATCTGGTTGGCGCCGTAGAGCATGATGATGAGCAAGCCCGGCAGCAGCGCGGACCCCGCCGCACGGGCATGGTCGGTGAAGGCCAGCACCCACGCCGTCAGCACCAGCGCGATGCCGGCCGTGTACTGCAGGATGCTGACCAGAATCTCGTCCGTCCGCCACGTCGGCGATTGTGTTGGGGCCGGGTCCGCGCGGGACATGATCTGCCTCCGATAGGACCGGCCGGGCACCGCGCCACGGCCGGTGTGGAAACCATCGCCGCGGCGCGGCGTCAGGCGTGGACCTCGGCGATGACGCAGCCGGGGTCGACCACTTGGTTCACGGGGGCGAGGACCGTCAGGCAGCCCTCGGCCGGCGAGGCGATGTCGTGCAGGGCATCGCCGATGCGGACGGCGGCCACGGCCTCGCCGGCGCGCACGCGCGCTCCGTCCGCCACGAACCACCGCTCCAGAATGCCCTCAGGCAGCATGCTGGTGGACCAGAGTTCCTCGGCCACATGCACGTCGGCCATGGTCGTCTCCCCTGTCGGGGCGCCCGTCGCGGGGCGCCGCTTGTAGAGGAGGCCATCCGGGAAGGACGCGCTTTGATCTGGATCACCGTGCGGCTGCGGGGCCGCTTGAGCCAGGTCAATGAGGTCCGCGGTGTCTCAGGCAGGGTCGAGGGGAACAGTCGTCCGGTCCAGCGCCATGCTCCTCGCCATGACGGCCAGCGTCGCCCTCGTCGTGTCCACGATCCTGGTCCTCTACGAGACGCTGCGGCTGACCTCGGAGCACCTGTCCGAGCTGCCGGTCCCGCCGCGGGTCCGCATCCTGGCCGTGGTGCTGATGACCTTCGTCGGACACACCGTCGCCGTCTGGATCTACGCCGGCGCCTACTGGCTGCTCGTGCTCCGGCTCGGCATCGGCACCTTCGCGGGCGCGCCGGTCGAGACCTTCGAGGACTGCCTGTACTTCTCCGTGGTGGCCTACACGTCCCTCGGGTTCGGCGACCATTTCCCGAGCTCGCACACGCGGCTGCTCGCCGGGGTCGAGGCCCTCAACGGCCTGCTCCTGATCGGGTGGTCGGCCTCGTTCACCTACCTGGCGATGGAGCGGTACTGGCCGCTGCACGGGAAGACGCAGGCGCACCGGGCCGCCCGGGCGGCGGCCGGCATCGGGACCGAGCCCAGCCGAGACCGTCTCTTCCCGCCGGCCCCGGAAACCTGACCGGGCGCCCATCCTTGCGCTGGATCAAGGCCGCCGGTCCTCGCGGGCCCCAGGCTGAAGGGATTCTCGGACAGGAGGCGCACCATGCGCCAATACCTCGTGACCTTCCACAAGGTCGTGCCGGACGATAGCGGCCACGACCACCGTATCCTGCAGCACCAGGTCATCGTCCCCGCCCGGTCGGAGGTCACCGCGGCCTGCGCGGCCCAGGCGCTGTTCTGCGAAGCGGCCGGCATCGTCGACTGGCGTCTGCGGGCCGACACCTGCCTGGTCGCCCAACTGTCCGAGGCCACGGTATAAGGAGGCATCCCCATGAGCCACGATCTCACCGCCCCCGTGCATTGGCAGGGCCGGCAATGGGCCGTCACCGGCTACGGCATCGAGGCGCTCGACGGCATGTACCATGTGCCGTTTTCCGAGATCCCGGAGGCCGAGGCCGGGCCTCCGGACTGGCTGGAGAATCTCTGGCACCGCTACGGCACCGACCGGGACGACCTCGCGGCGGCCCTCAGGGTGGCCCGCTCGATCCGGTTCGCGGCGAAGCCGGCCGCGTCGCGTTCCGCGGCATGAGCCCGGCATGAGTCCGGCAGGAGCCCGGCATGGTCCTGAGCGGTACGGTCACGCCGCCCTTGACCTGGCGCAACGCGGACCGGACCGACCGGTCCATCCTGGTCGCACCGCAACGGCACCGGGAGACGGGCGATGAGGAGCGGACCAGGGGACAGGCCGGTCGTGCTGGTGGCGGAGCCGCAGGCCCTGCCGGGCATGTGGCTGGAGGACGTCCTCGCCGAGGCCGGCTGCGCGGTGCGCGGACCCTACGGAACCAGCGCGGAGGCGGCCCGCTGCCTGGACGAGACGCCTCCGGACTTCGCGGTGGTCAGCATCGACCTGAATCACGGCTCCGGCTTCCCGCTGGCCTGCGTCCTGCGCCGGAAGGGTATCCCCTTCGCCCTGATCTCGGGCAACGCACGCGTGCCGCGCGCCTTCTCGGACGTGCCGCAGTTCGACCGGCTGTTCGAGGCCCGGGCGATGGTCTCCACCGTGACCGCCGGCTGCGCCGTTGCCGGCGGCCCCCGGGCCTGCCCGATGCCGGATCGGAGGCCGGCGGGCGCCCCCTTTGCGCTGGATCAATGCCCGACCGCCTGCCGGGCCTAGCGTCGGCGTGGACCGGGCACGGCCTGGACGTCATCGGAGGAGACCGACATGGGCGACAAGCTGATCCGCCAGAACGTCATCGACGAGTTGGATTTCGACCCGAGCATCGACGCCGCACATATCGGCGTCGCCGTCGAGAACGGCATCGTCACGCTCACGGGCCACGTCGCCAGCTACACGGAGCGCGTCGCCGCCGAGAAGGCGGCCCAGAAGGTGCGCGGGGTGCGCGGCGTCGTCGAGGAGATCAAGGTCCGCTTCGGCGGCGAGACGCCGCCGCGCGACGAGGACCTCGCCCAGCGCGCCGTGCAGATGCTCGACTGGTCCGCGACCGTGCCGAAGGGTGCGGTGCAGGTGAAAGTTCAGAACGGCTGGGTGACGCTGACCGGCCGGGTCGACTGGCAGTATCAGAAGGAAGAAGCCTACCGGTCGATCAAGCGCCTCGCGGGCGTGGCCGGCATCCTCAACACCATCGAGGTGGCGCCGAAGGCGAGCGTGCCCGATGTGCGTGCGAAGATCCTGGCGGCGCTGAAGCGCAACGCCGAACTCGAGGCGGACGCCATCAAGGTCACCGTCAAGGACGCGAAGGTCGTCCTGGAGGGCAAGGTGAACGCGTGGCACGAGCGCCGGCTCGCCGAGAACGCGGCGTGGTCGGCGCCGGGCGTGCGCGCCGTCGAGGACCACCTGACGCTGGGCTGACCGACGCTGGGCTGAGGCCCGAACCGACGGGAGGCGCCGGCCGGGCCCGCCGTCATCCCGCCGCCGTCCTTCGAGCCGGAGACGTTCCATGACCTATGCGAGCATCATGGTCGCCATGGACCTGACGGATGGCGCGCGAAACCGCGTGCGCCTGGCAGGCCGCCTCGCCGACGACTTCAACGCCCGCCTGATCGGCGTCGCCGCGGAGCAGCCGGCCTATGTCGTCCCGCCGGTGGGCCCGACGCCGGCGAGCGCCTACGCGCTGGCCGATTCCGGCGAGACCGTCCTGAACGACCTCCGGGTCGCCCACGAGGCCTTCGCGGCGGCGGCCGGCGGCCGCAACCGCCTCGAGTGGCGCTCCAACCTCGATGTCCCGGTGGCGTTCCTGGCGGCACAGTCCGCGGCCGCCGACCTCGTGGTGGTCGGCCGCGGAGTCCCCGGGCCCCCCCTGTTCGCGGTGGATCCGGCCGATGCGGTCATGCAGCTCGGCCGTCCGGTGCTGGTGGTGCCGCCGGATCTGGACCATCTCGACGCGAAGCGCGTGGTGATCGGCTGGAAGAACACGCGCGAGGCGCGCCGGGCGGTCTGGGACGCGCTGCCCTTCCTGAAGCGCGCCTCGGAGGTGCTCGTCGTCTCCGTCGACGACGGAGCCAGCTCCGAAGGGCAGGATACCCTCCGCCTCCTTCAGGCCCATGACGTCTCCGCCATCCGCGTCCGGCGCGATGCCCAGGGCGAGTTGGTGTCCCTGGCGCTCGTCGAGGCGGCGGCAGAGCATGGGGCGGACCTGATCGTCACGGGCGCCTACGGGCACGGGCGTCTGCGCGAGTGGGTCGTCGGCGGCGTCACCCGCGAACTGCTGGCCGGCGTCCCGGTCTGCTGCCTGATGAGCCACTGAGAGCAGGGATGGGCGGCATGTCCGATACACGCACCCGCATGATCCCGCACGGCGGCTACGTCGTCGTCTGCGACGGCCGCAAGGCCCTGGTGCTCCGCAACGTGAGCGTCCACCCGAAGCCGGACCTCCAGGTCCAGCTCGCGTTCGAGGCGCCCCCGAACCCGCCGACCCACGCGCAGGGCACCGACAGGCCGCCGCGGGTCAGGCTCGGAGACCAGCGCAGCGCCATCGCGCAGACGGACTGGCATGATCTCGCCGAGCGACGCTTCGCGAAAGCGGTCGCCCACGCGCTGGACGCCTTCGACCCGGTCACGGCCCTGATCGTCGTCGCCCCGCCGAAGACCCTCGCCGAGATGCGGCGCGCGTTGCCCGAGCGCCTGCGGCGGGTCGTCGTGGCGGAGGTCGACAAGGATCTGACCAAGCACCCGGTCGAGGAGATCGAGCGCTGCCTCGCCAATGCCTGACCCCGCGCCAGAAGCCGACGCGCCAGAAGTCGACGCGCCAGAAGTCGACGCGGCAGGGGCCGACGCGGCAGGAGCCGACGAGGCCGGGACGCCGCCGGCCCCATGCCCGGGGGACTGGAGCGCGGCGGACGCCGCCGCGGCCCGGGTCCTGATCGACGCCATCCTCTCGCGCCACGGGGCGGCGTTCCGGGACCTGTTCTGGCGCGCCGTCGATACCGGCTACAAGTGCGCTCTCCGGCCGGATCCGGACGCAGAGGCGCAACCCGCGCCCCCCGGACCGGGCTGCGGCGGTGGAACCGCATCGCGACCGGGCGCCCGGCCGAAACCGAGCCCTCTGCCCAGGCCCGCACTCAGTGGGCCATGAGCACCGGAATGCCGGCGTGTTCGATGACATGGCGGGTGACGCCGCCGAGCAGGAACTCGCGCACGCGGCTGTGCGTGTAGGCGCCCATGGCCAGCAGGGAGGCGTTGCGCCGTCCCGCCTCCGCCAGGATCGCCGCGCCGACCGGGGTCCCGTCCTCGACCGGCAGACTGACGGCCTCCGCCACGATGCCGTGCCAGCGCAGATAGGCGCACAGATCCGCTGCCCGCACCTCCGCGAAGCGCTCGGTCTGCGCGTGCACGACCGTGACGCGCGCGGCCTCGTGCAGCAGCGTGATGGACTGGCCGATCAGGCGCGTCGCCTCCAGGCTGCCGTTCCAGGCGATCACGACGTGGTCCAGCAGGTCGTGGGGGATGTGTTCGCCGACGACCAGGGTCGGCCGGCCGACGGCGAACAGGGCGGTGTCGAGGGCGCGGCCCGTGAACGGCTCGTCCGGATCCGGGCGGTCGACGATGACGAGGTCGTTGACCCGCCCGGTCAGCGTCAGGAGCGGCTCGACCTCTCCGGAGAGTTCGGTCCACGTCGCGAAGGTGGCGTCCAGGCGCTCGGCCTTCGCGACCACCGGCACGCCCGCGCGTCCGCACCACGCCTCGAAGGCCGCCTTGCTCTCGGCCGCCGATTCCCGGACGCTCTGCTGGATGGCCTCGATGGTCGTGCCGTCCATCGGCACGAGGCTCGCCATGGCGGCCAGCACGTGCTCCGGGCCGGGCGCCATGAAGGCGACGCCGATATGCGCGTGCAGGCGCCGCCCGAGGCGCAGGGCCGCGTCCAGCCGACGCGTCGCGTCGATCCCCGGGCCGGTCGGGACGAGGAGGCAGCGGAGGTACATCGAGGCTCTCCCTCAGCGTTCCAGCGATTTCAGGTAGGCGATCAGGTCTTGCGCCTGGTCCGGATCGAACCGGAACTCGGGCATGGTCGGGTGGCCCGTGCGGATCCCCTCGGTGAGCGCCTCGCCGAGATCCTCGACGGGGTAGCGCGTGTGGAGATCGCGGAAGGGGGGCGCGGCCCGCAGCGGGCTTTCCCCGGCCCGCCCGATGGCGTGGCACCGGGCGCAGTTGGTCCGCGCGAGGGTCTCGCCTTGCCGGATCTGCAGGTTCCAGGCCGGCGCCGACACGGCGGGCAGAGGGGGGAGGGCAGCCAGGACGCCGGCGAGAAGGAGTCGGGTCGTGCGCATCAGTGGCTCATCAGGCAGCAAACGGTGGTGGTCTCCAGCATCTCGCGGGTCGCGCCTCCGAAGACCCACTCGCGCAGCCGGGAATGGCCGTAGGCGCCCATGACGATCAGATCCGCCTCCTCCCGCCGGGCGAAGCGGAGGATCTCGTCCGCGACGCTGATCTCGGGCTTGTGCAGCAGGTGCGTGGCGACGCGGATGCCGTGCCCCGACAGGTACGCGGCGACGTCCGTGGCGCCTTCGCGGCGCGCCTCCGGACCCGCGACCGCGACATGGACTTGGTCGGCCCGCACCAGGAACGGCAGGGCGTCGTGGACGGCCCTGCGCGCCTCGCGGGTGTCCTTCCAGGCCACGACGATCCGCTTGGCCGAGAGCCGATGGAGGCCGGGCGGCACGATGAGGACGGGACGCCCCGCCTCCATCAGCAGGCCGCCCGCGGCGACACCCATCGGCCCGGGATCGCCGTCGGCCGGCCCCTGACGGCTCACCACCACGAGGCCGGCGGCGCGGGCCTGTTCCACCAGGAAGGCCAGGGGCTCGGCCAGCGCCTCCCGCCACGCGGTCCTGACCCGCTCGCCGGCCTCGCGCTCGAACAGCGCCCGCCCTTCGGCCAGCTCCTCCTTCGCCCGCGTCTCCTCGATCTCGAAGATGCGCTGCGACGCGTCGGCGCTCTCGACCGGGATCATGGTGACGAGCTGCCGCGCGGCGACGCCGATCAGGGTGGTGTCGAAGCGCCAGGCGATGTCGGCGGCGAGCCGGACGCGGTCGACGGCCGTGGCCCCGCGGTCGACCGAGACCAAGATGTTGGAGATCCGCATGATCACCTCCCGGCGCGGGCCCGTCCGCCCGGCCCGGCGATTGTTGCCCGTGCAGGTGGCCGGGGCCTTGATCCAGCTCAACCGCACCGGGGCCAGCGCAAGCCGCGAGGGCGCGTGTCCCGCCGCGCGGTGGGCGCGATGTCCGGGACGATTGACCGATCGCAATGCCCGGTCCCGCCGGATGGGGACATGAGGTTGCGGATGGAGGTCTCATGCCGTCCGCTTCCGCGATCCTGGCTTCAGGCCTGCCCGGTTTCGGGCCCTCCCGCGATGGGCTGGCGACGCCGCGGACCCTCCCGGCCTTCATCGCGAGCGCGAGCGGCGCCCATCAGCTGGCCCTGGTGGCAATGGCGACGGCCCTCTTCGTGGCGGATCTGGCGCCCCTCGAGCTGCAGCGGCGGGTCGTCAACGCGGCCCTTCCCGGCGGGAGCGCCCGAACCATCCTCCTGCTCGCGGCCCTGTACATCGCGGCTGCCACGGCGATGGGGGCCCTCAAGCTCGCGCTCAACATATACCGCAGCTACGTCAGCGAGAGCGCGGTCCGCCGGCTCCGCAGGACGCTGCTGCAGGACCTCGGCACCCTCGCCCCGGGCGACCGTGCGGCGGTCGAGGGCGTGGAGGTCTCCCTCGTCCTGGCGGAGGCGGAGCCGGTCGGCGCCTTCGTCGGCGTGAGCGTCTCGGAACCGGTCCTGGAGGGCGGCATCGTGCTGGGGACGTTCGGGTACATGCTGTACCTCAACCCGCTGATGGCGGCCCTGGCACTGGCGGTGTTCGTACCGCAGATGGTCTTCGTGCCGCTGATGCAGCAGGCGATCAACCGCCGCGTGGTCGCGCGGACGGGCGCCTTGCGCCGCATCAGCGGCGGCATCATCGGCCGGCACCGACACGAGGCCACGGGACTTCAGGACGCACGCATCGAGCGGGTGTTCCGGCTCAACATGGGCATCTTCAAGCTGAAGTTCTCGATGAACTTCCTCATGAACCTGATGCACCATGCCGGGGTGGCGCTGACCCTGGGGCTGGGCGGCTACCTCGTGGTGAACGGCGAGACGGATCTTGGGACCGTCGTGGCCTTCGTCGCGGGCCTGAGGCAGCTCAACGATCCGTGGGGCGGCCTGATCGACTGGTTCCGGGAGTGGCGCGTCACGCTGGCAAAGTACGCCCTGCTCCGGCAGGCCCTCGACACGCTCCCGCGGCAGGGCGCCTGAGGCGGCGTTCCGGCCGGACCGCCCCCGCCGATCGCCCGAAACCGCCTCGACCCGGTGCCCCGCCCGGACGGCCTCGCGCCCGGGACGTGGGATCAGGGCACGAGGACCGCCGCGCCCCGGAGGGCGCCGGACCGGTGATCCGCCACGGCCTCGTTGGCGCGGGTCAGCGCGTAGGTGCGGGTGTGCGTGACGAGGCCGGCCTGCGGCACGACGGCGAAGAAGGTGCGGGCGTCCTCGCGCGTGAGGTTCGCCACCGAATGCACGGAGCGCTCGCCCCAGAGCCGGTCGTAGGGGAAGGCCGGGATGTCGCTCATGTGGATGCCGCCGCAGACCACGCGGCCCCCCTTGCGCAGGGCGCCGAGGGCCCGCGGGACGAGGTTCCCGTCCGGGGCGAAGATCAGGGCCGCGTCCATCGGCTCGGGCGGCGCCTCGTCCGACCCGCCGGCCCACGCGGCCCCCAGCGTGCGCGCGAAGTCCTGGGCGTCCCGGTCGCCCGGCCGGGTCAGCGCGAACACGCGCCGCCCCTGCCAGCGGCAGATCTGGGCGACGATGTGGGCGGCCGCCCCGAACCCGTAGAGACCGACCGTTCCGGCATCGCCGGCCATCCGCAGCGTGCGCCAGCCGATCAGCCCGGCGCACAGAAGGGGCGCCGTCGCGACCGGGTCCAGGCGCGCGTCGAGCGGGATGGTGAAGGCGGCCTCGGCCAGGAGATGGCTCGCGAAGCCGCCGTCGCGGGTGCAGCCGGTGAAGCCGGGGGCGTCGCAGAGGTTCTCGCGCCCCGTCTCGCAGTAGGCGCAGTGCCCGCAGGCATGCCCGAGCCAGGGCACGCCGACCCGCATGCCCGGTCGCGGCGCCGTCACGCCCGCGCCGACCGCCTCGACGCGCCCGACGACCTCGTGTCCCGGCACGATGGGGTAGACGGCCTGGGGCAGGTCGCCGTCGATGACGTGGATGTCGGTCCGGCAGACCGCGCAGGCCTCGACCCGGATGCGCACCTCGCCCGGCCCGGGGTCCGGGTCCGGACGCTCCTCCGGGACGAGGGCCGCGCCGATCTCCCGCAGGACCATGGCCAGCATCGGACCGGCCTCACGCGAGGGTCAGGCGATCCTCGACGGCGCGGACGCCGGGCGCCGACCACGCGGCCCGCTCGGCGATCTCGCGCTCGCTCCAGACATCGACGCACCCGTCGAGGGTGACCTTGTCGCCGTCCACGTGCACGCGGATCGTATCCGGATCCCGCGCGCTCCGTCTCAGGGCCGCGAGGATGCGGGACTTCACCTCGGTGGCCTGCGCCAGCGGCTTCACCGCGATGAGATTGACGATGTCGGTGACGCCGGCCAGGCGCCGCAGCGCCTGATCGACGGCCGCCTTCTGGTGATAGAACGGGACACAGCCGTCGAGCGTGACGCAGCCCTTCTCGACCTTGAGCGTGACCGCGTTCTCCGGGATCTGCACGTCCCATGCGAGCACCCGGGCGCAGCGCTCGGCCAGGGCCTCGTCGCCGACGATGGGGCAGTTCGGATAACGGACCTCGATCCGCTCCACCACGCCCCGCACGCCGCGGACCCGCAGCACGACGCGCTCGGCGATGCCCTTCTCGGCGTAGTTGCGGACATGCCCCGTCAGGGTCACGATGCCGTTCTCGACGGTGACGCCGATCTGCGCCGCGTCGATCATCGGAGCGTATTCCAGCTCGTCGAGCACATGCTGGTGCACGGTCTTGTCGTCCATCACCCGTCTCCCCGCGTCGCTCGGTTCAGAGGACCAGCCAGAGCAGCACAGTCGTCACCGCCGAGGCCGCGATGGCCAGGGCCAGGGCCTGCAGACTGCCGATGCGCCCGTAGTGGTAGCCATCCGCCACGACGCGCCGGCCCGCGTCGTTCCGCGGCTCGAGCCTGAGCGGCATCCATACGCGGCGCACCGTCCGGATGTGGGTGGATCGAAGCACCAGGGTCATCGTTCGCTCCCGTCTTGGCTGACGGGGCCATCTTGCCGTCCTGCCTGGGGAGGGCCTTGATCCACCTCAACGCCGCCGGGCCCGGCCCCCGGCAGGGTCCGCCCCGGGTTACGGATCCGCCGGGAGGCCGACATGGACGCGAGGCACGGCTCGAAGGAGCGCCGCGACGGCGAAGGCCGGGACGACGGACACGGCCTGGCCTTCGTGCCCGGGCCGCTCGGACCCGATGGCCTCGGGACGATCGACGCCTACTGGCGCGCCGCCAACTACCTGTCGGTCGGGCAGATCTACCTCATGGCCAACCCGCTCCTGCGCGAGCCGCTCAAGGCGGAGCACGTCAAGCCGCGGCTCCTCGGCCACTGGGGGACGACGCCCGGCCTCAACTTCATCTACGCGCACCTGAACCGGATCATCCGGCAGCGCGACCTCGACATGATCGCCGTTTGGGGACCGGGCCACGGTGCGCCAGGTCTCGTGGCCAACGCCTACCTGGAGGGCACCTACAGCGAAATCTACCCGGACGTGGCCCGGGACGCGGTCGGGATGGGCCGCCTGTTCCGGCAGTTCTCGTTCCCCGGCGGCATCCCGAGCCACGCCTCGCCCGAGCTGCCGGGCTCGATCCACGAGGGCGGCGAACTCGGCTACTCTCTGGCGCATGCGTTCGGGGCAGCCCTCGACAATCCGGGCCTGACCGTCGCCTGCATCGTCGGGGACGGCGAGGCCGAGACCGGGCCGCTCGCCGCCGCCTGGCACGCGAACAAGTTCCTCGACCCGCGCTCCGACGGCACGGTCCTGCCGATCCTGCACCTCAACGGCTACAAGATCGCCAGCCCGACGGTCCTCGCCCGCATGCCCGCGGACGAGCTGCGCAGCCTTCTCGTCGGCTACGGCTACGCGCCGGTCTTCGTCGAGGGCGACGACCCGGCCCCGATGCACCAGGCCATGGCCACGGCCCTCGATGCCGCCTTCGACACCATCGCGGAGATCCGGGCGCGTGCCGGACGCGGCGCCGTCGAGCGGCCCCGCTGGCCCATGATCGTGCTGCGCAGCCCCAAGGGCTGGACGGGGCCGCATTGCGTGGACGGCAAGCCCGTCGAGGGCACATGGCGCGCGCACCAGGTGCCGGTCGCCGCCGTCCGGGAGAATGCGGAGCACCGGGCGATCCTGGAAGCCTGGATGCGCTCCTATCGTCCGGAGGAGCTGTTCGCGGAGGACGGCGCCCTCGTCCCCGAACTCGCCGCGCTGCCGCCGAAGGGGGCGCGGCGCATCTCGGCCAATCCGCACGCCAACGCGCACAAGAGCGCGCCCCTGCGCCTACCCGACCTGAGCGTGGCGGCCGTCGCGGTGCCGGAGCCCGGCCGCATCAGGGCCGAGGCCACCCGCGCGCTCGGGGCCTACCTTCGGGAGGTGCTGACCCTGAACGCGCCGACGCGCAACTTCCGCATCATGGGGCCGGACGAGACCGCCTCGAACCGCCTCGACGCGGTCTTCGCGGTGACGAGCCGCGCCTGGCAGGAGGCGATCCTGCCGGGCGACGAGAACCTCGCCCGCGACGGCCGCGTCATGGAGGTGCTGAGCGAGCACCTCTGCGAGGGCTGGCTGGAGGGCTACGTGCTGACCGGGCGGCACGGCCTGTTCGCGACTTACGAGGCCTTCGCGCACGTGGTCGATTCGATGGTGAACCAGCACGCCAAGTGGCTGAAATCCGCGCGCGACCTGCCCTGGCGCCGGCCGGTGCCGTCCCTCAACATCCTTCTCTCGTCCCATGTCTGGCGGCAGGACCACAACGGCTTCAGCCACCAGGACCCCGGCTTCATCGACTTCGTGGCCAACAAGCGGGGCGACACGGCCCGCATCTACCTGCCGCCGGACGCGAACACCCTGCTCTGCGTCATGGACCATTGCCTGCGCACCTACGACCGCATCAACGTCGTCGTGGCCGGCAAGCAGCCGGCCCTGCAGTGGTTGAGTCTGGACGAGGCCGTTCGCCATTGCGCGGCCGGCGTCGACATCTGGGACTGGGCCTCCAACGAGGGTGCGGGGGAGCCGGATGTGGTGATGGCCTGCGCGGGCGACGTGCCGACCCAGGAGACGCTCGCCGCGGTGGATTGGCTGCGCCGACATGTCCCCGCGCTCAAGGTCCGGGTGGTGAACGTCGTCGACCTGATGACGCTGCCTGCGCCCGAGACGCACCCCCACGGGCTCGACGACGCAACCTTCGACAGCCTGTTCACCTCCGATCGGCCCGTGGTGTTCGCCTATCACGGCTATCCGTGGCTCATCCATCGGCTGACCTACAAGCGGACGAACCATGGCAACTTCCACGTCCACGGCTTCATCGAGGAGGGCACGACCACGACGCCCTTCGACATGTGCGTGCTGAACCGCCTCGACCGCTTCCACCTCGCGCTCGCCGCGCTGCAGACGGTCCCCCATCTCGGGGCATGCGCCGAGCATGCCGAGCAGGCGCTGCGGGATGCCTTGGCGGCCCATCACGCGTATGTCCGTCGCACCGGCGACGACCTGCCGGAGGTGCGGGATTGGGTCTGGCCGGACCGGCATGCGCATCCGCATCCGGACCGTCGGCGGATCGACGGCGACATCATGCAGTGCGGTCCGACCACGGGCGAAGAGCCTCGCCCGGGCGAAACCCTGGACGACTGGACGGTCGTCACCTGAGGCCGGGCGATGATCCGCGTCCTCGACGCCGGCGCCTCCAGCCTGCGCCGCGCCCTGTCCCGGCCGGGTGCCGACGACCCGGCGTGGCGCGCCCGCGGTCGCCGACACCGGTCATGAGCCGGCGCTCCCGATCGGAGGCCTCGACGCGCCGGTGCTGGGCGCGCTGGACGAACCCCTACCCCTGGCGTCCCATCCTGCCCGCGATCGAGGCGCGCGCGATCGCGGTATCGGTGCCCGACCTTCGGGGGCGCGCGACGGCCCGAAGCGCGCAGGCCGCAGAGGGCATCCCGATGCACGCGTGCCGCGCGAGGCGTCTTCGGGCCGTCTTCGGGGCCGTGCCATCCCCCGGGCTGGACGCAATCGCGGATGAGTCCTTCCGCGAGGACCGCTCCAAACCCGGATCCGGGGGGAGCCGAACCCGGGCCGTGTCCACCCCGGGTCAGGGGGGCGGGAAATCCAGGTTCAGGTAGGCAGGGTCGAATTCGGCGACCTTCCGGAGACCGTCCCAGTCCTCGATGGTCATCCATCGGCATCGCTTGGACACGAGCCCGGCCTGCTGGAGCCTCTTCATGGTTCGGTTCGCGTGGACCGATGTGAGGCCCAGGGCGCTGCCGAGTTCCGTCTGCGTCAGGGGCATCGGAAATCGGAAGGCCTCGGTCATGCCGGCCACCGCGGCCCGGGTGAAGAGTTCGCAGATCAGGTGCGCCATCCCCGCATAGGCCTGACGGTGCCCCGCATTCAGGAGCCAGCGGCGGGTTATGGCCGCCTCGGTGGCGGTTTCGACCTGAATCAGACGGCCGATGCCGGGATGCCGCTCGACGAGCCCGTGCAGGACGCCGTGCGGAATGATGCCGATGCGGCATGGGGTGAGCGTGGCGATGACATGATCCATCTCGCCCCGCAGAAGGCCCTGCAGGTCCAGGGCGTCGCCGGCGAGTTGCAGGCCGAGGATCTGCGGCCTGCCGTCCTTCAAGGGGACGTACCGGCACGTCCAACCCTCCAGCAGAAGGCGGCATTCGGTCGGCGTGTCGCCCTCGCGCACGATGTCCGTGTCCGCCTCGACGTTCACGACCCGGGATACGGATGCGGCGAGGGCATCGATCTCCGCGGCCCAGACGCCGCCGGACCGATCCAGCCTGCGCCGGATGGTCAAGGTCCAATCCACGCCCGACGGGCGCGTGGGGTCGCGGGCGAACTTCCGCCGGCCCGTCTGCGCGTCCCGGGCGCGTGCCAGGGGGAGTGTCGGCGGTAGTGTCGGGGGGAGTGTCGGGGGCCGTGTCGGGCCAGGGGGGGATTGCGTCGCCTCGCATCCCTGGGCGGTGATCGCTTCGTGGCTCAGCCTTGAGCGCGTCTTCCCTTCGGCTATCGACATCATGCGCCCCCAGTCTCGCTGGATGGAAACAGGTCGGCGCCGCGCCGCGGTCGTGCCTTGCGGTGGATCAAAGGCGCCCGGTTCGAAGCCTCCACGCCATCCGGCATCGCGGCACGATGCACCGCCTGCCGCCCGGCGGCCCCCGGAGATCATCGCCGCACCATGAGGGACGGCGGGGGGCTGCACGCTCCATCGCGCTCACGCGCGCACACCCCCCATCCCGACCCCGCCATCGCGGCCGTCGCGCCCCTCCGTCGAACCGACGGAACAGGCTGCGATGTCGGCCGGCCGCACCCATCGGTACAGGAGACGGTCGACCGCGCCGGCCCGGGCGAGCGGCAGATCGCGCCAGAAGGTGCGCCACCGCGTCAGAAGGGTGCTCTCGGCGGACCCGAACTCCGACGGAGGCGGGCACGGAGGCGGGCACAGGGGCAAGACGGGACAGTCCGCGCCCCCGCCCGTCATGATCCGTCCCCGCCGTCCGGATGGGTGAGGCGGGCGACCTTGAACGTGCGGTAGACCGCGCCGCCGGCATCCCGGATCGAGACGTACTCGCCTTCGACGAAGACGTGGGTACCCAGATGGTAGCCGGCCTCGTCATCCTCGTTCGTCCAGTCCTCGTAGTCGATCAGCCAAGTCGCGCCGCCCTCGCCACCGGCCCGGTGCACCAGGCGGCCGTGCCGGTCCGGCTCGCCGATCCAGAAGCGGCGGACGCGGCAACGGTCGCGGGTCTCGCGCCAGAGCGCCGGGTCGAGGTGCCCGTCTGGCGTGAGGGGCGCCACGATCTCGTAGCCTCGTCCGGTGCTGCCGTCCGGATGCTCCGGGCAGCGCGCCAGCGTCAGCGTCACGCGAGACAGTCCGGGCCGGGCATCGGGTTTCCCCGGAGGTCGTCCACCCTGGAGCGGGGCGGCGTCGAGCGCGTGCGATTCGCCGGACATGGCGGTCCTCCTCAGCTCAGGGCCACGATGCGGTCCTCGACGGCGCGCACGCCCGGCACCGACCATGCGGCGCGCTCGGCCGCATCGCGCTCGGCCCAGGCCGTCACCGCCCCTTCCAGGGTCACCTTGTCCCCCGTGACGGTGACCTTGATCCCCTCCGCCTCGAACAGGGCGCCCCGCCGGAACGCCTCCAGGATCTTGTCCTTGACCGCCGCCGGCGGCACCTGCCGCCGGATTTCGATGAGGTTGGTCACGCCGTGCACGCCGGTGAGCTTCCGGACGGCCGCCTCGGCGCCCGCCACTTGGTACTGCCAGTCCACCGTGCCGGTCAGCGTGACCCAGCCGCCGGCCACCTTAACCTGGATGGCGTCCTTCGGCAGATGCACCGACCAGTCGATGATCGCGAGCGCCCGGGCTGCGATCTGGTCGTCGGCCACCTTCTTCTCGTCGGCGTAGCGGACCGCGATCTCCTGCGCGATGGCGCGCACGCCCCGGACGCGGCGCACGGCGCGCTCCGCCTCCACCTTCTCGGCGTAGCTGCCGACATGGCCGGTGAGCGTCACCACCCCTTCGGAGACGGCGACGCCGATATCCCCGGCGTCCAGGCTCGGGTCGAAGTCGAGTTCGTCGAGCACCGCCCGGCGCAGGTCCTTGTCGGTCATGGGGTCCTTCCTCATGGCGTGTCTCCCGATCGTTCTGGCTGGCGCGATGGCGCGGGGGCTCCTCGGCGCTGCGGCGCGGCCTAGACGGAGGAGCCTCGATTCAGCGCGACGCCGACGCGTCGCTCGGCCTGGGCGAGCGCGGCGCACCGCTCCAGCTCCGTGCGCAGGCGGGGGATCGTCGCGTCGATGCCGGCCGCCCCGAGATCCGACCGAAGCCTGTCGATCAGCGCTTCGTCCTCGGTCACGACGGCGTACTCCGTGACGGCGGTGACGTAGTCTTCCGCCGCCTGGCCGGTCAGGTTCATCCGCTCGGAGGCCCAGGCGGCCAGGAGCCGGTTGCGCCGGTTGCGGGCGTGGAACCGCGCCTCCTCCTCCTGGACGAAGCGGCGTTCGGCGGCTCGCTCGCGCTCGTCGAACGTCGTGGTCATGGAAGCCTCCATCCCGTGAGCGGTGCCGGACCGCGCCGGCTGCGGTTCGGCCATCCTTCAACCGGCCGGCGCCGCCGGCCTTGAGGCAGATCAAGGTTCGGCGCGCCGATGGCGGGCGCGGTGCGGCGGGCGGGCGGCCCAGGGCTTCACGGTCTCGACCGCCGCGAGGTAGGCGAGGGTGATCAGCGCGATGCCGAGGAGCGTCGGCAGGGGCGGGGCCTGGAAGCCGAACCAAGGCCCTGCCGGCGTGAAGGGAAGGGCCAGCGCGGCCGCCAGCGCGGCGAGCGAGGAGCACGCCAGCGCCGCGCTCGGACGATCCCGCCAGGGGCGCCCGCTCGTCCGGATGACGAAGATCACGAGGATCTGCGTCGCCATGGATTCGAGGAACCAGGCCGTCCGGAATTCCTCCGCCGAGGCACCGAAGAGGAAGAGCAGGGCGCCGAAGGTCAGGAGGTCGAACAGCGACGAGAGCGGGCCCATCACGCCCGCGAACCGGAGGATGGCCGCCATGTCCCAGACCTGTGGCC
This sequence comes from Methylobacterium sp. 1973, assembly GCF_040545035.1. Taxonomy (NCBI): domain Bacteria; kingdom Pseudomonadati; phylum Pseudomonadota; class Alphaproteobacteria; order Hyphomicrobiales; family Methylobacteriaceae; genus Methylobacterium; species Methylobacterium sp. 1973. The sequence goes on from NZ_JBEPLA010000007.1 coordinate 309,476, forward strand.
GGGCGGTCGCGGACGGCGCCACATGGTCGAAGGGGATGCCGACCTCTGAGAGGTCGTAGAGCAGGTTGTTGAGAAGGATCTGCGTCGGCAGCATCGGGAGGAACGGCAGCGTCACCGAGGCGACCGCCATCGAGAGCATGTTGCCGAAGTTCGAGCTCGCGCCCATGCGGATATATTTCAGGATGTTGGTGAAGGTCCGCCGCCCCTCCTCGACGCCGTCGGCGACGACCGCGAGGTCCGAGGCGAGCAGGATCATGTCGGCCGCGGCCTGCGCGACCCCGGTCGCGCCCTCGACGGAGAGGCCGATATCGGCCTGCGCGAGGCCCGGCGCGTCGTTGATGCCGTCACCCAGGAAGCCCACGATCGCGCCCCTGGCCTGAAGCGCCCGCACGATGCGCGCCTTCTGGTCCGGGGTGAGCCGTCCGAAGGCGTCCACCTTGCGGGCCTGCACCGCGAGCGCCGCATCGCTCAGGGCCGCGACCTCGGAGCCGGACAGGACCGTGGTGGTGTGAAGCCCCACGAGGCTGGCAAGGCGGCGCACGACCACCGGGTCGTCGCCGGACAGGATCTTCAGGCGCACGCCGGCGCGCGCGAGCCGCGTGACGGCGGCGGCGGCCGTCAGTTTGGGCGGGTCGGCGAAGGCGCAGAAGCCCTCGAAGACGAGGTCGGCCTCGTCCGCGGTTCCGGGCGGCCGCATGGGCCCCGACCAGGGCCGCGACGCGACCGCGATGGTGCGCAGCCCCTCCTCGGCCAGGCTCCGGACCTGCCCGAGGGCCGCGCCGCGTTCCTCCGGGCCCATCGGCTCCGTCCCCTCGCCGGCGCGGCGCGCGGTGCACAGCGCCAGGACCGCCTCCGGCGCGCCCTTCAGGATCAGCAGCGGCCCCTCCGGTCCCTGCGCGAGGACCGACCCGGTGCGGCGCCCATAATCGAACGCCCGCTGGCCGGCCAGGACCCACGCCCGGCCCGCGTTCGGGTGATGGTCGACGAGGGCCGCGTCGAGCGAGCTGCGATCCCCGCCGAGATCGGCCGCGACCGCCGCGAGCCGCGACGGCCGCGCGTCCTCGCGGCCCGCCGGATCGAGGCTGCGGCCCAGGGCGATCTCGGCCGAGGTCAGCGTCCCGGTCTTGTCGGTGCACAGCACCGTCATCGCGCCGAGGTCGTGGATCGCGGCGAGCCGCTTCACGATGACCTTGCGGGCCGCCATGCGCAGCGCGCCCCGCGAGAGCGTCACCGTCGTGACCATCGGCAGCAGTTCCGGGGTGAGGCCGACGGCGAGCGCGACCGCGAACAGGAGGGAGTCGAGCACGGGGCGGCCGAGCACGACGCGGGCGGCCAGGACGCTGAGCACCAGGGCCAGGGTCAGCCGGGCGACCATGAGCCCGAAGGCGTGGAGGTCGCGCTGGAAGGGCGAAGATGCCCGCGCCTCGGCCAGAACCGAGGCCGCCGCGCCGAACATCGTGGCGGGGCCGGTCGCGACGACGAGGGCGGTTGCCTTGCCCGTCCGCACGACGGCGCCGCGGAACACGGCGTTCGAGGCCTCCGCCGGCTCTGGAGACGTCACCGGCCCGGCCCGCTTCTCCACCGGGTAGGGCTCGCCGGTCAGGGCGGCCTCGGCCACCGTGAAGGCGTCGCCGTCGATCACGAGGGCATCGGCCGGGACGATGTCGCCGGCCCGCATGCGCAGGATGTCGCCGGGAACCACCTGCTCCACCGGGACCGTGACGAAGCTGCCGTCCCGCCTGACCTCAGCCTTCAGCGCCACCGTGTGGCGCAGGGCCTCGGCGGCCCGTGTGGCGTGGCCCTCCTGCACCGTGTCGAGGCCGATGGACAGGCCGAGGATGGCGACGATGATGACGCCTCCCACCACGTCGCCGGTCACGACCGAGACGAGGCCGGCCGCGATCAGGATCAGGGCGAGCGGTTCGAGCAGGCGGCGGAGCACGGCCTGCAGGGCGCCGCCGGCCCGCGTCCCGGCATCGCTGTTCGGCCCGTAGCGTTCGAGCCGTCGCGTGGCGTCGACCGCGCCGAGCCCGTCGAGCCCGCATCGGAGCTCGGCGCAGAGCGCCTCGAGGCCGCGCACCCAGAACGCCCCGCTCGGCCCGGGCGACGACAGCTCCGTCGGAGTGGCGATGTCGCGCGCGCGCGCCGGAACCGCCGTCATCTCCATGGGTCCACCCGTCGCTCTCCCGCTCGCGGCGGCACGACATCACCGGTTGGGACTGGGGTCGTTGCGGTGGATCAAGCCGCCGCCGCTCTGGCTGACGGCCAGCAGATGCTGCACGGCCGCCGTCAACGGCCGGTCCCGCGACGGATCGATGAGGCCGTCCGCGACGAAGCCGTCCTGCAGCGAGCCGCCGCCCGCACCGGGCTCCGGCGATAGGCGGCCCTGCGTCCCGGCCGCCATGCCGTCCGGGGTCACCACGCGGTCGGGTGCGATGCCGTTGCCGTCCACCCGGCGGCCCGCGGGCGTGACGAACCAGGCCGTGGTGAGGCGCAGCGCGCGCCCGTCGCGGTGGGCATAGGTGGTCTGGACCGCCCCCTTGCCGTAGGTGCGCGTCCCGATGAGAATCGCCCGCCGGTGATCCTGAAGGGCGCCGGCGACGATCTCGGCCGCGGACGCGGTCCCGCCGTCGACGAGCACGACCAACGGAAGGCCGTCGATCACGTCGGCACCGGTCCTGTCCAGCGCGAACCGCTCGACGCTGCCGGGGTCCCGGCCGACCAGGCGCACGATCTCGCCCCGTCCGAGGAAGGCCCCGGCCACCGCGACGGCCTGCACGACGAGGCCCCCCGGATTGCCGCGCAGGTCCAGGATGAACCCCGTGAGCCTGTCACGGCCGATGCCGGCCTTCAGGTTCGCCACCGCCCTGAGCAGCCGGCCGGTCGTGAATTCGTCGAAGTGGTCGAGCCCGAGATAGGCGACGGTATCCAGGGCTTTCAGACGCACCGGGTGCAGCGGCAGCCACTCCCGGATCAGGACCATCTCGGCCGGGGCAGGCTCGCCCGGCCGGACGACCCGCACGCGCACCGTCGAGTCCGGCTCTCCGCGCAGGCGGTCGGCGACCTGGTCGGGCGCGATGCGCCCGATGGCGACGCCGTCGATTTCCTGGATGATTGTCCCGGGCGTGAGGCCGGCGCGCGCGGCCGGGGCATCGGGAAGCGTGCGCCGCACCGTCCCGTCCGCGTCGACGACCACGCCGATGCCGGCATAGCTTCCCGTATCCTGCTCATCGAGCCGGCGGAACTCGGCCGCGGTGAGGTAGTGTGAATGCCGGTCCAGCGCGGCGAGCATCCCGACGATGGCCGCGTCGATCAACGGACCGTCGCCGCGCATGTCGGCCGCCCGTGACCGGATGGCGTGGAATGCGGCCCCGAAGAGGCGCAGGTCCCGATAGGGCGAGTCCTGGAACCCGTCCGGGTGTAGGCCGACGTCGGGTGCGGCGGGGCTCGTGAGCAGCGCGCCGGCGGCGCCGGCGAGCCAGGCCGCCCCGGCGAGGCAGCACGCAGCGCCGCGACCGGTCGGCCCCCGGTCGCGTGCCGCCTTGCTTGCGATCGGTTTGAACGGCATCGCCCGGTTCGACGTCCACGCGCGCGGTGAGGATGGCTCTCCGCGCCCGGCCTCGCCTTGACGTGCGTCAACGTCACCGCGTGTGCGGAGGCGGGCCCTGCGCGATGGCGATCGTCGTCGGAATGCTCGCTGCCCGCTCCGGCCGATCCGGCGGGGTCGGGGTCGCCGGTGACCCGTCGGGTGGCCGGGCCGCCGGCCAGCCCGTCACGCCGGCGCTCCCCAGGAGCGACAGGACCGTCGCGCGCAACGCGTCCACGGGCTGATCGGCGCGGAGCTCGTGCCACGCGAGGGCGCCGCGACCCCGCGCGACCTGGGCCGCCAGGACCGTCGCGGTGGCATCCGAAGGGTCGCCGGCGCGGCTGTCGATGCGGCGCGCGAGCAATGGGGCCGGGGCCTCCAGCCAGACGCCGCAGAACCGGGCCCCCCGGTCTCGGGCGAGGGCCTCGATCTGCGCCCGCTCGGTCGGTCGGTCGAAGACCGCATCGGCGACGACGCAATGGCCCGCGGCCAGGACCCGCCCGGCGTCCCGCCGCAGGATCGCGTAGACGCGCCGCGACACGGTCTGGGCATAAGCCGCCGCCGGGAGCCGCGTCAGGGCGTCGACCCCGTGCAGGCGCTTGCGGATCCGATCGCTCGACAGGATCCGGGCGCCCGGGGCCGCGCCGATCCAGGGGGCCGCCGCCGCCGCGACGCTCGACTTGCCGGAACCGCTGAAGCCGCCGACCGCCAGGAGGCCCGCCGGCCTGTCGGTCAGCAGGTCTTCCCCGAGGGCGAGATACGCGCGCGCCTCGGCGGTCCTGGCGGCGGCGGCCGCGCCGGTTCCGTCCGCCGCTTGAGCCGCCGTGACGTGGGCGCGGATCACCGCGCGCAGCGCCATCAGGACCGGCAGCAATCCGAGACCGTCGGTCTCGTCCGCCCCATCGAGGTAGCGATTGAGCAGGAGGTTGGCGAGGTCGAAGCGCGACCGGTGCCAGAGGTCCATGAGGACGAAGGCGAGGTCGTACAGGATGTCGGTCGTCGCGATGGTCTCGCTGAACTCGATGCAGTCGAACGGCGTCGGCTTGCCCTCGAACAGGCAGATGTTGCGCAAGGTGAGGTCGCCGTGGCAGCGGCGGACCTTGCCGGCGGCGCGGCGGGCGTCGAGCAGGGGGGCATGCCGCGCCAGAACCGCCCGGAACCGCGCCGTCAGCGTCGCCACCGCGCCGGTCGAGGCGAGCCCCGTCGCCCGGAGCGCCGCCGCGTTCAAGTCGACGAGCGCCGTCAGGGCGGCAGCCCCGCCCTTGTCGCGGTGGATCTCCGCGCCGGCATGGAAGGCGGCGATGACCTGGGCAAGGTCCGCGATATGGTCCGGTCCGAGGCGCCCCTCGCACGCCAGGGTGTCGAACAGGTCCGCCTCCGGGAACCGCCGCATCTCGACCACGGCGTCGACGAGGTTCCCGGTCCCGTCGAAGGCCAGGCCCCCGTCCGGTCCGCGCGTGATCCGCCGGGCGCCGAGGTAGAGCGCGGGTGCCGTGCGGCGGTTGAGCACGACCTCGGCCTCGCAGGCGGCGAGGCGCCGCTCGGGGGTCGAGAAGTCGAGATAGGGGAAGCGGACGGCGCGCTTGAGCTTGAACACGCGGCTGCCGGCCAGGAAGAGCCGGGAGATGTGGGTGGTTACGGTCTCCACCTGTCCCGTGCCCGACAGGGCCTGCGTCAGGAACGCGGCGACGGCGTCCTTGTCCCCGGTCGACATGCGGATCGATCCTCGCTGACCCTGGGCGTCGCGCGGGCCGCGGGCGGCGCGGTTTGCCGAGCGGATTTCTGGGCAGATCCCTGGGAAGCCGGCAGGTCCTGCAGCCGCCACAGCCAGGAGCCGGCCGAGACGAGGAGGGCGACGCCGAAGCCCACGTGAGCCCAGGCCGCGGCGTCCTGGAAGCCCAGCGCCCAGGGGGCCGCGCAGGACCAGAGACCGGCCGCCCCGATGGCGTACACCTCCCCCTCACGGGTGCGCATCAGCGTCAGGGCCGCCAAGGCCAGGATCGTCGCCCCGGTGATCCAGGCGTTCCAGGCCGCGATGTCCTCGGATCGGAAGCCGAAGTACCAGGGCGCCAGGATCAGGCCCGCCCCCAGCATGAGGTTCCAGCCCCCCAGGAAGACGTCTTCAGGCTGGTTGTCGATGGTGCGCATCGCCCCTCGTCCCCGGGGTGTGGCGGGCCCTGGGCCGCCGCCGACCGAGATGTGCGCCGATGTCGCCGGATCGGCCTTGAGATGGATCAAGGGCGCCGCCGCCGCGGTGGGGCACGCAGGGATTTTCAGGAGTCTGTGATGGCCGCACCAGCCGACAAGACCGACCCCTTCGATCCATTCGGCGTCGCCGCCGCGATGACCGGATGGTGCTGCCTCCTGAAGGCGGCGCAGGAAATCCGGGACATCGACCAGGAGATGATGGAGACGATGATGGAGGCCGACGCCGCGGCGCCCGCCGGCCTGTCGCCGGAAGCCGGCGCCAAGCTCCAGGGCGTCGTCAGCCTGATGCGACGCCTGCAGCTCGACCCCGAAGCCGTTCGGCGGAGCGAGCCCGAGACCATGCGGGCGCTCGAGGCCGCTTGCCGGGCCTGCGGCGCGCGGAGCCGCTGCGAACGCGAGCTCCGGGCCGGAACGGCGGCCCGCACCTACCCGGACTTCTGCCCGAACGCCGCGCGCCTCGACCGGCTGCGCCATGCTTGAGCGGGATCCGGCCGAGGATCCCGAATGGCCCAGCCCGCCGGCCGCGACCGGGTGCCCGGCGGCGGGGACGAAACCCGTCCATGCCCTGCCGGTCGCGGAGGTTCCAGGGCGTTTCGAGACCGCCCTGCCCGCGGGCCTGACCGATGCGGAGGCCCGGCGACGGCGCGCGCGGTTCGGCGCGAACGTGATCGCCACGACCGAGAGGGCCGGCAGGCTGTCCCTGCTCCTGCACCAGCTCGCGAGCCCCGTCGTCTACCTGCTCGCCGCGGCCGGCGGGCTCTCGCTCTACTTCGGGGATTGGCAGGAGGCGGCCGCCGTCATCGCGGTGCTGGCCATCAATACCGGCCTCGGCTTCTTCACCGAGCTTCGGGCGGTCCGATCCGTCGAGGGCTTGCGGTCGCTCGGGACGCGCTCGGCCCGCGTCCGCCGCGACGGGCACATCCGGGTCCTGCCCGCCGAGGATCTCGTCCCGGGCGACATCGTGCTGATCGAGGGCGGCGATGCGGTCCCGGCCGACATCCGGCTGGTCGAGGCGTCGAACCTGGGCGCCGACGAGTCGACCCTCACGGGGGAATCCGTGCCGGTGGACAAGTCGGCACAGCCGGTCGCCGCAGAGGCACGCCTCGCGGAGCGCGCGTCGATGCTGTTCCGGGGCACGCTGGTCACCCGCGGGAGCGGTGCGGGTGTCGTGGTCGCGACCGGCGCGGCGACCGAACTCGGGGCGGTGTCGCGCCTCGTCGCGCAGGCCGACCCGGAGGGGTCGCCCCTGGAACGGCGCCTGGGCCGCCTGTCCGGCCAGATGGTCTGGGCGGTCCTGGGGGTGGCCGTTCTCCTGGCCGGCCTCGGCATCGCAACCGGCAAGGATCTCCGCCTCATGACCGAGGCCAGCATCGCGCTGTCGGTCGCGGCCATTCCGGAAGGCCTGCCCATCGTCGCGACTCTGGTGCTCGCGCGCGGCATGTGGCGGATGGCCCGCAGGAACGCGCTGATCGAGCGCCTGTCGGCCGTCGAAACGCTCGGCGCCACGACGGTCATCCTGACCGACAAGACGGGGACGCTCACCGAGAACCGGATGACGGTGCGGCAATTGTCGCTGCCCTCCGGGCAGGGGGACCTGGCCGAGGGAGGGCCCTCGATCGAAGCCGGACGCCTGCTCCGCGTTGCGGTGCTCTGCAACGACGCCGCGCTCGGATCGGGCGCCGGAGACGGCAGCGGCGACCCGATGGAACAGGCGCTCCTGCGGGCGGGGCGGTCCGCCGGCTTCGACCGCGCGGCCCTCGGGCGCGACCGGCCTCTCGTGGGAAAGCACGCCTTCGAGGCGGCCGTCCGCATGATGGCCACCGTCCATGCTGCGGGGCCGGGTTTCTGGGTGGCGGTCAAGGGCGCCCCGGAGGCCGTGCTCGCCGCCTCGCGGCGCACCGGTGACGGCGCGCATGATCGTCCCCTCGACGCGGGCGACCGCACCCTGTGGCGACGCCGCGTCGAGGATCTGGGGGCACGGGGCCTGCGGGTCATCGCCTGCGCCGAGAGGACGGTCGCGGATCCGGTAAGCCCGCCCTTCGAGGATCTCACGTTCCTCGGGCTGGTCGGGTTGGAGGACCCGGCCCGGGAGGACGTGCCGGCGGCGATGGCGGCCTGCCGCGCCGCGGGCATCCGCGCGGTGATGGTCACCGGCGATCACGCCGTAACCGCCCGGAGCATCGCCCTCGCGGTCGGTCTCGCCGGTCCGGGGGACCGCATCGCGGAGGGCGTCCCCGATGCCGGTCTGCCGGACGGGCTGGAGGATGTCGCGGTCTTCGCCCGCGTGAGCCCGGCCGAGAAGCTGGCGCTGGTCCGCGCCTACCAGGCGAAGGGCGAGGTCGTCGCCATGACCGGCGACGGCGTCAACGACGCCCCGGCGCTGAGGCAGGCGGATATCGGCGTCGCGATGGGCCGGCGGGGGACGGACGTGGCGCGCGAGGCCGCCGCCATGATCCTCCTCGACGATGCCTTCCCGACCATCGTCGGCGCGATCCGCGAGGGGCGGATCATCTTCGACAACATCCGCCGGTTCGTCACCTATCTCCTGGCCTGCAACCTGAGCGAGGTGATGGTCGTCGGGCTCGCGGTCGTGTCGACGCTGCCGCTACCGATCCTGCCGATGCAGATCCTCTACCTGAACGTCGTGACCGACGTGTTCCCGGCCTTCGCCCTGGCCCTCGGCGAAGGCCGGGACGACATCCTCCGGCGACCGCCGCGGGATCCGAAGGAGCCCATTCTGGGGCGGGCGCAATGGACGCGGATCGGCCTGCACGCCGCCGCGATGACGGCGGCGACCTTCGCGGCCGGCGCCGCCGCCACGTTCTGGCTCGCCTTCGATCCGGCCTCGGTCGTGACCGTCACGTTCCTGACGCTCGCCTTCGCGCAGCTCTGGCAGGTGTTCAACATGCGCGCCTCCAGCGCGCCGCTCCTCCGCAACGAGGTCACCCGGAATCCCTGGGTCTGGGCCGCCCTGCTCCTGTGCACGGCGCTGCTCGTCGGCCCGGCCTATCTCCCGCCCGTCGGCCGCCTGCTGGGCCTCGTCCCGCTCGATCGGAACGGCTGGATGCTCGTCCTCTCGGTGAGCCTCGCACCGCTCCTGGTCGTCCAACTCGCCACCCTGGCGGCAGGAGCCCGCCGGCCGTCCGGGCGCGACGGCCGTCCGACGTGAGGTCCGGTGCCCCTCCGCGCCCACGGCCCGCGCGCCTTCGTGTAAGCTGTCGTCCATGAGCAGGATCACGACGGACCCGACCGCAGCGGATTGGGATGCACGAATGGAGCGGCTGACCGGCCGCCTTCCCGGGCGCCTGCGCGATGCGGTCACGTGGCTGAGGAAGCCCTCGCGGCGGCCGGCGCGGTTGGCGGCGGCGCTCGCCCTGATCGGCGGCGGCTTGCTGTCGTTCCTGCCGATCCTCGGCCTCTGGATGCTGCCCCTCGGCTTCGCCCTCCTGAGCGAGGACATCCCGGCGCTGAAGCCGCGGCTCGAAGCGATGGCGCGGGCGGTGGAGCGGTTCGTGTCCCGCTTCCGCAAGAAGCCCTGACCGGATCGGGTGATCCGGCGCGGTCGCCGACGGTCCGGCGTTGAGCTGGATCAAGGTCGAGCGGCCGCACCCGTCGAGACTCGGGCGATCGGCAGCCCGGAGCTCTCATGTCCCTCCCGTCCTCATCGCCCCTCGCCGCCTTGCGCGACATCCTGGTCGCCGTCACCGAGGAGGGCCGCGGCGACGAGCCCGGAACGGCGCTTGGCTATGGCCTCACGCTCGCCGCCGCGGCGGGCGCCCACCTCACCGTCCAGTCCGCGGCCCGCCGTCTCACCATGGTGGGCGGCGCGGGATTGGGGTTCGTCGACGGCCTCGTCGCGGACGAGAACCGGCGCCTGCGCGTCCTCGCCCAGGCCGTCGCCGAACGCGCCGCCGGGGATGCCACCCGTGCGGGGGTGACCTGTACGACCGAGGCGCCCGCGCTGGCCTACCCGGATCTGATCGCCCGGCTCACCGCCCGCGCGCGCCTCGCCGACCTGACCATCCTGGACGCGGAGGCGCGGGAGGTCGATCTCGACCGCGACCTGATCGACGGACTCCTGTTCGGCAGCGGTCGCCCGCTCATCGTGGTGCCTGCGGGCTGCTCGGCCTGGCCTGCCGGTCGGATCGTCGTCGCCTGGGACGGCAGCGCCCAGGCCGCGCGGGCGGCGAACGATGCCCTGCCGTTCCTGCGCGCCGCCGAGGCGGTCGAGATCGTGTCCGTCGTCGGCGAGAAGGACCTGTCGGCCGCGGTCGCCGGCGCCGAGTTCGCGCCGCACCTCGCGCGCCACGGCGTGACCGTGTCGGTGAACGTCCTGCCGGTCGTCGACGACGTCGCGGAGACGCTCAGGACCCAGGCGGGCCTGTTCCGCGCCGACATGCTGGTGATGGGCGCCTACCGGCACGCCCGCCTGAAGGAATGGTTCTTCGGCGGCGTGACCCAGTCGCTCCTGGCCCGCAGCCCCCTTCCGCTGTTCCTCGCCCATTGACGGCGCGGCATCACGATCCGTCGCGACCCGCCGGGGCGGCGTCGCGCTCAGTCCTCGATCATGCGGTGGAGCCGGGCCCGTCTCAGGCTGACCTGGCGGCCGCCGACGCGTTGCAGGGCCCCGTCCTCCTCCAGCTGCGAAAGGGTGCGCGACACGGTCTCGATGGTCAGCCCGAGAAAGTCGGCGATGTCGCGCCGGGTCATCGGAAGGGAGAAAGTCCCGGTGCCGCCCAGGCGTGCGTCCACGTCGATGAGGAAGCTTGCCACGCGCTCCGCCGCCGAGCGGCGCCCGAGCAGCAGCATGTGATCCTGGGCGTGCCTCAGATCGTTCGTGGCCATGTCCCAGAGCTGGCAGGCGAACTCGGCCCGGTCGGTCGCGGCGCGCTCGACCTGCCGCCGTTTGAAGATCAGCACCTTGGTGTCGGTGAGCGCCTCGGCGCTGTGGCGGTGGATCTTGCCCTGCTCGAACCCGAACAGGTCGCCGGGCAGGCGGAAGCCGGTGATCTGACGACGGCCGTCGCTCAGCACCTTGTGCGTGCGCACCGCGCCGCTGACGACCTTGTAGACGAACTCGGCCTCCTCGCCCTCGCCGTAGACTTCCTCCTCGCGGGCGTAGGAGAACGGCGTCCCGATCACCTCGGGGCAGCCCGCGAACAGCGCGCTTGCGTCCAGGCTCGGGAAGGGCGCCGAATGGCCTGCCGGGATCTGCGTGGACGTCCGTGCGGTGTAGTCGGTGCTCATCGCTTCGCTCCTCACCTCGTCGTGGGAGCGAGATTGGCCGTCCTCGGGGAGCGATGAAATTCCGGTTCGTGTCTTAAGCGAACTTGCTTACGGACAATTACGTAGTGCCGCGCGTCGGGCTCAGAGGCCCGCGGTCGTCGCGAATGCCCAGGCGGGAACCGGGTCGGGGAGCCCGGGCAGGCCGGAGCGCCCCGCGAGGAGGGCGCCCACCAGGGTGGCGAGCCCGTATGCCAGCACGCCCAGAACCAGCGTGAGGACGTCGGCATGACGGCGCAGGGCGTGGATGCCCGCGCAGCCGACCGTGAAGGACGCGGCGGCCGCGAGCGCGACGGGGTCGAGGGGCATGGCAGCCTCCTGGAAACGATGCCGTGAGGGACGCGGCCGCGCGCGGCGCAGGGCTGTCGCGGCCGTTCCGGCGCCCGGCCCGCCTCAGACCGAGCGCGCCTGGGGCGACACGTAGAGCCGCCGGAGTTCGAACGCGGCCAGGGCGGCCACCGCGAGCCCGACCCCGACATGCACCCCCATGGCGCCCCTGGTCTCCGCGAAGCCCAGTGCCCACGGCGCCATGGCCGCCCATAGGCCGAGGGCGAGGTTGAGGTACTCTTCCCAATCGTAGGTCCGGCCGAGGGCCAGCAACGCGACGACGGTGATGGCGCCGCCGCTGAGAAAGGCGTTGCGTGCGGCGGCGGAATCGTAGCTCAACTCCAGATACCAGGGTGCGAGGACGAGCGTGATCCCGAGGAGGATGTTGAGCGCGTTCGGGATCATGTCCTCGGTTCGGTTCTCGATGGTTCTCATCGGCTTCCCCCTGACGAAGGGGCCCCGGCGGCCGGACCGAGCGGGCGTCCGGAGCGCGAGCGGCAGACGGCCTGCCGCCTTCCCGATTTTCAGGGTCTCCGTATTGGTGCGGCGATACATTGATCCAGCTCAAGATCTTTGTGCGGGTTTCGCCGCAATGTTCATGAATAAGCTTGGCAAATCGTCGTTCCGTGGAGACAAGAGCGACGTGGCCGGTTCTTTTGCTTGGCCGCACGCTGTGACGGAGCGCACAGGGGCCTTGGGATCGTCCGCCGCCGCATGCGGGCGCCGCGGTCGCCTCGGCCAGGGTAGCTCGGCCTCGGGCACGCCGGCGCGCGCCGGTTTGCCGATCTGGTTTCCGTCGGGTGTGGTCAGGCCGGCTGGGGGAGGGGCGCGGGGCGTGGCGCTGGGGCGGCCTCTCGGGCGGCCTCTCGGGCGGCGTCTCGGGCGGCGTCTCGGGCGGCGTCCGGGGCGAGGAGCCCGAGGAGCGCGTCGAAGGCGAGGGGCTTGTCGACCAGCGGGATCCCGGCGGCGCGAGCCCGGGCGCGGATGGCGGGGTCGGGGTGTCCGGTGATCAGGACCACGGGCACGCGGGCATCGAGGTCGTGGAGCCTGGCGCAGACTTCCAGGCCGTCGAGCCCCGGCAGGACGTGGTCGAGGAGGACGAAGGCCGGGCTCGGCCCCGGGAAGGCGGCCAGCAGTTCCGGTCCGTCCGCGAAGGTCTCGACCCGGAGGCCCTCGCTTTCCAGGAGGAAGCGGGTGGAGTGGAGGACGGCCGCGTCGTCGTCCACCACGTAGATGAGGTCGGTCAGGGCAGGCATGAGGTGTATCGGCGGCTGGATCGGCGGCTGGATCGGCAGGTTCGTCGGCGGGGTGCCGGTCCGGGTTCGGGACCGCCAGGATGGGGCGCGATCCGGATCCCGGCCTTGACCTGCCTCAAGGCCGGCTCAGGCCAGGCCCGCCAGCACCGCCCAGCGCACCAGCTCCTGCAGGGTGCCGGCCTGCGTCTTGGCCATAAGCTTCGCCCGGTAGATCTCGACGGTGCGCGGACTGATGTCGAGCGTGCGGCCGATCTCCTTGCTGGTGCCGCCGGCGACCAGCTGGTCGAGGACCTGCCGCTCGCGCTCGCTCAGGGTGCCGACCCGCCGGACGAACTCCCGCAGCGTCGGATCCACCGCCTCGGCCGCGCCGTTGCGTTCCAGGGCGGAGCGCAGCGCCTGCAGGAGGGCCTCGTCGTCGAACGGCTTCTCGATGAAGTCGCAGGCGCCGAGCTTCATCGCCTCCACCGCGAGCGGGACGTCCCCGTGCCCGGTCATCATGATAACCGGAAGCTTGTGGCCGGATGCCCGCAGGCGGCGGAGCAACTCCAGGCCGTTGAGACCGGGCATGCGGATATCGGTCAGGACGCAGCCCGCTGCCGGCTCGACGAGCCGTTGGAGAAAGTCGGTCGCAGTCTCGTAGAGCCGCACCTCGAAGCCTTCGGTGCCGAGCAGGAAGCCGACCGAGTCCCGCATGGCCGGGTCGTCGTCGACCACGTGCACAAGGCTAGCTGGCATGACCGAGGTCTCCATCGTGCGCGGCCGGCAGCGTCAGCCGGAAGGTTGCCCCGCCGGCCTCGTTGCGCTCGACCCATAGGCGGCCGCCATGAGCCTCGACGATGGTGCGGCAGATCGAGAGCCCGACGCCCATCCCGCTCGCCTTGGTGGTGACGAAGGGTTGGAACAGCCGGTCCGCCACCGCGTCCGAGATGCCCGGCCCGGTGTCCACGACGGCAATCTCGACGTGGTCCGTTCCCGCGGGGCAGGCCTCGACGCGCAATTCGCGCCGGTGCCCCTGCTGCATGGCCTCGCGGGCGTTGCGCATCAGGTTGATCAGGACCTGCTGAACCTGAACGCGGTCGGCCAGGACGGACGTGACCCTCGGATCCACGTGCACGCGCGCGACAACGCCTTGCTCCCGGGCCCCGACCAGGGCCAGCGTGCTGGCCTCCTCGATCAGGCTCGCGACGGGCTCGACCCGCTTCTCGGTCTCGCCGCGGGTGACGAACTCGCGCAGGCGCCGGATGATCTGTCCCGCCCGCAAGGCCTGCTCCGCGGCCTTATCGAGCACCTCCACCGTCTTGGCGACGTTCTCGGGACTGGGATGCGCCAGAAGGCGCTTGCAGCCCTTGGTATAGTTGCTGATGGCCCCGAGCGGCTGGTTCAACTCGTGGGCCAGCGTCGAAGCCATCTCGCCCATCTCGCTGAGGCGGGACATGTGGACCAGCTCCGCCTGGAGTTCCTCGAGACGGGCCTGCGTGCGGCGTTGCTCGGTCAGGTCGTTGATGAACCCGGTGAAGAAGACCTGCTCGCCCGCGCGCATCTCGCCGATGGCCAGCTCCATCGGGAAGGTGGAGCCGTCCCGCCTCAGGCCGGTCACGACCCTGTTGGTGCCGATGATGCGGCGCTCGCCGGTCCGCCGGTAGCGGTCGAGGTAGGCGTCGTGCTCGCTCCGCATCGGCTCCGGCATCAGGATGCGGACGTTCCGACCGACCGCCTCGTCGGCCGCGTAGCCGAAGAGACGCTCGGCCGCCGCGCTGAACCAATGGATCCGGCCTGCCTCGTCGATGACGACCATGGCCTCCGGCACGGTGTCGAGGATCGAGCGCAGGTGAGCCTCGCGGGCCCGCAGGTCGACCTCGGCCCGCTTCTGCTCGTCGATATTGAGCACGACCCCGCGGAGCCGGAAGGGGCTGCGTTCCGGGTCGAGTTGCACCCGGCCGCGCGAGCGCAGCCAGCAGACATGCCCGTCGGGGCGCAGGACGCGGTAATCGACCTCGTAGCTGCCCCCCTCCCGCACGGCTCTCTCGATGGCCTCCGCGCGGGCTGGACGGTCCTCCGGATGCACGAGGGCCTGTGAGGCGGCGAAGGTGGTCAATCGTTCGGCCGGGACGCCGAACAGGCGGGCACAGGTCGGCGACACCGTGGCGCGACCGGTCACGATGTCCAGCGACCAGATGCAGATGCCCACCTCGTCGAGCGTCAACCGCAGGTCGTCGCCGGTCTGAGCGGTGGCATCGTCGCGAGGGTGGCCGGGCGCGTCGACGGGGTTCGTCATCGCTTGCACCCGGAGAGGTCCTGCGGGCCGCGACGATGAAAACGCATCCGTCCCGAACTTCCAATCGGTTGCGCCATGACAACCAAAAATTACTGCATTTTGGAATCAGTGAACAGCCTTTCGGCAGTGTTGTTGGTCGAATATAGACGATCCCGTCGGGCGAATGTGCGAAATTGAACACTCCGCATCGTGGGCCGCTTGAGGTGGATCAAGGCTGCCCAGCCGCGACGGGACGAACCATGGGGCCGGCACGAATCGGAGACGCTCCATGTCCAGCCCCTCCCGCTCCCCACTCGCGGGCATTCGCGACGTCCTCGTCGGCACGACCGTGGAGGGTGAGTTCGATCCCCCCATCGCGGCGATCGGCTACGGGCTGACGCTGGCCAAGGCGGCCAATGCGCACCTCACCGTGCAGTCGGCCTCCTGGCGCCTCACGGGCGACGACGCGTGGCTCGGCGAGTTCGACTACGTGGGCGAGGCCCTCGTGGACCGCCGTCTCGACGCGCTGGCGCGCTCCATCGCGGAGCGTGCGGCCGGCGATGCGGCCCAGGTCGGCGTTGTCTGCACGACGGAGGCGCCGGGGCTGACCTACCCGGACGTCGTGACCCGGCTGGCCACGCAGGCGCGCCTGCACGACCTCACGGTCCTGGACGCGGGACCGCGACGGTTCGACCTCGATCGCGAGACCATCGAGCGGGCGCTCTTCGAGAGCGGGCGGCCGGTCATCGCGGTGCCGCCGGGCTGCGACGTCTTCGCCGCACGGCGGATCATCGTCGCCTGGGACGGCAGCGCGCAGGCGGCCCGGGCCGCCAACGATGCCCTGCCGTTCCTGCGCGCCGCCGAAGCGATCGAGGTCGTCTCGGTCTGCGACGACGCGGAGATCCACGAGGCCGTCCCCGGGGCCGAGTTCGCGCCCCACCTCGCGCGGCACGGCGTGAACGTCGTCGTCAACGACCTGCCGAAGGGGGACGGCATCGCCGAGACCCTGCGCAGCCAGGCCGGCCTGTTCCGCGCCGACCTGGTCGTGATGGGAGCCTACCGGCATTCTCCCAAGCGGGAGTTCTTCCTGGGCGGCGTCACCCGCTCGCTCCTGCGGAACTGTCCCGTGCCGCTGTTCCTGTCCCATTGAACCTAGGGGGTCGGCGATGCGCAAGCGACCAACAGCCCGGAGCGGCACGACCACCGGGCCGACGCGCAAGCGTGAGCCGCCGCCCCGTGGCGCCCCGGCGCGCCCCGAAGCCGCGGAGGCGGTGCCGCCGGTGCGCCCCGAACCCGTCGAGGCGGTGCCGCCGGTGCGGGCGCCGAACGCGCCCGATTGGGCCAACCCGTTGACCGAGGAGGAGCGCCGCGCCCTCGAGGCCGGCTGGGGCTTCGTCGAATGACGGCTCCGCGGGCGCCGTCGGCTCCCCGGCCCGTGCGGCGGTGTCAGAGCCGGGCCCGCGCGAGTTCCTCGATGGCCTGGATCAGGCGGCGCAGGTCGGCCGGGTCCGGCTGCGCCGGGGCACGCGCGGTCAGGGCTGCGATCAGCCTGTCGACGTAAACGGAGGCGCCGGAATAGGCGAGGCTCCAGTCGGCGAAGCGCCGCCGGTCGATGTCGTCGTACAGCAGCACCGCCACCTCCGTATGGCGCGGGTCGCGACGGATGCTGTCCATCAGGGCATCGACCGCGGGACGCGGCCCCTCCAGGATCTGCGCGAACCGGGTGCGCGACGCCACGAGGGCTCCCGTGACCCGGAGCCGGGCGTTCCGGGACAGAGACGTCTCGACGATGTTCCGGACGTCGGCCTCGGAGGATGTCCGCCGGCTGACGTAGAGAAGCCGACTGTCCATGGCTCTGCCTCCCTGCCGCCGCCCAGCGCGACCCTGACGCGTCCGGGCCGGCGAGCCTGGCCTCGTCGCACGGATCGGACCGGAACGCGGGCGCCGCGGGATGGTGCCGTTCGACGCCCGCGATCGGGAAGCGCTCGTCCAGCCTGCGAACGGCGGCCCCGACGAAGCGCGGGCTCAGTGGCTCATCAGGCAGCAGCGTGGGGAGCGCTCGAGGAGATCGCGCGTGACGCCGCCGAACATCCATTCCCGCAACCGGGAATGGCCGTAGGCGCCCGTGACGATCAGATCCGCATCCTGCCGCAGGGCGAACCGCAGGATCTCCGAGCCGGCATCCTCCTCCGTTTGCAGGTGATGGACGGCGACGTGCGCGCCGTGCCGCGCGAGGTGGCCGGCCACGTCGTCCGCACCGTCGGGCCGGGCATCGGCGCCGACGGTCGCCACGTGGACCCGGTCCGCCGCCCGCAGGAATGGCAAAGCCGCCGACACGGCCCGCCGCGCTGCGGGACCGTCCCGCCACGCGATAACGATGCGCGACCCCGTCAGGCTCGCGAGCCCCGGCGGCACCACCAGGACCGGCCTGCCGGCCTCCATGAGGACGGGCCCGGGCGGCACGCCGAGTGGTCCCGGATCCGCGTCGCCCGGTCCCCGCCGGCTCAGGACCACGAGGTCCGCGGCGCGGGCCGTCTCGATGACGTGCGTGACGGCGTCCGCGAAGCCGGCGCGCCAGTCCGTGCCGATCCCCTCGGTCCCGGCACGCCGGAACAGGGCCTGCGCCTGTTCGAGGATGGTTTGGACCTGTGCCGTGTTGCGTTGCTCCTGCGCGACGGCATCGTAGACATCGCGGACCAGGAGGGGGGCCGGCACCGGATGGGCCGCCGCGCCCGTGAGCGTCGCCGCGAAGCGCCGGGCGAGGCCGGCGGCGAGGCGCATCCGGTCCAGCGCCGCTTCGCCGAGGTCGGCGGAAACGAGGATGTTGGCGTAGTCCATGGCTCAGCTCCGGCCCGCGTCGATGCCGACGCGGGAACCTCGCTGGAGCCGCGAGGGGCCACCTTGATCCAGCGCAAGCCCGCCGGCTGCCGGCGGGCGTCAGGGATGGCCCACGGCCTCCGCCGTCGGCTCGCGCCCGTCCCGGGGGCCGCCGAGCACGCGCATGGCGTTGAGGATCACCGCGACGTCGATGGCCTCCTGAAGGAGCGCCCCCTGAAGCGGCGAGAGATGGCCCAGCGCCGCCGCGACCATGCCGGCGAGGGACAGGCCGAGGCCGATCCACACGCTCTGGAGGGCGATGGCGCGGGCGCGCTTCGCGATGTGGATCGCCTGCGGCAGCGGCGCCAGGCTGTCCACCAGCAGGACGACGTCGGCCGCCTCGGCCGCCGCCGCCGCGCCCCGGGCGCCGAGGGCCACGCCGAGATCGGCCGCCGCCAGCGCGGGCGCGTCGTTGACCCCGTCGCCCACCATCATCACGGGGCCGTTCCGACGCTCGGCGGCCACGGTGCCGGTCTTGGCCGCCGGATCGAGGTCGGCCACGATGGCGTCCACGGGCAGGCCGGCGACGAGCGCCTCGGCGACGCCGCGCCGGTCGCCGGTCGCGAGCACCACGCGCGTGATCCCGCAGGCGCGAAGGTCCATGAGCGCCCGGCCGCCATCCGTCCGCAGCGGGTCCGCGAAGTCCAGGACCGCGGCCGGCGTGCCGTCGACGGCGACCAGGACCGTCGATGCCGCCGCCGCGGCCTGTCGGGGGCCGGCCGCCGGCGGGAAGACGATGCCGTGCCGGCGCATCAGGCGCGCGCCTCCGACGATGACGAGCCGCCCCTCCACCCGGCCGCTCGCCCCCTCGCCGGGGGATTCCGCGACCATTGAGGGCTGCGGAAGGATCAGGCCGCGCCCCCGGGCCTCCTCGACCAGGGCCCGCGCCACCGGGTGGCCCGAGGCCTGATCGACGGACGCCGCGAGGCGCAGGACCTCGGCCTCCCCGTGCGCGCCGAGGGTTCGCAGGGCGGCGAGTCGGGCGGAGCCGCGGGTCAGGGTGCCGGTCTTGTCGATCACCAGGACCCGCACCTGGGCGAGCATCTCCAGCGCGCCGCCGCCCTTGATCAGCACGCCGATGCCGGCTGCGCGCGACAGTCCCGAGACGAGGGCGACGGGCACCGCCAGGATCAGCGGGCACGGCGTGGCGACGACCAGCACCGCCAGGGCCCGGATCGGGTCGCCCGTGGCGGCCCAGGCGCCGCCGGCCAAAGCCAGCGTGAGAGCGAGGAATCCGAGCCCGTAGCGGTCCGCCAACCGCGCCATCGGCGCCTTCTGGGCGCGGGCGGCCTCGACCAGGCGGACGATCCCGGCATAGGTGCTCTCGGCCGCAGGTCGCTCCGCCAAGAGGGTGAACGGCGTGCCGGCATTCACCGTGCCGCTGAGCACGGGCTCGTTCGCCTTGAGGGTGACCGGAAGCGCCTCGCCGGTCAGGCTCGACCGGTCGAGCACCGCCCGGCCCGCCGCGACCCACCCGTCCACCGGCACGACGTCACCGACACGGACCAGGATCCGGTCCCCCGGGACCAGCGCCGCGAGGGCGACCTCCTGCAACACACCGCCCTCCTCGCGCAGGGCTGTGCGCGGCTGGCGCGCGATCAGCGCCGTCATCGCCGCCCCGGCCCGGCCCGTGGCATAGGCCTCCAGCGACTGGCCGCCCGCGTACATCAGGGCGATGACGGCACCGGCCAGCGTCTGACCCAGGAGGAGGGCGCCGCCCATCGAGAGAAGGGCAACGAGGTCAAGCCCGACATCGCCGCGCGCCAAGCTCGTCACGACCTGCGTCAGGAGGACGGCCAGGACCGCCAGGGTTGCGAACGCCCAGGCCGCCGTCGCGAAATCCGGACGCCCGAGCGCCTGCGCCAGGAGGCCCGCGCAGAGGCCCGCCAGCGGCAGGACCGCCAGCCACCTTCGCACCCGCGTCCCCCACTCGGCGGCCGACCATCCTGTTCCGCTTGAGCCTACCGCCGCCGTGGCCATGTCGAGGGTGCCTTCGTCCGCGCCGCCGAGCTAGGGCCCGCCTGGCTCGCGGGCCTTGCGTTGGATCAAACCGTCCCCGTCGAACCGGGCCGGGCCCAGGCCCGTGGGGCGCGACCACGCCAGATTCCGGCCCCCGCGATGCCGGCGCACCGACCGGGACGGGGCTGCGGACGACGGTGGAGCCGTTGGGCATCGCGGGCTCGGTCCGGCTGTCGACGCGTCGCGTCGGATTCTCCCTTCGCGACTGGAGCAAGGGGTCGAGGACCGAGCCGCGGGCGCGGACGGGCCGCGGCCTGCGATGCCCGAGAAATCCGGAGCTGGCGCCGAGCCTTGGATCGGGTCGCGGGGCGGCGCGTCCGGCGGCGTCCGACCTGTCCGGTCGGGTTTTTCTCAATAATATCTGAGCGAATAGTTGTATTGGATTTGAGATATTGATCTGAATCAATGCGGATCGTGCCGGAACTTCATTCGTGACCCGGATGTCGAGACAGGAGATCCCGATGGCTTCTGAGACCGTGACGCCTCTTCAGGCACCGTCGTCCACCGACCCGATGGAGTCCATCAAGGCCGGCCTGGGTACAGGCTTCGGCGCCTGGCGCGCCTTTGCCGTCGATCTGCCGCTGCGCATCGCCACGGAGACGGTGCGCTTCACGGGCTGCCGTCTCCAGGCCCAGGCGGACCATCTGGCCGCGCTCACCCGATGCGGCTCGCTCAAGGATGCGTTCGAGCTTCAGACGGCGTTCCTGACCAGAAGCATGGCCGACTACCAAGCGGAGGCGCGCACGCTGTCGCACGAGGTCGTCGAGGCGGCCTCCGCCGAGGGGGTGTCCAAGGCGGCCTGAGGGGCCGGACCGCCGCGCCATTCCGAGCGCGCCCGTCTCGATGGCTTCTGCTGCGGTGGGGGCAGGACGGGGGCGGCATGATGGGGGTGGCAGGACGGGCCGCAGGTCGATCAGCCGACCCGTTCCGCCCTCCGCCGGGTGTTCGCGCGCCGGCCCGATGCGCGCCGTATTTCGCTCTGGCCGGTCTGGTTTCCGCCGGGTGTGGTCAGGCCGGCTGGGGGAGGGGCGCGGGGCGTGGCGCCGGGGCGGCCTCTCGGGCGGCCTCTCGGGCGGCGTCTCGGGCGGTGTCTCGGGCGGCGTCCGGGGCGAGGAGCCCGAGGAGCGCGTCGAAGGCGAGGGGCTTGTCGACCAGCGGGATCCCGGCGGCGCGGGCCCGGGCGCGGATGGCGGGGTTGGGGTGTCCGGTGATCAGGACCACGGGCACGCGGGCATCGAGGTCGTGGAGCCTGGCGCAGACTTCCAGGCCGTCGAGCCCCGGCAGGACGTGGTCGAGGAGGACGAAGGCCGGGCTCGGCCCCGGGAAGGCGGCCAGCAGTTCCGGTCCGTCCGCGAAGGTCTCGACCCGGAGGCCCTCGCTTTCCAGGAGGAAGCGGGTGGAGTGGAGGACGGCCGCGTCGTCGTCCACCACGTAGATGAGGTCGGTCAGGGCAGGCATGAGGTGTATCGGCGGCTGGATCGGCGGGTTCGTCGGCGGCGTGCCGGTCCGGGTTCGGGACCGCCAGGATGGGGCGCGATCCGGATCCCGGCCTTGACCTGCCTCAAGGCCGGCTCAGGCCAGGCCCGCCAGCACCGCCCAGCGCACCAGCTCCTGCAGGGGACCGGAAGGCGTGTCGTTTCGTTGTCCTCTGGTTTTGTTCGCGGGCATT
This sequence comes from Methylobacterium sp. 1973, assembly GCF_040545035.1. NCBI lineage: Bacteria > Pseudomonadati > Pseudomonadota > Alphaproteobacteria > Hyphomicrobiales > Methylobacteriaceae > Methylobacterium > Methylobacterium sp. 1973. The sequence goes on from NZ_JBEPLA010000007.1 coordinate 330,955, forward strand.
CCCCGGTTCTGGTGTGAGTTATAGAATTGCCAAATTTGTCCGCCTACGCTCTCGACCGCATGAATTGAATATCGTCTGAGCGTGAAGACTGCCATGAACAGCACGACACAGCAGGATCAACTCGAGATCGTGAGCGCGCTGGCGGCGTCGCTGGCCGATCGGATGCTGATGGAGCGCCTGACCCAGGGAACGCTGCCGCTGGCGAATGCCAGCCGCCTCTGGACCGCGTCGCTGCTGCTGGAGGAGCACGAGCGCCCCATTCCCCGCATCGTGGCGGACGTCCTGGAACAGGTGCGGCATGTCGAGCCCGCGGAGGCGCCGGAGAGGATGGACCTGGAGTCCGAGCTGGAGTCCGGACCGGAGCCCCGACCGGAGCCCTTGCCGGACGTGACGGCCGAGCGGCATGCCGGCGCGGCCGCGCCGCGCCGGCGCCGGCTCACCCGCCTGCTCCGCCCGTTCCGGCAGGGAACCGAGGCCTGACGCTCCCGGCGTCGGCGGGTCCTGCGGGCGCGACTTGATGTCGGCCCGCCGTCGTTTCGGATCCGGAGTTTCCCGACGGCGCCCGGGACGCTAAGACCCTCTCCAGTGCGGTGGCGGATCCCGTCCCGCGAACGGGCTTCGGGATACGAGTGATGAGCACCCCTGAACGGCGCGTCCGGACCCTGTTCGACGAGGCGGCCATCGCCAGGCGCAACGATGAACTCGCCCAGGAGATTTTGGCTGCCGGGCCCGAGGACCTCCTCGTCGTGGCCGTGCTCAAGGGAAGCTTCATGTTCGCGGCCGACCTGCTCCGGTCGCTCCACCGGGTCGGCCTCGCGCCGCAGGTCGAGTTCGTGCACCTGTCGAGCTACCGTACGGGGACCGTGTCCAGCGGTCAGGTCGAGATCCTGCGCGACGTGCAGAGCGAGGTGCGCGGGCGGGATGTGCTGCTCGTGGACGATATCCTGGAATCGGGCCGCACCGTCGTCTTCGCCAAGGACCTGCTGATGGCCCGCGGCGCCCGGCGCGTCCTCACCGCGGTGCTGCTGGAGAAGCCCGGCAAGCGCGCCGTGACGATCGACGCGGATTTCGTCGGCTTCGTCTGCCCCGATGTCTTCGTCGTCGGCTACGGCATGGATGCCGCGCATGCCTTCCGGCAGTTGCCCTTCGTGGGCGTGGTCGATTACGGGGATGGCGGCCCGGATCTGTTCGATGCCTGACCGAGACGCCGCGGCGCGGCATTTTCGCCGCGCTGCACGGCAGGATTGACGATTCGACGTGCGACGTCTTGACAGGCGGCAAATTCGCCTGTGTCTGTCGACGTTTGGGCGTCCGCATCATCGCGACGGGGCGCTCGCGGGCTTCGGGGACGATCACGGGACCACATGGCGCGCATCCTCCTGGTGGATGACGAAGAGACCGTCCGGGGCTTCCTCAAGCGGGGGCTGGAGATCGACGGCCATGCGGTCGTCACGGCCAGCGATGGCAGTGACGGGCTCGATCGCCTCAACGAGGCCGACGGCGGCTTCGATCTGATGCTCACCGATATCCGCATGCCGCTCATGGACGGCATCGCGCTGGCCCTGGCGGCCAAGCGCGATTTCCCCGACCTGACCATCCTGCTGATGACCGGCTTCGCCGATCAGCGCGAGCGCGCGCGGGGGCTCGATGCCATCGTCACCGATGTCCTGACCAAGCCCTTCTCCCTGGCGGATCTGCGCGCCACGGTGAAGCGGGCGCTGGCGGCCTGAGGCGACCGGCCCGGCGGGACAGTCCACCCGTTCAGACGAACTTAAACATTTCCCTTAGGTTGAGCTTCACGAAGGCGTGCCAATCTGCTCCCGACTGGATCAGACCGAGTACGCCCTCGCCATGTATCGCCGGGACCGGGACATCGACGCGGCAGCCTATCAAGCGGACCGCTATGCCTGGGAGCCGGACGATGCGACCTGGCGGGCGGATCGGGACGAGCCGCAGCGGGCACGCAAGGGCTTTTTCGGGCGGCTGTCTTCGCTGGTCAAGATTTCCGTGCTTGCGGTGCCGGCGGCGCTGTTCCTGTATGGCAGCTTCGCCGATTGCAGCGGCCGTCCGGCGGCGGGCTGGCTCGGCCTCGTCGGGGCCGGTGCCTGCGCCCGCAACGAGATGCTCGGCAGCGTCCTCTCGATCCAGGACAACCTCGCCCTCCTGAAGCGGCTCATCAACTGAACCTTCGGCGTGTCGCGCCGCCGCGCTCTGCTCCGCTCCCCGTGAGTCCGCCATGTCCAGCCGCCCGCTTCTTCCCGCCGCGTCCGAAGGTGCGTCCGATGCCCTCGAGGAGGCGAAGTTCCGCGCCCGCATGGCACGGGTCGGCCCCGAAGCGGCGAACCGTCCCCCCCGCGGGAGCCGGGCACCCGAACGGGGGCGCCGTCTCCGGCTCGGCTGGAAGGGCTGGCTCGTCGTCGACAGCCTGGTCGTGCTCCTGGTCGTCGCGGGGGTGGTGGCCTGGCCGCCGATCCAGGCCTGCCGATACCAGGACCAGACGGTCGGCTTCTACGCCGGCGATTCCGTTGGGAAGTGCATCCGCCGCGGCATCGCCGACCGCCTCGATACCGCGGACCAGCGCTTCAAGCGCCTGATCCGCCGCTCGGGCCAATGAGGCGGGCCGCCGCAATTCTTCGCGCCCCTCGGGTTGAGCGGCGGCACGGCGGCTGGTAGCAAGCGTCTCGCGAGCCGGTGTAGCACAGCGGTAGTGCAGCGGTTTTGTAAACCGAAGGTCGGGAGTTCGATCCTCTCCACCGGCACCAGACGTTTTCCGCACGATCAGAGTGGGTTGGGCCTGCTCCCGGAGCGCGGCGACCGCTTTCCTCACGCAGCGGTCGGGACAGCACCCCTCCGAATCGCCTCCCCCTGGAAGGAGCCCGGGATCGGGTCTGCCGTCGACGCACCCGCGCGCGGCGCGCGCCAGGACGGGTCTGGTCGCGGCCCGTTCGGCTTCGGGAGGAGCGAGACCGCGCCCGGTCGGACAGGCGGCCCGGAGCGCGGTCAGCGTCCGTTCAGGTGCCTCCGCGCATCCTCGGTACAGCCAAGCTGAAAACAAGTATTTCTGAATTGTAACTGAGTATATATCCTGAAAATTCGGCCCAAGCTGGGCCATTTGATAATTAAAATTAGATGAATGCGCAGTTCAGAGCCGATTAAATCCGTCGCGCCTACCAGCCCTGCCGGACAGCGATGAGATGCGTCTCCGCCGCGCCGAGACCGGTCCGGCGGAGGCCGGGCCTCCGGGGCCGCATCGGGCACGGCAGGGGGCGCGACCATGTCAGGGAACGAGGACGATCGGGCGAGGGCGGGCTCCGCCGGAGCGCCGGATGCGACCGAGGGATGCGCCGCGGTCGGGCCGCGCCCGGCGCGGCGGGCCGGTGCGCCCGGTCGTTCGATCGACGGCGCGGCGCGGGACCGGATCGGGCGCGGCCTGCGCCTGCACTACGCCGGGGTGCTGGCGCTGCCGATTCCGGACCGGCTCCGGACGCTGCTCGACGACCTCGCCGCCTGCTCCGACACGGAGGCCTCGCAATGACCCTGATGCTGCAAGCCGCCCCCGCGGGGAGCGGATCCGGTCCGGCGCCCGTAGGGGCCGATGCCGAGATGCGCGACCTCCTTCTGGGCGCGATCCCGGCCCTGCGGGCCTTCGCGTTCTCGCTGACCTACGACCTCGACCGCTCGGACGATCTCGTGCAGGACACGCTGGTGCGCGCGTGGATCAACGCCGCCAGCTTCCGCCGCGGGACCAACCTGACCGCGTGGCTGTTCACGATCCTGCGGAACCTGTTCTATTCCGAGCAGCGCAAGCGCAAGCGCGAGGTTGAGGATGCCGACGGCGTGCATGCCGGGCGGCTCAGCGCCCTCCCGGAGCAGGAGATCCGGATGGAGATGGCGCAGTTCCAGAGCGCTCTGAACCGTCTGCCGCCGGCTCAGCGCGAGGCGCTGGTCCTGGTCGGCGCCCAGAGCTTCACCTACGAGGAGGCCGCGGCGATCTGCGGCGTCGCCGTCGGCACGATCAAGAGCCGGGTCAGCCGCGCCCGGATGCGCCTAATCGAGGTTCTGGGCATGAACGGCGCCGACGATATCGGTCCCGACGCGCAGACCCGTGCGGCCCTGGACGGTCCCTAGGCCGCTTACCGTCGAAGGGGATGCCGGCTCGGCGGGCCGGGAGCCGCGCCGGCGCCTACTTGATGAGCGTCATGATCTCGCGGAACCGCGGGTGGCGCGCCGTGCCGAGCCACTCGAACACCACCATCTCGGTGGTGACGATCTCGGCCCCGTGGGCGGCCATCCGGGTGAGCGCGGCCGCCCGGCTCTCCGTCTGCCGCGAACCCACGGCATCGCACACCACGCAGGCGCGGCGCCCGGCCTCGAGAAGCCCGAGAACAGTCTGCAGCACGCAGATATGCGACTCGCAGCCGGTGACCACGAGGTCCCGATCCGCGGGCAGCCGCTCGAGGAAGCCCGGCGCCCGGGTGGCACTGAAGCTCATCTTGGGGAAGGCCGTCCCGGGCTCGGGCGCCAGTTCCGGCACGGTGGGGCCGAGGCCACCGGCATTCTGCTCGGTGACCAGGATCGGGACGTCGAGGCGATGCGCGGCGGCGGCGAGGCGGCCCGTATTGGCCAGGATTCCGGCTCCGTCGGCGATCACCGGCATCAGCCGGACCTGAACGTCGATAATCAGGAGAAGCGAGCGAGCGGGATCGATCAGGGGCATCGGTTCGGATCTCGCATGGGGCGCGCACGCCGGAACGGGTTCGGTCGGACGTCCGGTCCGCTCATGTGGTGCTGCGGCTCCCTGCCTGCCGGATTGGGCATGCCGGACCATCGGCCGTCGGCTCACCGGGGCCGGCGACCGCGCGATCCGGCGCCCGTCCGATCCGGCAGGCGCGCCCGCGAGGCCGATCGGACGAGCGATATCCGACGCGGGCTGTGGTCGCCACCGCTGCCGGTCGGAGGGCGGGGGTGCCCCACTCTCCCGACGGCCTGGGGCGCCTCGAGGGTGATGCGAGGCCGGGCTGCTGCCGCTGCACCATGGCGTCCATCCCGGGCCAGCTCGCCCCGCATCCGCCGTCGCGCTAGGCCATCCGCGGCGCGCGGTGGACGATCTCCCGCACGCCGCGCCCAACCACGCCTGAGACCGCCGGGATCGCCCGGGCTGTGCGGTCGTCCCGAGACGCTCGTCCGGCGAGAACGCCGGATCCGGGAGGCGCCGGACGCATCCCACCAAGCAAAAGGGGCCGGCGATCCGCCAACCCCTTGCGCTGTCGAACTGAATGAATGGTACCACCGCCCCGGCTCGAACGGGGGACCCCCAGATCCACAATCTGGTGCTCTAACCAACTGAGCTACGGCGGCACTGGCGCGGGGTGTATCGTGGGCCGCGGCAGTTTTCAAGGCGATGTGTGCACGGGATTTCGACTCCGTGGATAGCGCCGTCGGGCTCCCCCGCGCCGGGCCGGCAGCCCTCCTGCGGCACGCGCCCGTTTGCAACGGGATCGACCCCGGCTGTAATTGCGACGGCGGGGTCGACGCGTCGGCCCCGCCAGTCGAACCGACCGGAGGCGAAGAGGCGGACCGTGAGCGCGCGACAGCCAGCGGGCGCCGGCGGGGGCAGGGCGCCCGGCGACGGATCGGCCGACGTCCCGGCCCGATCGGCCGTCCGGCCGAGCCGGCGGACCCGTCGCCGTTGGGCCGGGATCGGCCTCATCCAGGCCCCCGGACGGCTGCGCAGCCTCGTTCGCCGGAGCGAGGGCGGCCTCGTCGCCCTGGCGACCCTGGTGGGCTGCGTCGCCGGCGTGGCGGTCTCCGCCATGACCTGGATCACCCAGACCCTGCGCGAGGGGCTCTACCAGCTGCCCGCGGGGGCGCGCCTCAGCGCCGTCGATGCCGTGTCGCCGGTGCTCCTCCTCGTGGGCCCCTGCCTGGGCGGCGGCGTGCTCGGCCTGCTGATCGTCGCCGCCAACTACGTCCGCGGCCCGCGCAAGCGTCCCGCCATCGACCCGATCGAGGCGAACGCCCTGCATGGCGGCCGGATGTCCCTGCGCGACAGCCTCTACCTCGCACTCCAGAACGTCATCTCGAACGGGTCCGGCGCCTCGGTGGGGCTCGAAGCCGGCTACACACAGATCGCCTCCGGCCTCGCCTCGCGGCTCGGCATCGCCTTCGAGGTGCGGCGCAGCGACCTGCGCACCCTGGTGGGCTGCGGTGCGGCCGGGGCCATCGCGGCCGGCTTCGGCGCGCCGCTCGCCGGCGCCTTCTACGCCTTCGAGCTGATCATCGGCACCTACTCCATCGCCACCCTGACGCCCGTGATCGTCGCGGCCCTGTGCGGCAACCTGATCTCCCGGTCGCTGATCGAGGCCCAGCCGCTCGTCGATCTCGGAGACATGCAGGCGGTCACGACCTCGCACGTCACCAGCCTGGAGATCCTGCCGAGCCTCGCCCTCGGGCTGGTCTGTGCGGGCCTCGGCATCCTGATCATGCGCGGGGTCACCCTGGTCGAGCGCCTCGTCCAGGCCTCGGGCGTCCCGCGGGTGGCGGCGCCCGCCTTCGGGGGGCTGTGCGTCGGCGCGCTGGCGCTGCTGGCAACGCCGCAGGTGCTCTCGGGCGGTCACGGCGCCCTGCACATGCATTTCGCCGCCGAGGGGCAGGGACACGGCATCGCCGCCCTGGCCGGGCTGTTCGCCGCCAAGGCGGTGGCGTCGGCGATCTCGATCGGCTCGGGGTTCCGGGGCGGTCTGTTCTTCGCGTCCCTGTTCCTGGGCGCCATCGCCGGCAAGCTGTTCGCCGCCCTCGCCCCCGTCCTGGTGCCGCCGCTCGCGGATTTCGGCCTCACGCCCCTGGCCTACGCGGTGATCGGCATGAGCGCCCTGGCCGTGGCGATCATCGGCGGCCCGCTGACCATGACGTTCCTGGCGCTGGAGGTCACCGGCAGCCTGCCGATCACCGGCGTCGTGCTGGCGGCGGTGATCGCGTCCTCGCTCACCGTGCGCAAGACCTTCGGCTACTCCTTCGCCACCTGGCGCTTCCACCTGCGCGGCGAGAGCATCCGCAGCCCCCACGATGTCGGCTGGATCCGCTCGCTCACCGTCGGCCGGCTGATGCGCCGCAATCCCGGGACCGTGGCGGTGGATACGCCGCTGCCCACCTTCCTGCGTGCCCATCCCCTCGGCTCGCCCTCTCGGGTGATCGCCGTGGACGGGGGCGGGCGCTATGCCGGCATCGTGAACGTGCCCGAGGCGCACGCGGCGTCCCGGGATTCCGGCGCCGACGCGCAGCCCGTGCTCGCCGACCTGCTCCTCCATGGGGACGATTTCCTCACGCCGGGCATGAACGCCAAGGACGCCGCCGCCGCCTTCGACCGCACGGAGAGCGAGGCGCTCGCAGTCGTCGAGAGTGCCGAGAGCCGCAAGGTGCTGGGCCTGCTCACCGAGAGCCACACGCTGAAGCGCTACAGCGAGGAACTCGACCGCCAGCGCCGGGCGATGGCGGGCGAAACCGACTGATTGTCAGGCCGGCGTGTTGACCGCACGCCCGGGTGCAACAATCACCCTGACATCTCCGACCCGGGCTCCGCAAAAGCCCGATCTCCGACATGCGTGGAGGACACATGCCCGGCCAAGAAAAACCCAGCCACCCGAACAGCCCGTCCCGCCGCTACCGCATCGCCGTCATTCCCGGCGACGGTATCGGCAAGGAGGTGGTGCCGGAGGGTGTGCGCGTGCTGGAGCAGGCGGCCAGGCGTCACGGCTTCTCGCTCCAGCTCGACTGGTTCGATTTCGCGAGCTGCGACTACTACGAGCAGCACGGCCGGATGATGCCGGAGGATTGGAAGGCGCAGATCGAGACCCACGACGCGATCTATTTCGGCGCCGTCGGCATGCCCGAGCGCGTGCCGGACCACATCTCGCTCTGGGGCTCCCTGATCCTGTTCCGGCGGGAATTCGACCAGTACGCCAACCTGCGCCCGGTGCGGCTGATGCCGGGGGTGAAGTGCCCGCTGGCGGACCGCAAGCCGGGCGATATCGACTTCTGGGTGGTCCGCGAGAACACCGAGGGCGAGTACTCGAACGCGGGCGGCCGGATGTTCGCCGGCACCGACCGGGAATTCGCCCTGCAGGAGACGATCATGACCCGCCACGGGACCGATCGGATCCTGAAATTCGCCTTCGAGCTGGCCCAGAAGCGCCCGAAGAAGCACCTGACCTCGGCCACGAAGTCGAACGGCATCTCGATCACCATGCCGTACTGGGACGAGCGGGTGAAGGCGGTGGCCGAGTCCTATCCGGACGTCCGGTGGGACCAGTACCACATCGACATCCTGACCGCGCATTTCGTCCTGAACCCGGACCGGTTCGACGTGGTGGTGGCCTCCAACCTGTTCGGCGACATCCTGTCGGATCTGGGCCCGGCCTGCACGGGCACGATCGGCATCGCGCCGTCGGGCAACATCAACCCGGAGCGGGTGCACCCGTCCGTGTTCGAGCCGGTCCACGGCTCGGCGCCGGACATCGCCGGCCAGGGGATCGCCAACCCGATCGGTCAGATCTGGTCGGGGGCGATGATGCTGGAGCATCTCGGCGAGCACGAAGCCGCCCGGGAGATCGTCAGCGGGATCGAACGGGTACTGTCCGAGCGGACCCTGCGCACCCGCGACCTCGGCGGCAACGCCGACACGCAGGCCTGCGGCAAGGCGGTGGCGCAGGCGCTGGGCTAGGGAGGCGGGTTCGCCCTGCCGCACCCTCATCCTGGGGTGCGGCGGAGCCGCCTCGCAGGCGCCCTCCGGAGATCGCGCGACCTCCGGAAGGCGCCTTCGGGGCCTGCGCTCTGCTCCGGCCCCTCAGGACGCGGTGCGCGGGGCGGAGCGCCGTCGCGAAACGCGCGATCAGCGGGGACGGCGGCGCACGCTCACCACGTTGCTGGCCGGCTCCGCCTTGCCGGACGCCGCCGGCAGGGCATCGAGGACCGCCTTGACGATGGCTTTGGCGTCGAGGCCGGCTTCGGCGTACATCTTCTCGGGGCTGTCGTGGTCCTGGTAGGTGTCCGGCAGCGTCAGCGTCCGCACCCGGACCCCGCCCGCGTCCAGCGCCCCCGTCTCCGACAGCAGGTGCAGCACCATCGCGCCGAACCCGCCCCGCGAGCCCTCCTCGATCGTCAGCAGGACCTCGTGGTCCCGCGCCAGATC